>NZ_JBEZYF010000116.1:0-15033 GCF_040638415.1 Kribbella sp. NPDC026596 | reverse complement strand
CGCACAGGTGGATGCGGCCACCACGGAACTGGTCACTTTGGGCGTACTCAGGAGCCATCGAGGAAGTCTCCCGCACCCGTCCCGCCCGCGCCACGTTTGGCGACCAAGTCCGGGGCCAACTGTGTGGAACATGCTCGTGTCCACAAGACGGGAGTGCTGCATGAGATGCAGATCCAGTCTCCCGTCGTTCAACTGGTACCGCCGGATGTTGGAGTGACGGGAGTTCTGCTCGGTGGCGCATCTAGGTCGGCGGCAAGAGCCCAGGCGAGCGGGATTCCCGGAGATCAGCGGCCGCATTCTCTGGACACATCGCCCGACGGTCTGCACTCCCGGGTGGTGGCACGCTCGGTGGCCAACCTGGTCTCCCGCTCGCGTTTCTCGGCGAGCAGTTCGTAGTGCAGTCGTGTTTGGACGTCCAGCCGGATCGGCCAGCCTGCCGCGTCGCGGCATCCCACACCGGATCAGCAGCCGTCAGCACACCCCGCTCGACAACCCTGGCCGCCCGACGCGCCCCGGATCACAGGTGAGGCCCTGAACACGGTGTTGCGTCGTAGCTGTCGGACGCACCACCGGAAGTGCCCGTCGGCGTCGCCCAGGCCGAAAAGGTCGTACGTCGTGAGCGCATACGCGGCCTGGTAGGCGATGAGGGTCGACGGCGGGTAGCCGAGTTCGTCGGCGAAGATCCGGGTGAGTTCTGCAGTGTGCTCCTCGGCGTGTGGTCCGTACATGTCCCAGATGGCGGCGGTGGCCGCAGCCTCGAAGGCCGGATCGCCCGCGGTCGTGTAGAAGCCGAAGTCGAGCAGCGCAACGGGCCGGCCAGACGCGTCGAGGTGGATGTTGGGCGGGACGAGATCGCCGTGGATCGCTGTCACCGGGCCGTGGGGGAGTGCACGCAACGCCTGCTGCGTACGCTCGACTCCCGCCTCGAATTCCGGTATCTGTGCAGCCAGGGCAGCGCCGTTCCGGGCTACGGCTCGAGCGACCAGGGCCGCAAGCGCAGTACAGAAAGAATCGTGGTCCTGCCACAGTGGACGGTCGTCACCCTGCACCGTCAGCCGGCGCATGGCTTCGGTGCCCGGCACCGAGGCCAGACCTCGCAGGACGACCAGTAGCGCGTCGAGCTCCGAGGTAGGCAGCTCGCGCTCGTAGGCCGCGTGCGCGGAGTCGACCCGCATCGGGGTTCCTGGCAGTTCACGTTCGTACGTCACCGGAACGCCCTCGTGGTGTTCGAGGCCGAGGATCTCCGGGGTCGAGAACGGCAGTTGGTGCTGCGCGATGTCGGCGTACACCTCGCGCATCAGCTCGAAGCCAACCGCCGGCCGACGGCTCCAGACCTTCGCGACCCGACCGCCGCCCAGACGGTAGACGATGCCCTCGACACCGGCACCGATGCGCCGGACGCCAGGGTGCCCACGGTCGGCGAAGTACCTGAGCCAGGCCTCGGACAGCGGGACGTCCGCGCTCGGGGTGGGCTTCATCCGGGTATTAGACCAGCCACCCCGACCACGCCGTCGGCAGATCGCTGCGCGACCCGTCGACCGGTTCACCTCGGCACGATCAGCGGCGCCGGATCTCGGATCCGCTGACAAGATGCGTCACGCCGAGCGCATCCTCAACGACGGCTTCATGCAAGGGTGCGTGGCCGCGGATTTCGAGGACCGTGACCTCTTTGAGCTCGGTCCGCTCTTCGCCAGTGGTTTCGCTGACTCTGACCACGCCGACGACGTCGCCGACTGCGAACTGCTGCCAGAAGAAGGGAGCGAGAGCGGCCCGGCGGCCTGTAGGTGGGCGATCGCCTCCGTCGCGGCGGATTCCAGGTCGGCGCCCGGCTCGTCAGTAACGATCCCAACTCGTCGGCTCGGACCACCCAGCATGAACTCGAGCGTCGCCGCAACGGCGAGCAGTTGCGGCTCCATGAACCGATGGCCTGCGCGATCAGCCACTAGGCATTCGGACCCGCCCAGCGCGCCGTTCGAGCGGCTAGGGTCCGGGGCATGCGGATTGTGGTGGTGGATGGGCGGGACTCCGAGGTTTTCGGGCGGTTCTTCGGGGTGCGGGATCGGGTGGGGCGGGAGTGGGAGTTTCCGGCTGGGTTGGGGATCGACGAGGCTCGGGTGTTGTTCGCCGGGGGGCACGCGGACATGCGGGTCGATGGGCTCGGGGTGGTGGACGGGGACGAGTGGCTTGGGATCGCTTGGCTGGACTGCTGGTTGCTGGAGAACACCGACACCGTCGATGTCGAGCTCGCCGTTGAGTCGCGCTACCGGCGGCGTGGGATCGGGTCGCGGTTGCTGGACGAGGTGATCGAGCGGGCGCGGAGTGACGGGCGGACGCGGTTGTCGGCGAGTGTGATCGCGGATGCGGTGACAGGTGAAAGTGCCGGTACGGCGTTTGCCGAGGCGCGCCGGTTCGTCCGGAAGCACTCCGAGTTGCACCAGGTGCTGGAGTTGCCGCTCGGCGCCGGGCAGATCGACGGACTCGATCGGCCTGTAGTCGGGTACGAGATCGTGCAGTGGCGGGAGCACACGCCCGACGACTGGCTTGAGCAGTTCGCGGACGCACTGCGCGCGATGAGCCAGGACGTGCCGCAGGGGGACAGCGGGCTGGAGGCAACGCGCTGGACGCCCGAGCGGATCCGGCAGGCGGAGGCCCGACGGCTCGCGCAGGGGCGGTTTTGTCACACGACCGCGGCGGTCGACGGGGACGGCCGGCTCGCGGCGTACACGCAGATGGGCGGAGCGACCGGCTCGACCGATCTCTACCAGTTCGACACGTTCGTCCGCCCAGAACACCGCGGCAAGCGTCTCGGGATGGCGGTGAAGGTCCCCAACCTGCGTTCCCTCCAGGCCGGCCTCGACCACCGCGTAGTCCTGCACACATGGAACGCCCCCGAGAACGCCCCGATGATCGCCGTCAACAACCACCTAGGCTTCCGCACCGTCGACCAACGCATCGCTTTCCAGCGCAGGCTCTAGTCCAGTTCGGCAGCGGACTCCGGTTCGTTCGGCATCTGGTGGTACGGCCGGGCGCTGTCCGGGGCGGCTCCAGTCCTTGGCCTCCGGGCGCCGCGGCCTGTGCGCTGGCCAGGAGGGGCGATGGACCCAGCGATGTTGGGATCTTGTGCAGCTGTGTCTGGTGCGGGCGGGAAATCGGCTGCGGCCCTCATCTGTTCGTTGATGGCACGCGGCCTTCGTACCCGGCGTGGAGGCCGCCGCCGTGTTTGAACAGTTGCCGCACTTGCTCGTGGTCGCGCTCGAGCTCGGTGATCATGTGTTCGAGGTGGTCGCGTTCGTCGGGAGCCGGCGGTAGAGGGCACGGAGCACGTCTCGACCCGTATGACGAGCCCGGGTGCGGGATTGTGGCTCTCGATCAGGGTGATCGGCACGCCGTCGATCGGAGCGCCGGTGGCGAGGATCAGCGCGTACGGCGAACCGTCGTGACAATGCCGTTCGGTGGTGCGCTCGAAGCCGCCGAGGGGCCGATGGTCTGGGCCGGGCTGCGTCCAAAGTTGTTCTCGCGTCCCTGGCAATGGATGCGACATCTCCGCAACTCGGCATCGAAGGTGTCCAGGGTCTCGACATCGAGGAGCGACAGCCGCGTCGTGCCCAGCAGCGGCAGCACGGCCTTCATGGCACGAACCATGGCATGAAGGCTGGTTTCGCCGGCAACACAGGAGGAGCAATGTGCTCCTGACCTGTGGTTTCCGAGTAGGGCGGGCGGGACTCGAACCCGCGACCCAGGGATTATGAGAGCCACGCCACCCGCCACACCGATCAACTTCAGGCTCCGGGAGTTCGGGTAGCGGCACCTCTACCTGACTCAATCCACTCTGTTTGACCCAATTTCATGTCACGAGCCATGTCACGCGCGACGTCGTCGAGCGCAACCGCCGCACCTGCCTCAGGTAGATCGAGGGCGCGCCTTCGGCGCGGCCCGTTTCCTCCGGCCGCTCGCAGGCACCCGGCGACTCGCCGACAAAAGCGATGGCCGGGATGCGGGCAACAGCCGATGCTTGTGTCGATGAAGATCCAGACGTTGGAAGAACTCCAGCGCGCCGACGACCACTCACTCAGTTTCACCCCGAGGGGCCTCGGGCGCATGTGCGAGGCGGACGCGGCCGAGTATCAGCAGCAGCTCGTGGCCGGAATCGAGCTCTCGGATGATGTCGCCGCGGCGACCCGGGTCGCCTTCGATCGACTGCGGACGGTCTTCGCGCATGGCGTCCTGTGCTCGAGGCCTACACTCTCGTTCACGACCACGCACTCCTGATCGTTGAACAGGCCCTGCGGGACCGGTTCATGGAGCACTACAGCAACGTCATCACCTTCATCGACAAACAGGGCGCGCCGATCACAGTCAATGCGAACAGCTACGAGACTGTCTTCCAGGCCTGTCGCGGTAAGAAGCTCGTCGTCGGCGACGACGGACCATACCTGCGCTTCAACGGAATGCTCCCGGATCTGACCACGTGGGCCAGACGGCTCGGCTACTACCGCGGCCAGCGCAACCGCCACCAGGAGCGAATCCGCGGCGTCCTGCGAAACCTCGTCGCCCACGCCAGCCCGCACCTGACGAGCTCGGTGAGGGCCGCCAAGGAACTCCGTGCCGCCGCCGAGGTCATCAACCAGCTCTGGGGTCGCCCCACCCCGAACGGCAAGTATTACCCAGCGCCAGCGCTACGGCACATGCTCGCCCTTGGCTGGACCGAAGCCGGCAGCATGCAGCTGGTAGACGCGCACCAGATCGGCACCGAGCCGGGTGCTCATAGTGACGGGTCTACATCATCATCAATGCAGTGGCCCAGGATCCATACCTGTTCGAGTTCCACTCCCGCTACGAAATGACGGCCTACCCTGCCGAGTGGGTGTGGGGTCCAGGAACGGTCGAAGCCGCCGCCACCTGGTTGCAATCGACCGAGTTCACAGTTGACGAGCGGGACCACTTAGATCGAGCGTTCGCTCTCCGCTTCGTCGATGGATATTTGTACGCACCCCAACGGCCCTCGATCGCGCGTCAGGCGGAGCCAGCTGACCAGCAAGGGGAGTGGTTCGTCGTCCGAGCCGATCACCCCAGCGACGCTCGTGTCCACGTCCTTAACCGAGTCACTGCCCAGCACTGCCAAGGTTCCGGACCGTGCGAGAATTGCGCGGCCGACCTGCTCGCCGCCGGGAGCTATAAAGACGTCTATGAGACGCTCGAGTCTTGCAGTTCCCGGGCGCCGGACCGGCTGCCTCCTTCAGTCTCGACACCGAACGCCCAGGAGATCCGCAGCAAGGTCATGTGATGCAGCTTGAGGCGGTGCGGCGACGTCCGGCCGTCGGCCTCCAGACCTCGAAATGTCGGTGATCGATTCAGGGGTCGGATCATTACCGCCGCCACGTAGCTTTCGCCAGTGGATAGGCTTTACCCGCTTGACTTTGTGCGGCTATTTGAGCGTCGCGGCTTCGCCGTCGAGTTCTTTGACTTCCTCGTCGGAGGCTTAGTTCGGCTGGCCGTGGCTCGCGCCGGAGATACA
Source organism: Kribbella sp. NPDC026596 (assembly GCF_040638415.1). NCBI lineage: Bacteria > Bacillati > Actinomycetota > Actinomycetes > Propionibacteriales > Kribbellaceae > Kribbella > Kribbella sp. NPDC026596. The sequence continues at coordinate 9,518 of NZ_JBEZYF010000116.1, read as the reverse complement.
GAGGATTCGCCCGGCTCTGCGCTCGTGTTCCTGCCGCTATCCTCGGGTTGCTGCCCCGTGCGCCGCCTCCATTTCTTCTTCGCTTGATTGAACAACCCAATCAGCGCAGCCGCGGCCACAGTGGTGGCGACTACGCCGCGCCGATCAGCCACACGAAGGCGCTGAGATTCGGCGGCTCCACGGACGTCATGAATGCGCTGAGCCGGTCTCGATCGGCGCCGCCACACGCCCAGCCCAGTAGCTCCCCAGAAGAGCTCGATCTCGAACAATTGGCAGGTCAGCCATAGACTGACCTCGCCGGGACAACGTCTCTGGGGGTGACCATGGACCTTTCCAACTGGCTGGCCCTCGCGGGGCTCGTGGTCGCCGTGGCCGGGGTTGCCTTCGGCTTGTATCAGCCCTTCCGTAAGCGCCGTAAGCGCGCAGAGAGTCTCCAGGACGTCGTGAATCTCCGCCGAACCAAGGTGCTTTTCGACGTAGCCGCGCCCGATCATGCACTCAAGGCACTTGCAGGCAGCGCTTATCAGTGGCGCGCCAAGTGCGCTGAAGCACAGAATCTCACAAAGCCCAACTCCCCGGCCTGGAATGACCTCGAGGTATGTATGGCCGCCGCGGCAGCATTCAGGTTTGAAGTCGAATCGATGCTCCCTGGCCTTCCGGGGTCGTCCGACGTCGTCACACAAGGGCCGGAGATGAACCGGCTCCTGGAGCTTAGGAGCGAACTTCGTGACGCTACGGAGGAACCGTCTGGGCGTCTGGCATCGAAGCCACCAGGGTATTTCAAAGCCAAAAAGGCTTGAACCGTGAAGGAGCGCGTTGCTAGCTCTCCAGCGAGATGGTGCCCTTCGCAGTCCCCCGTTTCAGGCGGCGATGGACAGCTCCGCTCGTGGACGAACTAGCAACTTGGAACGGCGAGGCGGCGCCGACGCAGGGATCAAGACACCGCCTCGCCGGCTCGGTAGGTCACGACGTCGAGAGCCGAGAGGACCTTTGCTCCCGTAGCTGCCTCGAAGAACTCTTTGATGTGGTTGGGCGATCCGAGCACGGCGAAGTGCAGAAGGCTCGGCAGAAGAACGACCTTCACGTCGTCCTGAATGACGGCCTGGAGGAACCGCTCAAAGGCTGCTGGGTACGTCTGGATCTCTTCGATGAACACGGCTGCAAGCTCGAGGTCGGACTGTTCGGCGAAGTACTCAAGGCGCTGCTTGGTCCGACTGACTTCCGCATCGAACATCAGGAGGTGCTTGCGCATGTAGGCGTAGGCGCGTTGACGCTCAGTCTTCGTCTTGCCATCGCCTGAACGCGTCGTTGAGTCGCTTCCAAACAGCGAGTAGCCGCTTCCTGAGACAGTCACGCACTACCGGCCCTCATGTCCGACACGACGTCGCACACCATCACCACAGCGATGACGGCACTGACGATCGCCAAGTCGAGCATCTCGGGACTCATGGGTTCGACCGTATGAGTCGCGCGCGATGGGCGGCTATCGAGTTGCGGGAAGTTGCTAGCCCAATTCGTCTATGACGCGCAGGATCAGACGGCGCGCTTCACTGCCGTAGACGGCTGAGCTGCGGATGTGATCGAACATCTGCACATAGAGGTCGATTTCCTGGGGCTGGGAGACCTCAATGCTGGCTGTGGGCGTCTCGAGCTTCACCAACGTGTCATCGAAGATCCAGAAGCCGGCGGAGCCGATCACATCTCGCGGGGTCATCGACGGGATGATGCCGAGCGCCACATTGGGCAAGCTCATGATCGAGAGCAGGCGATCGAGTTGCCCGCGGAGAATGTCAGGGTCGCCGAGGGTCGTCCGCAAGCACGCTTCCTCCAGGACCACGGCGAAGGTCTTGGCCCCGTCATAGAGCATGGACTGGCGCTCAAGACGCGCAGCAACGGACTGCTCGAGGTCGTCGCGCTGCACGCCGAGAAACGAAAACCAGAACGGCAGCATGGCGCGGATGTAGCCAGCCGTCTGGAAGATGCCCGGAATGACGTTGTGCTCGTAGATGCGGAACTGCGACGTCCGCTCGTACAGCGGCACCGGCGAACGCATCAGCTGCTTGAGACCGGTGCGAGTGCGATGCCGAAACTCCATGTACATCGACTCGATCGATCGGGCCTGGGCGATCAGGTCCGCAACCTCGGTCCCGGCGGAGCATGCAGCGCACCAGGTTCGAATGTCGTCGCTGGTCGGTCGCTGAACGCCATTCTCGATCTTGCTGATGCGGGTGAAGTGCCAGCCCGTCTCCGTTGCGAGCTGACGAGCGGTGAGACCAGCGTCAAGACGTAGCGTGCGAAGGCGCAGGCCCAATGCCTCCTGCGCCTTCTTGGCAGCGCTATTCGGGCTTGTATTCACGATGCGGCACGGACAATGCCCACACCTCGTCAAAGGCGGTGCGGCATCGCTCGACATCCGCCGGATCAGTGGAGAGAGTGAGGGCGTTATTGAGGCCCGAGCCGGCGTAGTGCAAGAAGATGACCTTCTCGTCGTCGAGCACGTAGAAGTCGTTGCCGGGGATGCAGATCGACGACGTTGATCTGCGCGGCACCCAGCGGATGTCCTCGCCGGCGTCGACCATCGGTCCGATCAGGGTGTACGCCCAGCGCTGGTAGTCGCTCAGCGGCTCGGAGACGATCTTGGCGCGGCGAATCGAACGGCCTTGTTCCACGTGACCGCGAACCTTGTCGCACCACTCTTGAAGCCAGTCCAAGTCGTCGGGCTCTCGGGCCGCCCATTTGGCCATGTGCGGCAGCTCAGTCTCGGTGCCGTAGGCATCCCGAGTTTCGAGGTGTACGGCGCTGCGTTCGATCGAAGCGGTCAGGTCCTGAAACTCGCCGTAGGTGAGTTCCTGCACGGTCCTCCTACTGAGTGAAGAACGGGATCATCCGGTCGGGGATCTCGACGACGGTCTCGCCCTCGGGCACGTTGAGCGCGCTGAGGGCTTCAGGGTCAGTGACTACCCAGCCCTGCACGACCCAGCTCCCGCGGTCGGTCTTGTAGAGGGTCGGCGAGTTGTCGGGGATGGAGTCCGGATCGCCGGCGACCAGTGTGAGACGCATGGTTACCTCCTGCTAGGCGTTTGCGGTCTGTTGCTCGTGATCACCCTCCGCTTGCGTCCCGTTGCGGGTCAAGCATGTTGCGCGATGTTGCGAGGGTACCGACAGGGCGTTCAGGAGCACCAGGGCGGACCCCAGTACCGCCGGAGCGGTGTGCTCAGGTACCTCGTTCAGGCACTCATGCGCCTCTTGATGCGTCGCGAGATCCGTGGCCAGGTGTCGGCAACTGCAACCACGATGATCGAAGCGCCAACCGTGACTCCGACGATGCCGATGAACGCAGCCTTAGCCTGTTGCGAACCCAGGAACTCATAGAAGCCATTCCTCTGCGCGATCCAAGCAATGGGAAGGAAGAGTGCGAGGAGGCCGAACGTGACACCAACGGGGGCCAGCGGGGGACGACCTTGCACCCTCCGCTGTTGGAGGCGAGCAGCAAGTCGAGGTCCCAGCGGCGGCGCTATCCACACAATCGCGACGAGAAGGCTCAGAATCCCGTAGGCCAAGTAGGTCTCGTAGGGGTGGAACCTGAGCGGGTGTAGGAGTATCGACAGCTCGGCTGCTAGCAGCACGCTCAGGCTGGCGGGCATCACTGCCAGGACAACGAGGATGAAGACCAAGACCCGAAGCTGTTGAGCATGTCTCCTCGCCTCGAGGTGCTGAGGCAGCGCCGACTCCTTGATGAGCTTCTCCAACTGCGGTGGCAATGGGTCCTGCTTGATGCCAGCCAGCGCGTCGAGCTGGCTGCTGAGATCGAGGTACTCGAAGTAGTCGCGTCCCATGTTGCTCTTCAGGGCATCCAGCCGGCGCATGAAGTAAAGGCGCTGCGCTTCGACCGGGATCTGCTCAGCGATAGTACGCCGGAGCGCTTCCTGCTGGCGCTCGTAGTCTTCAGCCTGCTTGCGAGCGTTCTCAGCGAAGCGCTGCACTTGCTCGGCGTCGATCTGCTGCCTGAGGATGTCAAGCATCCGCTGCTCGGCTCGGTCGTACTTGCGCTTCAGCCACCACGACGTGAGCTGCTGGACAGCCGCAGCGAGACCGATGGCACCGACGATGACTGCTATCCAGCCACCGGTCGAGTTTGGAAGCAGCGAAGCGAGCATCACCGATGCAACAGTGCGGACCACCTGAGTTTTCCCCTTCCCCCGACACGTCGGCGCGACGTGCCCCACGAGGTACATCGCGTGAGTGCGGGGAGTGTTTCACGAAGACCACGCTCCGTGTCCAGTGGGGAACGACACTCAAGGTCGGTTAGACAAAACTCGAAACTCTGTTCGATCCTGAACTCATGTAGTTGGAGACGTCGAGCGGGTCGACAAACCGTTTGAACAGCGATGGCTGCTGCTTGACAGCGACCTCAATCGAGCGGTCGAACGTGCGGGCACTGAGCGGCAGATTGTTCATCTCGACGACTACCGTCAAACGAAGTGTCCGACTCCGGAAGCAGAGGGCGTGACTCGCCAAGTCCAATCGGAGACTCCGTCGATTAGCTGAAGATCGTCGCTGATCGGTTCAACAGCGAAGCCGGATCCTCGCAACTCTACGCGCATATAAGTACCAACCGGGAGCTTTTCGATGGTCACCGGTGCGGTCCCTGGCAGAGACCGCAGCGACGGGGAGACCGTTACGGTGCCTCGTTGCACCCTCACTGACACTTGAAAGTCTTCCTCTACCCTCGCCTCTGCCGGAGGATTGTACGCAACGAGACCCTGGTCGAGCTCTCGTCGGGCGGTCGCCTCATATTGCTCCCTCTGAGTCGGCTGGCGTGGCGTCGCCGGGGGTGTGACCGGAGTCGATGCCGGACCTGATGGCGTCGCGGACGGCGTCTCTGATGGTGATTCTGACGGTGTTTCTGTGGGGCGCTCAGTTGGTGTCTCTGACCCCGGCGACGGTCCGATCGTGACTGGTTGCGTCACGGTCGTGGTCGCAGTTGGCCGCGGCGGGTCGCCGGACCTTGAGCTGAAGATCCATTGCCCCCAGACAACCGCCCAGCGGCGAACAGGGCGGCGATGGCGGATGCCAGCAAGTCCCGCCGCACGCGTTGCTTCCGCGCGTCCCCTGGACCAGACAAACGAGTGCCCCCAATGACATCCTCCCCGAGTACATACCGTAGCGGTCGTGACCGCATCTGCAACTGGAGGGTGACCAACTGCCCAAATGGCGCTAGGCCTGGACGAAATCAGAGCGGTTTCGCACCCACCTGACAGCGTGGCAACAGACTCGCATTGAGGCGTACATGGTTCCGAGGCCGACCAGCGGTTGCCGGTCGAGTCGCCGGCGCACCTCAGGTGGTCGACGCACGGTTTGGCAAACCGGCGCGACCACTCCGCGTTTTCCCTTATTTATAAGGGAATCGCCAGGTAGCAACCGAGTTCGAGTGCTCAGCTGGGACCACCCTGACCACCCCTGATACGACCTGATCGGTGGTCGCCAGGTGGGCTTCAGCGGGCGTATCGCGCCCGGAGCCGTTCCCGCTCGTAGACCGGTGTTCGCTGAGGCCTGACGAAGGGCCGATACAGCGGCAGCACAGTGTGCTCTGGCCGACTGGTCATGGTCTCCTCCTTCGTCGGGTGGTAAGACGAGTGTGCCAACTGCAACCAATTGGAGCAACGCATTTAGGATGCCGCCCGGTCGGTCAGCCAAAGTCTCCTTCGTACGGAGGACTGAATTCGGGCGTCGCCCACGGGAACTCGAAGGCCTCTACCCAGTCATGGCCGAGTAGTGGCGTCAACTGCATCAAGGACTTCCCGGTAAACAACCGGTAGTAGCGTTTGAAGATGCTACCGAATGTGTCGAGTGCTCCATTGATGTCGTCGTAAGTCAACGGCGGCTCATCAACGACCTTGTCGAGATGCGCGATGCGCTTGTTGACATAGTGGTGAACGGCTGCCGACGCCTCCGACAGGCGATCCTGATCGGTCTTCACCCTCGCAGAGTCGATGAACCCTTCGCTACCCGATTGCCAGTTCGTTTCCCATTGCTTCAGCAGGTCCTTCCGACTCAGCTCAGGCGTGAGGCTGAGGAACTTCTCCATAGTGACCTTGCGAGGTGAAGAGGCGATCTGCTTGAGGACATTTGCCAGGGTAATCTCCCCCGAGCCCGCCGCTGCCTGTCGTCGAATGCCGACAGCCTGTGTTGTGGAATATACGCGTGAGAGCCACTCATTCACCGCGCTGTGGAACACTGCTTTCGGGTTCTGTTCCAACATCGCCAGCATCGACTTCCAGATGTAGCGGTTGTGATGGAGGCTCATCAGGTCGTCGCAGATCGGGCCCTCGATCTTCTCGGCCCAGTCGGCGAAGTCCGGAGCAGTCATCAGCCTTGCTTCAGAACGATCCGCTGACCGCTGCTGATGAGCTCGGCCCAGTCGGTCGCCTCGCCGTCCGACATTGTTCCGCCGCCGCGACGCCATTCGCGAAGCAGCACCGGCTTGATGGTCGAGACAGGCTGACCGTTGTACTGATTGAAGATCCGGTCGAGCGTCGCCTGCGTCCTGCGGATCTCATCCTGAACCGCGCCCGCAGCTGCATTCTGGATCGCCTTCTCCCAGCCCTTGTCGAACTTGATTTCGAAGCCCTTCGCCATGTCGCTACGCGCTGAACTTCGGTCACCGTGATCGATTCGCGCGTCCTCCGTGATCGACGATATCTGGGCGCACGGACAGTTTGTCCAAGACGCGCTGAGCGCCCGGTCCGATCAAAGTTGTGGCGTGGGTCCCTCCTGGGCTAGCTGCCGTACATACCCTTCGTAATGACCTGAGCCGTCACGTCAGTGAGCACGTCCCGACCGACACCGGCCACGGCTTCAGCGGCACGTCGGAGCTTGCTCTTCTTCGCTTCGTCCGGCTCGTTGTCTGCGGCCTGGTTGAGAGCGGCGATGATCCGGTCCGCGAGATTGTCTGGGGTGGGCCATGCACCTACCATCCGGCGCGCGTGTCCCGTAGGTGCCCCGACACCGAGGATCCGACCAGTGAGCACCTTCTGAAACTTGGTGACGAGTGGTGGTTCCTCCTGGGCCAGCGCACGCAGTGCGCGTTGGACGTCCCCGTCATCGAACCCGAGCGCCTTGCAGATTTCGGATGGGTCGGGTGTGTTTCCGGTCTCGTCGTGTACACGGACGATGGTTTGGAGTACCGGCAGGTCCCGGGTTTCCCAAGTTGATTCCATATCTCGGCCTCACTCCTCGTTGAGGATCTCGCTGTGTTCGTATCGAAGCTGGGTCAGGAGCAGACTCCCTAGGCCGAGAACTCCGATCGCGTACCGCTTGGCGTCGTCACGCCTTTGGATTCGATGTACGTCGACATTTCGCAGAGCGAGCGAGAAGCCGATACCGAGTGATCGCCAGCCCTGCCACTCTGCCGAACGTTGGCCAAGGCGAAACTCCGAGTCGTCTGCGAGGACCGTCTGCCATAGGACGTTGCTATACAGCGGTTCGCCCTTCTTGTCAGTCGGGTTTCCGGCCCACTCGCGGACGTGGTTCTCTACGAAGATCGCCGTCTGGCTCGCGACCTTCCCCCAGTCCTCGTCCTGCACGAGACCCTTGACGTGCTCCCAGAGTTCGGGGTCGTAGGCACGAATGTCGAGTGGTTCCGTGTCGTCACCGATGCTCAACTTAAGCTCGTATATTGCTGCGTCCAGGTAGCCGCAGGCTTTACGGATACCTTCGTGCCGAGCCTCATCCCACGCATTGTCCGGCATGCCGGACCAGGCGACCATCACGCCGTACCTCACCCCGTCAAGAGACTCGACGAGATGGTGCTTTGGCGAGAACGCGGCGATGAGTAGGCCCCTTTGCCCGTGCCTGCCACGCGGTGAACGCCTCCCCGCCGCTGGTGACGCCTGGCTCGACGGCCTCGCGCTTCAACTTCTCCAACTCAGCCATCGCTACGTCTGGCTTCAAGATCCCTCCCCAGGGCTGATTCATCCGGCGAGCGTACTCGCCAGCCCCGACAGTCCCGAAGCTGAACATTCCGCGGCTTCTCCCCACGCTTGGCGTAAGACCAACTCAGGAGAGCGATTGCCGAACGACACGGTTCACGAGCCGAGCGAGTTTGAGGAGAAGCCGGGGCAGGCCAACACTCCAGCCGCCCGACGAGACGAGGCGATGGCTAGGTCCCTCGAAGACTCGACCGAGCCGCTGCCTCCGATCGGCGGACCGTACAGCGGCTGGCGGTAGTAGGTGTCTATCCGAGGAAACCGCCCGCGGGTTCTCATCCCCGGCGGCATCAATTGGCGGGATGAGTCCGCTTGTGTGGATCGGCCGGCCGACATGTTCCCGGAAGAGAGCGACGCTGCTGGCAACGAGCGAGCTCGGGTCGTGTGCGGGCGATGCCCGGTGACCGAGCCATGTCTGTTGTTCGCCTTCGCCAGTCGGGAAGCGTGGGGTGTGTGAAGAGGGCTCACCACCGACGAGCGCCGCGATGAGTGGCGTCGACGCGCTACGCACCCTTGACCCCGCTGGACTAGTAAGGAAGTATTAAAGTCTTCCTACTACTTGAGGACTTGTCATGGGGACGACTGCAGAGGAGTTCGGCGGGGACCTGTGGGGCGAGCGGATGGCTGATCTGGCGGAACGGAGAGAACGGGTGTACCAGCGCTACCTCCAGCAGACAGAGGACGCGAGGAAAGCACTCGCCTGGCACCTAGAGCTCCTTGACAAAGAGCACGAGTCACTGGTCGGCCTGAAGGCCGACCGGCTGGTTCTGGTCCGCAAGACCGCTGGTCCTGAGGTCGAGAAGTACCACTCCGCCGATGGCCCGTGTGGGTGGGTAACTGGACGAGGGCGGTCACGCTCAAGCTTCGAGACGAGGCTGGAAGGTGAGGCCAAGAAGATGCGCCTGAAGCGTTGCACGGCCTGTCGGTGGTGATGCTGGGCCGGTCGGCCGTGGCGTCGGCGTAGTCGGCCTTAGAACGCTGGAACACCGGCTGGCTCGGGTGCGGGGCCGAGCAAGGGGTGTCCTGGCTCAGATCGACGCACAGCGGCGAGCAGGTCGAGGGCGTGGGGAGGGGAGGAACGGGGCATCGGTGTACCCAACCGGCTCAGCCTCGCGTCTGAACTGCAGGGACGCGTCGAGCATTCGGTAGAGACCTCGGCTGGCGACCACCGGCTCGCCATGCTGGCGCTCGGACCCGGCTATGCGTCGACGACATTCCAGGCGTAGAGGTGCTGCACAACGCGGTCCCGGGGAATGGCCTGGTGGCCGCTGTCCCGATCAACAATCGCGTTCTCGCGCACGTCAGTGCGCCACTCTTCGCCAGGGATGATGAAGAGCAGCGGGTTGGGCTCGGTGAAGTCGACCAATACGACGGCGGTGTAGGAGTCATCCTCGACCTCCTTGCGCCAGTCATCTAGCTGCCAGGTGCCGTCCTTGGACCTGACTTGGGTCACCTGGACAGGTTTTTGGGGACCAGGTCGCGCTGACCTGCGGTGATCGGCTTGGTTAGTGTGCCGTCAAGGCACTAATT
>NZ_JBEZYF010000115.1:0-15351 GCF_040638415.1 Kribbella sp. NPDC026596 | reverse complement strand
CGCGCCGCCACGCTCCGGCCTCAACCCACCGTCGCCTCCGCCACCTCGGCGGAGGCGACGGTGTCTTTGTCCGCCGCGCAAGTGGGTCAGCCGTGACGGATGAGGCGGGCACCGCTCTTTGCGCCGAGAATCGACAACGAGTGGGAGGGGATCCGCATGTGGTACGTGATCATGTTCTCCGGGCTGGCGATCCTCTGCGTGGTCGTGGTTCTGATCCGCAATGCCCGGGTCAAGGCCGGCGACAGCACCGCGTCACCGGGGAGCATCGGGTCCACCCACACCGAGCATGAGCGAACCCACCCCGAGCATGAGCGAACCCACGCCGAGCAGGACCAGGCTCGCCGCGAGCGGAAGCGCCGCCGAGCGCAGTCGAAGGCAGACCGCCGCAAGCGCCACTAACCACCCGGCGAGGCCCTCGTCCCCGGAGCCCGCGCCACCGACCGGCCGGGCGAGAGCTCCTTCGTGGAGCTCTCGCTTCAACCCGGCGACGCACTGGGTCGTGCACCTCGGATATATGGCCGGCCTGTCGCTTAGCGCCCGGGCTTGGCGGGCGGACGCGGGGAGCTCGGGACCTTGCAGACGTTCTGCGGTGTGCACCGTTCCCGGTTCTGGCCGTCCTGGCTCTTGTCGGCCGGGTTCTTGGCGTCCGGGTTCTTGGCGTCCCGGGTCGGGGACGGTTTCGCCGAGGCGTCGGGGCAGGGCTTGGAGTGCTGGTCGGTTTGGGGGGTGCGGGTTGGAGGGCAGGCGGGTCGGGCCAGGGCTCGGCCGACTACTTGGCGCATCGCCGGAGCCCAGCCGACGGCGGCTGTGGTCGGCTTCCGCTCCGGGGTCGGTTCGGCGGACGGTGCCGGCGTGGGTGAACCGGACTCCGACGGTTCGGCCTCGGACGCCTTCGGCTGTGACGGCGTCGGCTCGGACGGCTGAGGCGCCTCGGGCTCAGACGGCTTCGGCTCGGATGGCTTCGGCTCGGACCGTTGGGTCGGCTTGGACTCGGACCGTTGGGGCTCGGACGGCTTCGGCTGGGACGGTTGCGTCGACTCGGGTTCGGACGGTTGGGGCTCGGTCGCCGTCGGACGGGAGGGCGTCGGCTTGGGCGGTTGGGTCGGAGCGGGCTTGGACGGCTGCGGCGCGGACGGTTCCGGCTTGGGCGGTTGGGTCGGAGCGGGCTTGGACGGCTTCGGCGCGGACGGCTTCGGCTGGGGCGGTTGGGTCTGGGTCGGCTGGGACGGCTTCGGGTTGGTTGTAGTTGCGGGGGGTTTGGGGGCGATGGGCTTGCTGGGCAGGGGGACGACCGGGTTCGGCCAGTTCGGTGGCGCGGTCGTCGGCTGCGGGCGGGTCGTCGCTCGTGGTGGCCAGGCGGGTTCGGTGCGTTGGGTTGGAGCGGGTTTGGCGAGGACCGAGTCGCCTGGCTGATCGTCGGTCGGCCAGGGGCGGATCGCCGGCGGGTCGACGGGCTCGTTCGGGAGCAGGTCTCCGGTCGACGGCAGGCCGACCACCCGGCCGGCTTCGTACGTCCGGGCCAGCCCGAGGACTACCCGGACATAGGAGTCGGCGTTGTTATAGCGCCGTACCGCCTGACCGGCGCGGGCCGGGTCGCGCAGGTTCGACGTACCGGTGCAGAGGTATTGGGCGGCGCCCTGCGCGGCGTCGAACAGGTTGTTCGGGTCGGCGAACCCGTCGCCGTTGCCGTCCGCGTTCACCGAGCGCCAGGTCGACGGGATGAACTGCATCGGCCCGACCGCGCGGTCATACACGGTGTCGCCGTCAAGCGCGCCGCCGTCGGAGTCGCGGATCAGCGTGACGTTCGGCCGGCCGTCGAGCGGGATGCCGCGGATCCGCCGGGTCGCCGAGCCGTCGTCGCGCAGCTTGGCGCCACCGAACCGCCCGTGGTTGGACTCCACCCGTCCGATCGCGGCGAGCAGCGTCCACGGCACCCCACAGCCGGGGTCGCTGACTGCCAACCGCGCCTCGGCCTTCTTGTACGCCCGTACGGCGACCTCGGGGATCCCGCTCTCGCCGAGCGTGCTGATCACCGGCGCACCGGAGAGCACCATCTGCACCGGTTTCGCCACCCGGCCGGGCCCGACGGGGACCGCGACCAGCTGCTCCGGCTTGACGAACTCGTCCAGCACCTCGTCATCGATGAACGGATCGGCCGTCGACGCCTCCGCACCCTCGGCCGCGTCGTACCGGCCGGTCGGGGGGCGGTCCGGGAGCTGTGCGGTCCCCGACGCTGTCAGGGCCACCACCGCTGCGAGGGTCAACACCCCGCCGGCCAAACCCGCCGACTGCCAGCGATGCTGGGCCGCCGGCCGGCCGCGGCGATGCCGTCCGCGGTCTCGTCCGGGTCGTTTGCTGAGCTTGTGCAGTCCGGGCACTCGCATGATCTCGATCCCTCCACCGGTCCCCGCCCTTTTCCAGCGGTTCGCGGCAGACCAGGCACCGGATCGGTCCCGTCCGCACCAAGTCGCTGGTACGCCGGACCAGGTGAGGGCCTGACACACGAGTCGCCCCGGACCGCAGGGTCCGGGGCGACGTGAAGGCTTGTCAGGTCAGGGCTTCTTGGAGTCCGACTCGTGCGGCTCCGGCTCGCGGAGGGCGTCGAGCTCCGCCTTGGTCTTCGGGTCGAGCTCGGGCTCCGTCGTACCGTTCGAAGCGGCCGGCGTGCCGTTCGAAGCGGCCGGCGGGTCGTCGGTGTCCGCCGCGGGGTCTGCCGGGAGGGCGCGGGACTTGCGGAGGCTGGCGACGGTGGTGATACCGAGCGTGATGATGATGAAGCCGAGCGAGAACCAGATCGGGATCTCGGGAGCCCACTCGATGTGGTGGCCGCCGTTGATGAACGGGAGCTCGTTCTCGTGCATCGCGTGCAGCACCAGCTTCACGCCGATGAAGGCGAGCACGACCGACAGGCCCAGCGACAGGTAGACCAGACGCTTGAGCAGATCGCCGAGCAGGAAGTACAGCTGCCGCAGACCCATCAGCGCGAACACGTTCGCGGTGAAGACCAGGAACGGCTCCTGGGTCAGGCCGTAGATCGCCGGGATCGAGTCGAGCGCGAACAGCAGGTCGGTGGTACCGAGCGCGACGATCACGATCGCCATCGGGGTGACGAGCCGCTTGCCGTTCTTGATCACGGTGAGCTTGACGCCGTTGTACTCGTCGGTGGCGTTCAGCCGCTTCTTGGCGAACCGGATGACCGCGTTCTCCTTGAAGTCCTCGTCGTCGTTCTCGCCCTGCCTCGCCAGGTGGACCGCGGTGTAGAGCAGGAACGCGCCGAACAGGTAGAAGATCCAGGAGAACTGGTTGATCGCGGCCGCACCGACCGCGATGAAGATGCCGCGGAAGACGAGCGCCAGGATGATGCCCACCAGCAGGGCGGTCTGCTGGTACTTCCTGGGTACGCCGAACCTCGACATGATGATCAGGAAGATGAACAGGTTGTCCACGCTGAGGCTGTACTCGGTCAGCCAGCCGGCGAAGAACTCCCCCGCATAGTTGCCGCCGGAGAACGCCCACACCCCGAGGCCGAACAGGACCGCCAGACCGACGTAGAACGCGATCGCGATCGCGGACTCCCGGGTGGTCGGTTCGTGCGGGCGGCGGCCGATGATGAAGACGTCGAAGGCCAGCAGCGCGAGCAGCACGCCGACCGTGATGTACCAAACGTAGTCAGCAACGTGCATCAAATAACCTCCGGAGCTCAGACGAAACAGGACTCCGAAGGTCTCTTCCGCCGCGCTCAGTGTGATGAGTCCGGCCGGTGGCACCGGGCGCAGGAGCGAATCCTTGACCGTGATGACGATGCCGCCGCGAAGGAATACTCCCCTTCTCCACGACTATTCTGACGGGTCGATGTCCAAGACTCCAAATCCAGCGCGCCGTGTCCGCCTGTCGATATCGTCACAGCCCAGTCAGGGAATAATTGCGCAGCGTGATCAATTGGACCCCGATGAACGCGTGGTGTTCGTCTGCTACGGGCGTCTGCTCTTCGGCAGCTTGGCGACGATCGTCTCGTACGACGTGTCGATCAGCTCGAGGATCTCGTCGTCGGGAACAGTCCCGCCGAGGCGGACCGTGTTCCACCCGGATCGCCCGATGTAGGCCATCTTGCTGACGTCGTCGGGGTAGGTGTCGACGAGTTCGTCCGCCTCGTCCCGGTTGGCGCCGCACTTGAGCCCGACTCCCTCGCCACCGCCGAGGAACGCGAAGATCTTGTCCCCGACCTTCGCGACGACGTCACCCTCCCAAGGCTCGTCCTGCCAGGCGCCCGGCTTCGCCAGGCAGTGCGCGAGGATCTCTTCCCCACTCAGCCTCGTCACGCGTGGCTCACTGCTTCGACATTGTTGCCGTCCGGGTCGCGCACGAAGACCGCGTAGTAGCCGGGGTGGTACTCAGGCCATTCGCGGGGTTCGTGCAGGATCTCGGCGTCCAACTCCCGCGCGGAGGCGTGGAAGGTATCCACCGCCGCGCGATCCGCGGCGGTGAAGGCGAGGTGGATCTCCCGCTGCGCGCCGCCGGTCGTGTGCTTGCCAAGCCAGAACTTCGGTACGCCGTCCGGCCCGGACAGCCCGAGCACGTCGCCGAAGTCCATGCTCACGCTGATCCCCAGCGGACCGAGCAGTTGCTCGTAGAACCGCCGGCTCGCGCCCAGGTCGTCACATTGCAGCGACAGGTGATCGAACATTGCCGTCCTCCCCTGGTAGGTCTGACAGGCACAGTAGACCTCGCGGCGGACAGAACTACGCTGCTCGGCATGACTTCTGTCGTCGTCGCCGCGGTCCAGGCCGGTTCCACGCTGTTCGACACCCCCGCGACCCTGGTCAAGGCCGAGCGGTACCTGCGGGAGGCCGCAGCGGGCGGCGCGCGGCTGGTCGTCCTGCCGGAGGCCTTCCTCGGCGGCTACCCCAAGGGTCTCGACTTCGGCGTCACCGTTGGTTCACGGTCGCCCGAAGGTCGCGACACCTTTCGGCGGTACCGCGAGGCGGCCATCGAGGTGCCCGGTCCGGAGACCAGCAGGCTGGCCGAACTCGCGGCCGAGCTGGGCGTTCACGTCGTCGCCGGCGTCATCGAGCGCGATGGTGGCACGTTGTACTGCACGGCGCCGTTCATCGACCCCGTCGGAGGACTGGTCGCAAAGCACCGCAAGCTGATGCCGACCGCGGCCGAGCGCTTCCTCTGGGGCCACGGCGACGGCTCGACCATGCCCGCCGTACGCACGGAGTTCGGTGTGCTCGGCGCGGCGATCTGCTGGGAGAACTACATGCCGCTGTTCCGGCAGGCCATGTACGCCAAGGGTGTCGAGCTCTGGTGCGCACCCACGGTGGACGACCGTGATCAGTGGCAAGCGACCATGCGGCATGTCGCACTCGAGGGCCGCTGCTTCGTGATCAGCGCGAACCAGTACCTCACCCGCGCCGACCTCCCCGACGACGTCCACCCGATCCAGGGCGACGCGCCGGAGACGGTCCTGATCAACGGCGGCAGCGTGATCGTCTCCCCGCTCGGTGAGATCCTGGCCGGCCCGTTACGCGGTGGCGAAGGTGTCCTGCTCGCCGAGCTGGATCTCGGCGAGCTGGATCGCGGCAGGTTCGATTTCGATGCCGTCGGCCACTATGCGCGGCCGGACATCTTCACCCTGCACGTCGACGAGTCACCGAAGCACACTGTCGTATCGCGGGACTGACTACTTCGCTCCCGCGTTGGTCATCTGACGGAGCTCCTTCTTCAGCTCGGAGATCTCGTCGCGGTAGCGGGCCGCGATCTCGAACTGGAGCTCCGCGGCCGCGTTGTGCATCTGGTCGGTGAGCTGCTGGATCAGGTCGGCCAGGTCGGACGACGGCAGGCCGCCGGCCAGCTCCTTCGCCTTCTCCCCCGCCTTCGCCTTGCCTCCACCCGGCACCGGTGCCTTGCCGCGCGACTGCGTCCGGCCGGAGCCGAGCAGCTCGGCGGTGTCGGCGTCCTCACGGGCCAGCATGTCGGTGATGTCGGCGATCCTCTTCCGCAGCGGCTGCGGGTCGACGCCGTTCGCCTCGTTGTACGCGATCTGCTTGGCCCGGCGCCGATTCGTCTCGTCGATCGCCAGCTCCATCGACGGGGTGATCTTGTCGGCGTACATGAACACCTGGCCGGACACGTTCCGGGCGGCGCGGCCGATGGTCTGGATCAGTGACCGGCCGGAGCGCAGGAAGCCTTCCTTGTCGGCGTCCAGGATCGCGACCAGCGACACCTCCGGCAGGTCGAGGCCCTCACGCAGCAGGTTGATACCGACCAGAACGTCGTACTCACCCATCCGCAGCTCGCGGAGCAGCTCGACCCGGCGGAGCGTGTCGACCTCGCTGTGCAGATACCTGGTCCGGATCCCCATCTCCAGCAGGTAGTCGGTCAGGTCCTCGGACATCTTCTTGGTCAGGGTGGTGACCAGGACGCGCTCGTCGCGCTCGACCCGGATCCGGATCTCGTGGATCAGGTCGTCGATCTGGCCCTTGGTCGGCTTCACGATCACCTCGGGGTCGACCAGACCGGTCGGCCGGATGAGCTGCTCGACGTGCCCGTCGGACTTGTCCTGCTCGTACTGCCCCGGGGTCGCGGACAGGTAGACGGTCTGGCCGATCCGCTCCAGGAACTCCTCCCAGCGCAGCGGGCGGTTGTCCATCGCCGACGGCAGCCGGAACCCGTGCTCGACCAGCGTCCGCTTCCGGGACATGTCGCCCTCGTACATCCCGCCGATCTGCGGGACGGTCACGTGCGACTCGTCGATGACCAGCAGGAAGTCCTCGGGAAAGTAGTCCAGCAGACAGTGCGGCGCGGTACCGGGCTCTCGACCGTCGGTGTGCCGCGAGTAGTTCTCGATGCCGGAGCACGTGCCGATCTGACGCATCATCTCGATGTCGTACGTCGTCCGCATCCGGAGCCGCTGTGCTTCCAGCAACTGCCCACCGCGCTCGAGCTCGGCCAGCCGCTCCTCCAGCTCGGCCTCGATCGAGGTGATCGCGCGCTCCATCCGCTCCGGCGCGGTCACGTAGTGCGTCGCGGCGCCGATGTAGACCTCGTCCTCCTCGCTGATCACCTCACCGGTCAGCGGGTGCAGCGTCATCACGCGCTCGATCTCGTCGCCGAAGAACTCCACCCGGACGGCGAGCTCCTGGTACACCGGGAACACCTCGAGCGTGTCGCCGCGGACCCGGAACGTGCCCCGGGTGCCGGCCAGGTCGTTCCGCGCGTACTGCACGCCGACGAGCTTGCGGAGCAGGCCGTCGCGGTCCATCTCGGTGCCGACCTTCACGTGGATCATGCGGTTCAGATACTCGTCCGCGGAACCCAGGCCGTAGATGCAGGAGACGGTCGCGACCACGACCACGTCGCGGCGGGTCAGCAGCGACCAGGTGGCCGAGTGCCGCAGGCGCTCGACCTCCTCGTTGATCGAGGAGTCCTTCTCGATGTAGGTGTCCGTCTGCGGGACATACGCCTCGGGCTGGTAGTAGTCGTAGTAGGAGACGAAGTACTCGACTGCGTTGGCGGGGAAGAAGTGGCGCAGCTCGTTCGCGAACTGGGCGGCCAGGGTCTTGTTCGGCTGGAGGATCAGCATCGGGCGCTGGATCTTCTCGGCCAGCCAGGCGATGGTCGCGGTCTTACCGGTTCCGGTGGCGCCCAGCAGGACGACGTCCTGTTCGCCGGCGTTGATCCGCCGCTCGAGGTCCGCGATCGCGGCCGGCTGGTCACCGGCCGGTTCGAAATCGGACACCACCTTCAGCGGGGCGACCATACGCTGGAGATCCGAGACCTGTCTCATGCCCCCCACCGTACGACCCACCACCGACAGAATCTAAAACCCCAGGTCAGAGCACAAAAGACACCCACCTCGCTGCGCTCGGCGGGTGGGTGGGTTCCGCAAGTCACACGCTGGGTGGGTGCCGCACATGCTCCGTGGGTGGTTGGCGTAGGTCACATGCTCTTTATGACTGAGTTGTTCATGTAGATGAGTTCGTTGACTCGGCGTTCGTAGACTCTGGTTTCCAGGGCGGCGTCGGTGGCGGTGACGCGGTCGAACTTGTCCTGGTAGGCGGTCACGAAGCCCCGCATCGCGACCTTCTTCCCGGTCTTTCCCACCCACACGCCGGCGTACGACAGCGCATAGCAGGCCTTGATCGACTCGTTCGCCGGCTTGCAGGCCACGCCCATGCCGATCCGGACGCCCTGCATGCCGTTCGACTCGATGTCGACCAGGTGCTCGGCGAAGCCCTTCGCGTCGTACAACTCGGTCTGCCGGACCCAGTAGTACCCGTCGAGCAGCCCGCGCGCGTTGAACTGCTGCAGCATGTAGTTCTTCCCGCTCTTGGACGTGTCCCAGTCCGGCAGCCAGCCCTTGGCCGGCGTGAACCAGACACCCCAGCCGACCTCGACCCCGATGTCGTTCGGGCCTTTGGTGTCGTCCGGCGTGGGCGTCGGCGACGGCGTGTACAGGGTGCCGGTCGGGTCCGGGGTGTCAGTCGCGGCCGGGTCGTCAGCCTTTCCGCCGCCGGTGACCAGCACCACTACGCCGACCGCGATCAGCGCGACCGCGACGATCGCGCCGGCCATGATGATCCACTGGGTCCGGTTCGACTTCGCCGGGCGCTGCGGCGGCCGGTTCGGCCCCGGACCCCAACCACCAGACCGCGAGGGACCGGCGGGTCCGGGTCCCCAGCCGCCGGGAGCGGGGGCGGGAGGCGGTCCCGGGGGCGGCCCGTACTGCTGACTCATAGCTGTTCCTCGCGGTCGTTCAGGGGAATCGTCATCACAGGCTGTCGAGCACCGACTTCTTCATCGTCGTCGCGTCCGCCTCGGCCTTCTGGGCGAAGTCGACGCGGGTGCGGAAGTCCAGCGCGGTGACCACCTTGTCCTTGCGCCGGTACGCCTCGACGTAGCCCTGCACCTTCACGTCCGCGCCGGACTTGTCCTTGGCGGTGGAGGTGTAGCTGATCGCGACGCACTCCTCCAGGACGTCCTTCGGGCACGGCAGGTTCCGGACGTTGCCCAGCTGGGCGATCTCGTTCTCGGTCTCGCCCTCGACGATGCCGAGCACGTATGCCTGCGCGGTGACGTTCTCCTTCTGCCGGACCCAGAAGAACGAGCGCGGCTCACCGTTCGGTGCGTACGTTACGAGCTCCTTGCCCTGCGTCTCCTTCGCCAGCAGGCTCCAGCCGTCCACCGGTACGACGGAGACGCCGAAGCCGACCGCGATCGCGTTCGCGGGCGGCTGGTACGACGTCGTCGGCGAAGTCACCGTCGGCGTCGGGGTCGGCGTGGGGTCCGCGGTGTCGTCGCCGCCGGACAGCACGATCAGCGCGATCGCGACCAGGACGACCACGATCAGGCCGGCGGCGATCGGGATCAGCAGCGGCGGGAACCGCGGACCCTTCTTCTCCGGCGGTGGCCGCCGCAACGACGGCGGCCCGACCTTCTCACCCCAGGCCGAGCTCGTCTCCGTCGCCGGACCGGGGCCTGGCCCCGGTCCGGGGGTGTTCGGGTCGGCCCACGGCGACGGCGGCGGTGGCACTTCCAGGTCCCACGGCGATATGGGCCGCTCCGGTTCAGGCGTCGCCCCGTCGTCCTCGTCCGGACCGGGCTTGTTGACCCAGGGGTTGCCCGCGCCGGAACCCTTGTCGCGCTTGCCGCTCACTGGCTCTTGACCACCGACCGCAGCATCGCGGTCGAGTCCGGCTGGATGGTGGACACCTTGTCCTTGCGCCCGTACACCCGAATGATCGTGATGACGCCGTCGTTGCGCTCGATCACGCCGACGAACCCGACCACCGGCAAGCTGCCGTTCTGGGTGGTGGAGACCGCGTCGAAGCTTTGCGTGGTGACGACCTTCACGTCGGTCTTGTCGCCCTCGCCCGGCTTGGTCTCCTTCGGCTCGCCCTTCTTGACCGAGGACAGGTCCTTGGTCTCCGCGGACATCAACTGCGGGAGCACCGTCGCGGTGTTCTCACCCGCGTCGGCCTTCCACGCGTTCACCATGAAGTACGCCTCGCCCTGCTTGAGCAGGTAGACGCCGGTGAACTTGTCCAGGCTCTTGCGGAGGTAGCCCGGCTGCGGCTTCACGAAGACGCCCTCGGCGACCTCGATGCCCTCGTCGACGTTGCCGGTCGGCTCGGTGCTCTGGCTGGTCGTCGGCTCCGGGGTCGGCTCCGCCTTCTTGTCGTCGCCCTGGTTGAAGACGACGGCCAGCACGACACCGATCACTGCGACGACGGCGAACGCACCGCCGGCGATGAACAGGATCTTGTTGCCGCCCTTGCCGCGCGGGGTCCGACCAGCGTGCTGACCCCACTGCTGCTGGCCCTGGTACTGCTGTTGCTGCGGATACTGCTGTTGCTGCGGATACTGCTGCTGGCCGGGGTACGGCTGGCCCTGGTACTGCTGCTGCCCCTGGTACGGCGCCTGCTGCTGGCCGGGGAACGTCTGCTGACCAGGCTGCGGGTACGGCGGTTGGCCCGGCTGCTGACCGTATCCCGGCGGGGCCTGCGGCGGGCGCCCGTACCCGGGCTGGTCCTGCGGCGGCTGCTGCCCGTAACCCGGCTGCTGACCGTACCCCGGCTGACCCTGCGGCTGACCGGGCTGCTGTCCGTAGCGAGGCTGTCCCTGCGGCTGCCCATAACCCGGCTGACCTTGGGGCTGACCCGGCTGACCTTGGGGCTGACCCGGCTGACCTTGGGGATGACCCGGCTGACCGCCGTACGGCGGCTGGCCGCCCGGTCCGTGGGGCGGTTGTGGATTGCTCATACCTGCGTCTCCCCAGTCGTCGCTTCGTACCCACTCGCGCCCGCCGGTGCCGTCACACCCCGGGCGGACTTCGGCACGGATCGCACCGAGTTGCCGCACGCGGAGCAGAAGTCGGAGTGCGGGAGCAGCGGCATCTCACAGCGCGAGCAGAACGCCAGGTCGCCGGACGCGTGGTTCGAACCACCGCGCGCGGCCGACTCCAGCGCCGCCTCGAGAAGACCCTTGTGCAGCACGGTCCGCACCCGGATGATCAGCGCGCCGAGCAGCAGCAGGCCCCAGAGCACACCGAGGATCGCGCCGATGGTCGAGCCGTGGCCGCCGACGAAGCCGAGGAGGTAGACACCGCCCTGGAACAGTGCGTTGACCGCGATCGCCTGGAGTACGCCGGAGACCCAGCGCGGCGTGAAGCCGTCGTACCCCTCGCCCAGGCCGGAGAACTCCGCACCCGCGAGGCCGGTCGCCGAACCGTAGATCAGTGGCTTGATGAAACCGTGCAGGACCACGATCGAGATCCAGGTACCGGCGCTGCTGCCCGGACCGGCGAAGCCGCCGCTGATCCAGCCCCAGTGCAGCACCAGCGTCTCGAAACACGCGTAGCCGACACCGGCCACCACACCGAAGGTGAAGCCGTCCATCAGGTCGTCGTACCGCGGCCGGGAGGCCAGGTAGAGCGGGCCGATCTGCCGGATCAGCTCCGAGACGACCGGCACCAGCAGGAGCAGGATCAGCAGGTCACGCCCGGACGGGCCGGCGTCGTTGCCTCCGATCGTGTCGAGCGTGAGCGCGAGCTTGTCCGACCACAGCCAGGTGAACACCGCGGCCAGTACGCCGGTCAGCACGAACGCCGCGGCGACGACCGGGATCGGCTCGTCCTCCCAGAGGTTCACGTCGTACAGGTAGAGGATGTAGACGATCGGAATGGCGAACGCCGCGATCATGATCGCCACCGGCAGCGCACCGAGCGCGGCGGTCACGACGGTCAGCAGCAGGCCGACGCCGAGCGCGACCTTGTACGTGTACGGCTGCGTGCCGGAGCCCTGCGGCATGATCGTCGAAACCAGCTTGAACGACGCCACCGGCTCATCCGGCCTGGCAGCGTACGCGTTCTTCCGCTCGGCGTCCCCGGAGCGCACATCGTTGCCACAGTGGTGGCAGAAGTGCGACACCTCGGGGACGTCAGAGTTGCAGCGCGGGCAAACCACGCCATCCTCCCAACCTCGGACGTCCGGACCGGCGCGGGACGCGCCGTCGGTGGCCGGCCCGATCACTTCCCGGGCCGAACCGGGACAGATTCTCGTACAGCCGGTCCCGGATTCATCATTTACCGCGCAGGGGTCACCTTTTCGTGTCCGGACCGTGGCCTGGATCATGCGCTGCGTGGTCCTGTAGGGCGGCCCACACCTGATCGATCCGCTGGTCCAGATCGGCGAGCGTGCCGGAGTTGTCCACGACGAGATCGGCCACCGCGAGCCGGTCCTCCCGGGACGCCTGGCTGGCGATCCGCTGCTTGGCTTCCGCCTCAGTCATCCCGCGCTGCGATTTCAACCGCTCCAGCTGTACGTCGACCGGCGCGTCGACCACCAGGACGACGTCGAACCTGTCCGCCTGACCGGTCTCCACCAGCAGCGGGATGTCATGGACGACGATCGCGCCGGCGGGTGACTCTGCCTCGATCTCGGCGGCCCGCGCCCGGACGCGCGGATGGATGATCGCCTCCAGCCTCCGCCGGGCCGGCTCGTCACCGAACACGATCCGCCCGAGCGCCGGCCGATCCAGCTCGCCCTCGGCGGTCAGTACGCCGTCGCCGAAGGCCGCAACCACCTCGTCGAGCCCGCCTGTTCCCTTGGCGACCACCTCGCGCGCGAGCACGTCCGAGTCGATCAGCACGGCCCCACGGGCCGCCAGCCGCGACGACACCGCGCTCTTCCCGGATCCGATTCCACCGGTCAGTCCCACTCTCAGCACGCATGCACCTTACTCAGCGGCCTAGCATGGCTTATGGGGTGGTTGCGACGCCGGGCCGCACTCGAGCTCCGGCAGGTTCGATCGATGGCCGACGAGGACGTGATCCAGTTCGGCGAGGAGCTCGCGCGCTTCGGCGACATGCTGACCGGCGAGCTCGACACAGAGCTGCGGCACGACTATCAGTCCGCGCTCGATGCGTACGAGTCCGCCCGGCGGATGGTCGACAAGCTGACGTCAGCCGATTCGGTCAGCACACTGATCGACACTCTCACCGCCGGCCGCTACTCGCTGGCGTGCGCCCGAGCCCGACTCACGGGCGCTCCGCTGCCGGAGCGACGTACGCCCTGCTTCTTCAATCCACAGCACGGCCCGTCGAGCACAGATGTGGTTTGGACGCCGGCCTACGGACCGACCCGCCGGGTGCCCGCCTGCGCACAGGATGCGGCCCGCATCAGCGCCGGCGAGGACCCCGCGATCCGCATGGTCAGGTACGGCGAACAACAGGTGCCGGCCTGGGAGGTCGGAGCGCCGAACGAGTCCTATCTGACCGGCTTCTTCACCGCCAGCGGGGCACGGGCGCAGATCATGGAGCTGAAGATGCGGCTGAAGGGCGAAGGCCGCGGCCAGTGGGGCACCGACCTCGGCGAGCCGAAACCCCGCCGCGCCTACGACTGACCCACCGCAGACATACGGAACCCCCGCACCCAGTACGGGAGTGCGGGGGTTCCGGGTCTTGCTACCTACCGGGCCGGGATCAGCCCTGGCCGGTCAGCTTCTCGCGGAGCGCCTGCAGCGCCTCGTCGGAAGCGAGCGCACCCTCGACGGGAGCGTCGTCCTTCGGAGCAGCCGCAGAGGAGTACGTCGACGCCTCGCCGGCCTCGACGTCCGCCGTCTTGGCGTCCTCGATCTGCTTCTTGTGGGCCTCCCAGCGCGTGTGGGCCTCGGCGTACTGCCGCTCCCACTCCTCGCGCTGAGCGTCGAAGCCCTCGAGCCACTCGCCGGTCTCCGGGTCGAAGCCCTCGGGGTAGACGTAGTTGCCCTGGTCGTCGTACGTCGCGGTCATGCCGTACAGCGTCGGGTCGAAGTCGTCCGAGACCGGGTCGACACCCTCGTTGGCCTGCTTGAGCGACAGCGAGATCCGGCGCCGCTCCAGGTCGATGTCGATGATCTTGACCATGACGTCGTCGTTGACCTGGACGACCTGCTCCGGGATCTCGACGTGCCGCTCGGCCAGCTCGGAGATGTGCACCAGACCCTCGATGCCCTCCTCCACGCGGACGAACGCACCGAACGGAACCAGCTTGGTGACCTTGCCGGGCACGATCTGGCCCATCTGGTGGGTCCGGGCGAACTGCTGCCACGGGTCTTCCTGGGTCGCCTTCAGCGACAGCGAGACACGCTCGCGGTCCATGTCGACGTCCAGCACCTCGACGGTGACCTCCTGGCCGACCTCGACCACCTCGGTCGGGTGGTCGATGTGCTTCCAGGACAGCTCCGAGACGTGCACCAGACCGTCGACGCCGCCGAGGTCCACGAACGCACCGAAGTTGACGATCGAGGAGACGACACCCTTGCGGATCTGGCCCTTCTGCAGCTGGGTGAGGAAGTTCATCCGCACCTCGGACTGCGTCTGCTCCAGCCACGCCCGGCGGGACAGGACCACGTTGTTGCGGTTCTTGTCCAGCTCGATGATCTTGGCCTCGATCTCCTGGCCGACGTACGGCTGGAGGTCGCGGACCCGGCGCATCTCGACGAGCGATGCCGGCAGGAAGCCACGCAGGCCGATGTCCAGGATGAGACCACCCTTGACGACCTCGATGACCGTGCCGGTGACGACGCCGTCCTCTTCCTTGATCTTCTCGATCGTGCCCCAGGCCTTCTCGTACTGGGCGCGCTTCTTCGAGAGGATCAGGCGGCCTTCCTTGTCCTCCTTCTGGAGAACCAGGGCCTCGACGTGGTCGCCGACGTTGACGACCTCGTTCGGGTCGACGTCGTGCTTGATCGACAGCTCGCGGGAGGGGATCACGCCTTCGGTCTTGTAACCGATGTCGAGCAGGACCTCGTCCCGGTCGACCTTGACGATGGTGCCCTCGACGATGTCGCCGTCGTTGAAGTACTTGATGGTCTGATCGATCGCCGCGAGGAAGTCTTCCTCCGACCCGATGTCATTGACCGCTACCTGCGGGGTGCTGCGTACTGCGGGGTCGAGAGGTGCCTCGATGCTGGCCGTCATGTGGTGGGTTGCTCCGTGGACTGGTGGTGTTGTGCGGTCGCGTCATGAACCGTTGGATCGCATCAAACCGCTGGATTGCCTGAAGAGCACAGATTCACCACCGACTGCTGCGAGCACGAGCCTGCTCCGTCCGAGGTCGCGCGGGCCCATAGCGCATCTGACAGAATACCGGTCTTGACGAAGACAGCACAACCTGGGGCACCCGGTCCGTACCGGCCGCCCGCCGAGGTCTCCCGACGTGCCATTCATCTCAATGTACGACGTCCAGGGGGTGTGTGCTGACCCCGTCCAGTCGCGAGCAGGTGCTCGGTGCGGTGCATCGGCGTGCTGGAGCGAAGGTCTCGATGCGGAGCATCGTGGCCTTTGCGCCAGTGCGGCGAGGTGCCGTG
>NZ_JBEZYF010000114.1:0-16815 GCF_040638415.1 Kribbella sp. NPDC026596 | reverse complement strand
CCTGGACTGAGGAGCGGAGGGAGCGAAGCGACTGGAGCGACGAGGGAAGGCCGGGAGTCAAAGCCCCATGACCCGCCGCGCCGGAGGCGTGGCATTAACACTGTCACCGGCCCTCTCCGATCGCGGCGCCGTGGGCCAGCTGCTGGGCGTGGTACTCGGCCGTCAGCTCCTGGGCCAGCTCCTGCGCCGACTCGAGCGGTCCACTACCGCTCGGCAACTCGGACGGCACCGGCCGCGTTGTCTCCCGCGGCGCGAACCGCACCTGCAGCCGTCCGTCGTCCAGCCGCGCACCTGCGACCACGCCGCGGGCCAGCGCCGCCGGCAACGGCAGCACGCGCCGGTACGACCCGACCGTGATGATCAGCTCGTCACCGTGCCGCGCCAGCTCCAGCTCGCTCGCAGATGCCAGCGGCAACGGCATTGTCAGCGTGTAGGTCCGGCCGTCCGTGTCGATGTGCCGATCCACCCACAGCGAGGTCTCGGCCGTGGCCCGGGCGAACGGGTCGTCCCCGCCGTACATCTCGACCGCGAACGCGGCCAGCTCCTCGACGCCGACCGGCTCGCAGACCCGGTACGGCGACTCCCAGATCGGCAGCGGCCGGAACGAGTCCGCGACCTCCTCGAGGATCCCGCGCTGCGCGGCGACCCACTGCCGTCGCCAGGAGTCCGCGCCGGCGGCCGGGAACACCCGGTTCGCGACCACCCCGTCGACGCGGTAGCCGTACAGCGACAGGCGCGTCAGCGACCGCCGGGCCTCGGCGACGACCACGGCTTCCGGCGTCAGCACCAGCCGCACCGAGGCGTCCGGGCCGGCCAGCAACGTGCGGATGTCGGAGAGGTCGCTCTGCAGCCGTCGCAGCGCGTCGAAGACGGTGTCGTCGGGCATCGGGATCCCCGGCCCCCGGCTCAGGAACGGCCGGAAGGTCCGCATCACCTTGCGCTCGGCGTTGAAGATCCGGTCCATGTACCAGTTCAGGGCCTCGGGCAACGCGAGCAGCCGGAGCGTCTCCGCGGTCGGCGCGCAGTCCACCACGATCACGTCCCAGCGCCCGGACCGGACGTGGTCGCGCACCTCGAGCAGCGCGAGCACTTCCTCCGCGCCCGGCAGCACGGTCAGCTCCTCGGCCTCGATCGGGTCCACCCCGACCATGTGCAGCACCGACCGCAGGTAGGACTGGATGTCGCCCCACGACCGCTCGAACTTGCGCTGGGCGTCGATCTGCTGGACGAACAGCAGATCGTCGATCTCGGTCGGCTCCGGTCCGACCTCGGAGTCGAACGCGTCCGACAGCGAGTGCGCGGCATCGGTCGACAGCACCAGCGTGCGCAGCCCGCGCAGCGCCGCGAGCGTGGCAGTACCCGCCGCGGAGGTCGTCTTGCCTACGCCGCCCTTACCCGTGTACAGCAGAACCCGAGTCACTGAATCAGGACTCGACGCGCTTCTTGAGCCCCTTGAGGGCTGTGTCGATGATGACCTTCTCGGCCTTGCGCTTCAGCATGCCGATCATCGGGATCGCCACGTCGACGGCCAGCCGGTACGTCACCTCGGTCCCCTCGGCGCCCAGGTCGCGCAGCACATAGGCGCCGTCCATCCCCTTCACCATCTTGGCCTGCACCAGCGTCCAGGTCACCTCGTTGCGGGACCAGACGTAGTCCAGCGTGTACTCGTCGGAGATCGCACCGGCGTCGACCTTGAACCGGACCTGCTTCGGCCGGCCCGCCTCGTCGGTGGACAGCACCTGGGTCTCCCGCATCGAGTCGGCCCATTCCGGGTACGCCGCGAAGTCCGCGATCACCGCCATGATCTCTTTGGGGGTCGCGTTCATCACGATGGTCGAGGTGGTCTGATCCGCCATCTATTCACCTCTTAGCTGTGGGACTCGTCGTACTCGGACCGTCGGGCGCTGCGCCGGCGTCCTCCCCGGAGACTATCGCGGGTTCGGACCCGGGACGGCGTTCGCCCGCCGCGCGGCCCGCTTCGGCTTCGTCCTTGAACCGCCACAGGTGCTCCCGGTACGACGCGACGTACCGCTCCTTGAGTCTGGCGAGGGCCTGGCCGCGGACCGGTTTCACCGGGTCGACGCGCAGGTACCAGTGCACGACGACGCCGTCGCGGACCGCCTCCAGCCACCACTCCGCCGTACCGATCGCCGCGCCGGCCACGGTCCAGCGGACGCCCTCCAGGCCGCGCCGCTCGGCCGCGGTCAGGATGAGGTCCGGCCACCACTCGCGCCAGAGGGTGTCCGAACCGAGGCGCGCGGCGACGTAGGCTGGATCAGCAACGACCAAGTCGTCGCAACTGATGTCGAGCGTGGGCATTGCTGAAGGCACCTGTTCCTTGGGTCACATGAACCTGGCTACTTCTGGGTAGGTGACTGTAGCGTGCGCCGGAAGTCGACAATTCGTGACCGACTGAGGAGACGCGGATGCGTGAGTACACCGTTCCTGCTGTGACCGAGCCACCCACCGGGAGCCTGAGCGACCCCGTGTGGGCGAACGCGTCCTCTCATCCTGACACCGCCGTGTTCAGCCGGCGGGTAGGGGCCGATTCAGGGGGCGGCTGGCTGGACGTGTCCGCGGCCGAGTTCGCCCGGCAGGTCACCGCCGTCGCGAAGGGCCTGATCGCGGCCGGCGTGCAGCACGGCGACCGGGTCGCCCTGCTCAGCGCGACCCGCTACGAGTGGACCCTGATCGACTACGCGATCTGGAGCATCGGTTCGGTCACCGTTCCGATCTACGAAACGTCCTCCGCGTCGCAGATCCAATGGATCCTGACCGACTCCGATGCGGTCGTCGCGATCGCCGAGAACGCCGCCCACGGCGCGGTGGTCGAGTCCGCCCGGCCGGAGGCACCCGCGCTGCAGGAGATCTGGCAGATCGAGGCCGGCGCGGTCGAGCAGCTCACCGTGCTCGGCCAGGAGATCACCGATGCCGAGTTCGACAAGCGCCGTACGGCGGTGCAGTCGGGCGACCTGGCCACGCTCATCTACACCTCCGGTACGACGGGACGCCCGAAGGGCTGCAAGATCAGCCACTCGAACTTCCTGGCCGAGCTCGACCCGGCCGTGAAGATCCTCGACGAGCTCTTCGCGACCGACGGCGCGAGCACGCTGCTGTTCCTGCCGCTGGCGCACGTGTTCGCGCGGATCATCCAGGTCGGTTGCGTGATGAAGATGGTCAAGGTCGGCCACAGCGCCGACGTGAAGAACCTGGTGAACGACCTCGGCGAGTTCAAGCCGACGTTCATCCTGAGCGTGCCGCGAGTGTTCGAGAAGGTCTTCAACTCGGCCAGCCAGAAGGCGCACGCAGACGGCAAGGGCAAGATCTTCGACGCGGCCGCGGACACCGCGATCGCGTACTCGCGGGCCCAGGACAAGGGCGGCGCGTCGTTCGGGCTGAAGGCCAAGCACGCGCTGTTCGACCGGCTCGTCTACTCCAAGCTCCGCGTGGTGCTCGGCGGCAAGGTCCAGTACGCCGTCTCCGGCGGCGCACCGCTCGGCGACCGGCTCGGGCACTTCTTCCGGGGCATCGGTGCACCGGTGCTCGAGGGGTACGGCCTGACCGAGACCACCGCCGCGGTGGCGGTCAACCTGCCCGACGACATCCGCATCGGCACCGTCGGCCGGCCGCTCCCTGGTGTGTCGGTCGCCGTCGCCGCGGACGGCGAGCTGTGCTTCAAGGGCGGCCAGGTCATGCAGGGCTACTGGAAGAACGACGAGGCCACCGCGGCCACGATCGACGCGGCCGGCTGGTTCCACACCGGCGACCTGGGTGAGTTCGACGTCGACGGGTTCATCAAGATCACCGGCCGGAAGAAGGAGATCCTGGTCACCGCCGGCGGCAAGAATGTCGCGCCGGCCGTGCTCGAGGACCAGATCCGCCTGCACCCACTGGTCAGCCAGTGCATGGTGGTCGGCGACGCCAAGCCGTTCATCGCCGCGCTGATCACGATCGACCCGGAGAACATCGTTCCATGGGCCACCGAGCGCGGGAAGCCCACCGACGTGGCCTCGCTGACCGGCGACGCGGACCTGATCGCCGAGATCCAGAAGGCCGTCAGCGAGGCCAACGGTTCGGTCTCCAAGGCCGAGGAGATCAAGAAGTTCTCCATCCTCCCGATCGACTGGACGCAGGAGTCCGGCGAGCTGTCCCTGAAGCTCTCGCTGCGCCGACACATCGTGATGAAGAACCACCAGTCCGACGTCGAGGCCCTGTACGCGAAGTAGCCGGGGTTAGCCGAGGGGTACCGGACGGGCATGAAATCAGTGAGGCGTGCCGCGCACACCCGGGTGCCGGCACCGCGCGTTGTCGGATCCGCCCGTCCGCCGTCGGACGTGAGCGGACCCTTTGTCTGTAGCTGGAGCGCGGTCGGTGACTGTGCGGTCGTCCGCGTGGCCGGTGCGGTCGACCTCGTCGCCGTACCCACGTTCGCCACCGAGCTCCAGCATGTGATCACCACGAAGCTGTCGAAGCTCGTGGTCGATCTGCGGCGGGTCACGACGATGGAGGCGGCCGGCCTGCTCGTGCTCGCCGACGCCCATGACCTGGCCGTCGAGCACGGCGGCTGGCTGCGTGCCTCCGGAGCCGGGCAGTGGTTGGCCGACCTGGTCCGGACCACCGGATCCGCACGCCCGCTCGACCACTACCCCACGCTGGCGGACGCGCTGCCCGGCTACCGGCCCGCCTTCACCCCTCCGCCGGTCTGATGCGCGCGAACGTCGTACTGCCGGCATAGCCGAATGGTTGATGGCGGGTCGAGCTTGATGGGCGATGTGAGCCGGGTGGGTCCTCCGCGAAGCTCGATGCATGACCACGACGAGCACGACACCGGCGGCCCGCGGGGCTGTCGTCGAAGTCTCTAACCTGCGCAAGTCCTACGGCGACCGGACCGTCGTCGACGGTGTGTCCTTCACCGTCGAGGAGGGCGAGATCTTCGGCATCCTCGGCCCGAACGGCGCCGGGAAGACCACCACCGTCGAGTGTGTCGAGGGCCTGCGCGTCCCCGACGGCGGCCGGATCCGGGTCGCCGGGCTCGACCCGATCGCCGATCACGCGGCGGTCACCCAGGTGCTCGGCGCCCAGCTCCAGGAGAGCGAGCTGCAGGCCAAGCTCACGGTCCGCGAGGCCCTCGAGCTGTACGCCGCGCTGTACCCGAACCCGGCCGACTGGAACCCGCTGGCCGAACGCCTCGGCCTCGTCGCTCAGCTGAACACCCGGTTCGGGGTGCTGAGCGGCGGCCAGAAGCAGCGCCTGTTCATCGCGCTCGCGTTGGTCGGCAACCCCCGGGTCGTCGTCCTCGACGAGCTGACCACCGGGCTCGACCCGCGCGCCCGCCGCGACACCTGGGAGGTCGTCGAGGACATCCGCGCCCGCGGCGTCACCGTCCTGCTGGTCACGCACTTCATGGAGGAAGCGCAGCGGCTGTGCGACCGGATCGCCGTGATCGACCAAGGCCGGATCACCGCGCTCGACACACCCCGCGGGCTGATCAGCCGCGCGGCGGGATCCACCGTCATCTCCTTCACCCCGTCGGCCTCCCTCGACGACGAGGAGCTGGCCGCTCTGCCGGCTCTCGCGTCGGTCGAGCACAAGGACGGCCGGATCACCCTCAGCGGCACCGACGACACCGTCAACGCCGTCCTCTCACTCCTCGCCCGGCACCGCATCACGGCCCACCAACTGCGGGTCACCGACGCCACGCTGGACGACGCCTTCCTAGACCTGACGGGAGCCACCCGATGAGCACCGCCGTACAGACCGCGCCCGCGCGGTCCACCAGCCCCTACTTCGCCGTTCTGCGCGCCGAGGCGCGACTGTTCCGGCGTGAGCCCGGCAGTCTCTTCTGGGTGCTGGCCTTCCCGCCGCTGCTCCTGGTGATCCTGGGCAGCATCCCGTCGTTCAAGAAGGTCGACGCCGGGCTCGGCGGAGTCCGGCTGATCGATCTGTACGTGCCGATCCTGGTGCTGATCGCCCTGGTCATGATCGGCCTGCAGACGATGCCGCCGGTCATCACCGGCTACCGCGAGCGCGGCATCCTGCGCCGGATGTCGGCGACTCCCGTCCGCCCGTCCGCGCTGCTGTCGGCGCAGGTCGGACTGAACGGCGCCGCGGCCCTGGCCTCGGTGCTGATCTGCCTGACGGTCGGCCGGCTCGCGTTCGGCGTGGCGTTGCCGCGCCAGGCCTTCGGCTACGCGCTGGCGCTGTTGCTCACCGCCGCTGCCTCGCTCTCCCTGGGCGCTCTGGTCTCCGCGCTGGCCCGGACGGCGAAGATGGCGCAGGCGCTCGGTACGGGGATCTTCTTCCCGAGCATGTTCTGCGCGGGCTTGTGGCTGCCGGTCAAGGCGATGCCTGACGTGATGGCGCACATCGTCGTCCTCACACCGTTCGGAGCCGCCGCGAGCGCACTCGACCAGGCGTTCGCCGGTGATTGGCCGTCGTGGTCCCACCTCGGCGTCCTCGCCGCCTGGGCGATCGTGCTGTCGGCCGCCGCCGGTCGCTGGTTCCGCTGGGAGTAGCACCGTGCAGACTGGGTGGGTGACGACGGCGGACGAGGACATCGATCGGCGGCAACAGGCCTTCCGTCGGTGGCAGCCCTACGGCCTCCTCGTCATCGGCACCCTCCTGTCGGCCGCGACGGTCGAGCTGATCATGCCGACCACGGCCAAACAGGTCACAGCCGCGGCGCTGGTGGTCGCAGCTCTCGTCCTCCAGCTGTGGTGGGGCGATCGCACCGAGGGCGGCCCGAGCCGGCTCTCGGTCGCGTACTACGTCATCCGTTACGCGATCGGCTTCGCGCTCACCCTGGTGAACCCGTTCTTCGCCTTCTACGCCGTAGCGGGCTACTTCGATGCCGAGGAGCTGATCCCCGGCCGGCGCCGCCGGCGCGTCGCCTTGTTCGCCTGCTCCATCCCTGTGGCGGGAGCGCAGACCAGCGGGATACCCGTCGACGGCTGGACGCGATGGATCGTGTTCGTGGTCCTCCTGGTGGCCAACAATGTGCTGCTGACGCTCGTCACCCATCTCAACCAGCAGGAGGAACAGCGGTCCCGGGACCGGGCGGCGACCATCCTCGAGCTCCAGCAGGCCCACGACGAGAACGCCGCCTTGCAGGCCCAGCTCCTCGTCCAGGCAAGGGAAGCGGGCATCGCCGACGAACGCCGGCGGCTGGCCGCGGAGATCCACGACACGATCGCCCAGGGTCTGACCGGCATCATCGCCCAGCTCCAGGTCGTCGCGAGTACGTCGGACCCGGCGACCGCCGAGGAGCACGTGAGCCGCGCCACCGACCTGGCCCGGCACAGCCTGGGCGAAGCCCGCCGCTCGGTGCAGAACCTCGCTCCGGTGGGTCTGTCGTACGACGGACTTCCCGAGGCGCTCCAGAAGACGGTCGGCCAGTGGGCGGAGCGGACCGGCGTACGCGCCGAGTTCACTCTCACGGGGACATCGCAACATCTGCATGGAGAGGTCTCGGCAACCATCCTGCGCGTCACCCAGGAAGCCCTGGCGAACGTGGCGAAACACGCCTCCGCCGCGCGCGTCGGGGTGACCCTCAGCTTCCTGGACGACGAGGTCACCTTGGACATCCGCGACGACGGAAAGGGCTTCGACCCGATGACATTGCCCCAACGCTCGGGCACCGGCGGCTTCGGCCTGGACGGTATGCGCGCCCGCGCCGAGCGCATCGCCGGTTCGCTCACCGTCGAGTCCGAGCCGGACTCGGGTACGGCGGTGTCGGCTCGCGTACCGTTGGTGCTCCATGGCTGAGATCTCGCTCCTGCTCGTCGACGACCACCCGGTGGTCCGCAACGGCCTGCGCGGCATGTTCGAGGCCGCGCCCGGCTTCACCGTGCTCGCCGAGGCGTCCAACGGCGTCGAGGCCGTGGCGCTGGCCGCCGACCTCGATCCCGACGTGATCCTGATGGACCTGCGGATGCCCGGCGGCGGTGGGCTCGAGGCCATCACCGAGCTGACCCGCCGCGGCACCCGGGCGAAAATCCTGGTCCTCACCACCTGGGACACCGACACCGACACCCTGCCGGCGATCGAAGCGGGCGCGACCGGCTACCTGCTGAAGGACGCGCCGCAGGACGAGCTGTTCACCGGGGTCCGTGAAGCGGCAGCCGGACGGACGGTCCTCTCCCCCGCCGTGGCCTCCCGCTTGGTGTCCGCCGTCCGCACGCCGGCGCCGAGCCCGCCGGCCGCCCGTGAACGCGAGATCCTCGCACTGGTTGCCAAGGGCACCTCCAACCGTGAGATCGCCCGCGAACTCTTCATCAGCGAGGCCACGGTGAAGACCCACCTCAGCCACCTCTTCACCAAGCTCGGCGTCACCGACCGAGCCGCCGCGGTGGCCAAGGGCTACGAACAGGGAATCCTCGGCCGCGACTGATCACTTCCCGCCGGAGAACGTGATGCCGTTCGTGATTTGCTTCTGGGCGACGAAGAAGATCACCAGGCACGGGACGGTGATCATCACGGAGGTTGCCATCAGCAATGGGGTGTCGGTTCCGTTGACGGACTGGAAACCGGCCAGCGCGAGTGGGAGCGTCTTCCACTGGTCGGAGTTGATGTAGATGGCCGGGCCGAGGAAGTTGTTCCAGTAACCCATGAACAACAGGATCGACACCGCGACCACGGCAGGCCGGGCCAGCGGCAGGTAGACCAGCCAGAACGTCTTGAACCACCCGCACCCGTCAACGACCGCCGCATCGGCCAGCTCGGCCGGCATCCGGGCGAAGAACTGGCGGAACAAGAAGATGTAGAACGGCGAACCGAAGAACGCCGGCAGGATCAGCGGGTACAACGTGTCGACCATGCCGAGGTTGTTGAACAGCATGAACTGCGGCACCATCGTCACCTCCCCCGGCAGCAGCATCGTCGCCAGGACGACGGCGAACACGACACCGGAGAAGCGCACCCGCAACCGCGCGAACGCGAATCCCGCGAGCGAGCACGAGAAGACCGTGCCGATGATCGGGATCAGGGTGGTCAGCACGGAGTTGAGCGCGTACCGCCAGAACGGGAACGACGTGATCGCCCGCGAGTAGTTGTCCCACAGGAACTCTCGCGGCCACACGCTGGCACCCGAGCTCCCGACACCGGCGAGCGATCGCAATGAGGTCGCGATCATCCACAGGAACGGGTAGACGAAGACGAGTGACCCGAGCGCCAGGACGACGTAGAGGACGACGGTGAGCGAGAGGTTCCGGCGCCAGAAGGGACGGTCGACGCTCACCCGAAGCGCGGGGCGGGATTGGGCCAGGACAGTCATCGGTTCCTCCGCTTCCGGCGGCCGGAGAGCTCGGCCTCGTAGTACACGGCGAATGCGCTTCCGCGCAGCGTCACCGCGGTCAGCGCCAGGATGACGACGAACAGGATCCAGGCCAGCGCGGACGCGTAGCCCATCCGGAAGTTCTGGAACGCGTTGTCGTACAGGTAGTAGACAAAGAACAGCAGCGAGTCCTTCGGGCCGCCCTTCGCGATGAATCCCTGGGTGAAGATCTGCAACGAGCCGATGATCCCGGTCAGGGCGTTGAACAGGATGATCGGCGACATCTGCGGCAGCGTCACGTGCCAGAACAGCCGCACCGGTCCAGCTCCGTCGATGGCCGCCGCCTCGTACAGGTTCGGCGGCACGTCCTTGAGCCCGGCCAGGTAGATGACCATCGCCCCGCCGACCGTCCACAGGCTCATCAGGATCACCGTCGGCAGCGCCCACGACGCGTCGTTGAACCACCCGGGTCCGTCGATCCCGACCTTTCCGAGTACGTCGTTCGCGAGGCCGTACTGGGGGTTGAACACCCAGAGGAACAAGACCATCTGGGCCACGCCGGACACCAGGCTCGGCAGGTACCAGACGGTGCGGAAGAACCGCATCCCGGGCAGCTCGGTGTTCAGCAGCAGCGCGACCAGGAAGGCCAGCGCGGTCTGCAGTGGCACGCTGATCACGGCGTACAGCAGCGTCACCTTCAGCGCCTGCCCGACCCGCGGATCCTGGAACGCCTCGGTGTAGTTGGACAGGCCAACGAACTTGGGCGGCGTGATCAGGTCCCACGAGGTCAGGCTGACGTAGATCGAGGACACCATCGGCCCGACCGTGAACAGGCCGAAGCCGATCAGCCACGGCGAGACGAACAGCCAGAACGCGATCGTCTTGTCGGCCCGCGGCCACTTCCGCCGCGCCCCGTACGCCGCCAGTCCGATGACGGCGTACAGGACGATCAGCAGGAGCAGGAACGGGACCAGCGGCACGAGTGCGGTGGGAACGCCCCAGGACTCCGCGAGCCCGCGGATCCAGCCGATGGTCGGATTCACTGTGTGAGGGCCTGCGTGCACTTGGCGGCGAGCTCGGGCAGGATCTTGGCCACGTCGTCCTTGCCGCTGCCCAGCGGGGTGTAGCTGGTCATCCCCTTGTCCGCGTCACCGGAGAGCTGCGCCTCCTTCGCGACCGAGACGCCGACGATGCCGCTCTTCAGCGCGGTGGTGAAGGCGGCCAGGTTGCGATCAGCCGGCAGCACCTTCTCCAGCGTCGGCGTCGACGCCTCGATGATCGGTACGCCGAGGGCCGTGTTCCCCTGGATCAGCTGGTCCTGAGCGACCTGCTGCGTACTGGCGAACTCGACGAACTTCTTCGCGGTCTCGAGCTGCTTGCCGGTCGCGTTCTTCGCGATCCCGAGCCCGTCGACCTCCATCGGGAATCCCTTGCCGGGCACCGGGACCAGCGACCAGTTCGGTTTGCTGATCTTGGCGAAGTCCGCGACCGTCCACGGTCCGAAGTCGCTGAACGTCGCCAGCCGGCCGGCCGCGAACCACTGCGCCTGGTCCTGTCCCTCGATGTCCAGCGACGTCGGCGCCGAGCGATCCTTCTGCATACCGACGACGTACTGCGCGGTGCTGACGCCGGTCTGGTCACCGAAGGTGCACTGGGTCGCGTCGGCGTTGTAGTAGCCACCGCCGGCGGCCGTCAGCCAGCCCCGGTACCAGAGGTTGCTGGAGCCGAAGACGCGGGCCTTGCCGTCGCCGTGCGAGAGCTTCGCGGCGATCGTCTTGAACTCGTCGAGGCTCAGCGGAGTCGTAGCGCTGGGCAACGGTACGCCGGCGGCCTTGAAGGCGTCGGTGTTGATCGCCATCACCTTGGGTTTGGCCGCGAACGGCATCGCGTAGTACTTGCCCTGGAACTGCATCGCCGAGGAGATGTTCGGCTGCACGTACTTGCCCGGGTCGACGGTCTGCTCGGCGAAGCTGGGCGCGAACCCGGCCAGGCTGGTGTTGCTGATCTCCATCACGGTCGACTGGGTGCCGGCCGCGATCGAGGTCTGCAGCTTCTGCTCGTAGTCGGACTGGATCCAGTTCGTGGTCACCTTCGAGCCCGGGTTGGCCTGCTCGAAGGCGGCCGCGATCGCCTTCAGTGACGCGGCTTCGGAGTTCGTTCCCCAGAAGGAGAAGGTGATGGTGGCGGAGTCGCCGGACGTGTTGGACGCGGGCTGGCTGCCGGTGGCGCAGCCCGCTGCCAAGCCGGTCAGCAGGAGCGCGGCCGTGGCGGGCAGCAGGCGGTGGGAGAGCTTCATGAGAGTCCTTCGGCTAGGTCGTGGCTGTACTGACCCGGGCGGTCCGACCGGGTTCGAGGATTTCGGCGATGCTGAGGTCGCCTTGGCCGACCGTCACCGTGAGCGGCCCCGGTCCGCTGTGCACGGTGACTTCGGTCGTGTGCCGTCCGTCTTGGCTGATGCGCAGGTCCCACTCGCCGACCCGGACGTGGTCGGCGGTCAGCCGGCCGACCTCGGCCGGCAGATGGGATTCGATGGTCAGGGCCGCCGACGCCGCGTCCGGCCGCAGCCCGAGCAGGCCGGCGACCAGATGCTCGACGACGGTGAACGAGATCTCCGGGTAGTCGTCCCGGCTGTCGATCAGGTGCTTTGTCCAGCGCCAGGCGGACTCGTCGCGACCGTGCTTGAAGAGCAGCTCGGGCCAGTAGCTGAACGACTCGATGTTCTTCGGCGGGTCGGCCTCCATCCGGTCCTCGATGTAGTCGAGGAAGCGCTCGTTACGCTCGCCGCTCCCGCTCAGCCCGAACAGTGGAACGAGCGTGTGCGACTCCAGTCCCCAACCGAAGTCCAGCCCGTCCTTGGTGACACCGCGCGCGAAGTGGTCCCCGTTCCACCAGTCGTTGCAGTAGATGGCCTGGATCCGGTCGGCCGCTGCGTGCCGACCGAGCTTGCGAAGAGCGGCGTACTGGGCGGCCATCCCGTCGCCCGCGATCAGCAGCGGTGCCTCGCGCTCGTTGTAGGTCGCCGTGCCGAGGAAGATGTCCGCGGTCCCGCCGGCTTCGGGGATGCCGTCGCCGTCGGCGTCATGGGCTTCGACGAATTCGCCGACGCTGTGGCGGTAATAGGCCGCCAGGTCGGGGTCGTCGAGCCATCGGCGGTCGCCGGTCCAGTCGTACTGCTCCAGCGCCCGGTAGGTCAGGTCGAACACCGCGGGGATCTCCCGGACGAAGTGCTCGTCGTGGTGGTAGTCGAGGGCGGCGATCCGCCCGTCGAAGTGGAACGCCCAGATCGGGAACCACTTCCGGGCCGGCGTCGCCGAGCGGGCGAAGTGCCGGAACATCGCGAAGTTCTCCGCGTCGAGCCCGAGCAGGTGCGCACCGGCGGCCTGGTGGCAGACGTCGCGCGAGTAGAACATCGGCCGGGACGGATAGCCGGCCCAGTACGACGGCAGATGGCCGGGCGCGGCGTCCGTCTGGACCCAGTCCAGCGCCCGCTTCCGGGCCCACGCGAAAGCCTCCTCGACCAGTGGGTTGTCGGAGCTCACAGCCAGCACGGGATCTCCTCGGAGAATCGGATATTAGCGCTAAAACTAGAGACGTCGGCCAATTCGGTCAATACCTTCTTGGGATCGAGTTTTACCGCTATAGTCCACGGCGTGACGACTTTCGAGATCCGCTCGCCCGACGGCCGCACGCAACGCACCGGCACGATCGCCGGCCCCGCCACGGTCACCGCGACTCCGCCGGCCGAGCCGGGTGTGCTGCGGTACGACGTGGTCGCCGACGGCCCGGTGACGCTGCGGTGGACGTGGCCGGCGGAGACCGCGGTGACGCTCTGGCGCGCCACGCAGGGTTCGCGGCGTGAGCTGCCGACCGACTGGGGTTCGCATCGCGACGTCCGATCGGTCCGCTCGGCGCCGGTCGCGGCTCTGGTCGATGCGCAGGATCGCAGCTTGTCGACAATCTCTTTGTCGGCAAGTGTCCGCGGCTGCGACTTCGCGGTCGGGGTGAACGAGGAGACCGCCGAGCAGCTGATCGAGCTCACCGTGCACGACACCGAAGCCCACCGCTTCACGCTGCGGATCGACCTGCGCGAACTGCATTTCGCCGAGGCACTGCGCGGTGTGACTGCGGACTGGACCGCCGAGCTCGGCGACCGGATCGCGTCGGTTCCCGACGTGGCGCGGCAGGCGATGTACTCCACCTGGTACAGCGACCACCAGCACGTCTCCGCCGAGTCGGTCGAGCGGCACGCTCGTACGGGAGCGGCGTACGGGTGCGCGGCCGTGATCGTCGACGACGGCTGGCAGACCGACGACACCGCTCGCGGGTACGCGTACTGCGGCGACTGGGAGCCGACCTGGCAGACGTTCCCGGATATGGCCGCGCATGTGCGGCGGGTGCATGAGCTCGGACAGCGGTACGTGCTGTGGACCGCGCCACCGCTGATCGGCGTGCACTCGAAGGCCTGGGAGCAGTTCAAGGATCGGACCCTCGGGTTCGCCGACGGTGAGGTCACGGCCGTGCTGGATCCGCGCTACCCCGAGGTACGCGAGCACTTGCTCGAGAGCTGCATCCGACCGGTGCGGGACTGGGGCGTGGACGGGCTGAAGATCGACTTCATCGACTCCTGGGCATGGGACAACCCTCCCGCTGCACCGGATGGGGACTGCACGTCCGTCGACGAAGGCGTCGAGCTGCTCTTGCACGCGATCACGACCGAGCTGCGAAGATTGCGGCCGGAGGTGCTGATCGAGTTCCGGCAGGATTACGTGCACCCGCGGTTGTGGCAGTTCGGCACGTTCCTGCGCGCCGGAGACTGCGCACTGGACCCGGTGGAGAACCGGGTTCGCACCATCGACTGCCGGCTCCTCGCGGGCGATCGCGCGGTGCACTCGGACATGCTGATGTGGCATCCGTCGGCGTCCGCGGAGAACGTCGCGCAGCAGTTCATCGGAGCGATGTTCAGTACGCCGCAGGTGTCGATGGAGCTCGATGCGCTCTCGCCGGAGCACGATCGCGTGGTCCGGTTCTGGCTCGGGTTCCTGCGGGATCACGCCGAGGTGCTGCTGCACGGCGTACTGACGCCGTCGCGGCCGGATGCGCGCTACACGCAGGTGCGGGCGGAACGGGGTTCCGAGGCCGTGGTGGCCGTTTTCACCAACCCTGTCGTGCGTTTGAGTGACACCGATCGGTCGACACTGCTGGTGAACGGTGGAGCGTCCGGCCGGGTGCTGGTCGAAAATGCCGGGCCTGGGCCGGTCGACCTCGTAGTGTCTGATTGCTCGGGCACCGAGGTATATCGGCGGACGACGACACCGCCGGAGCTGTGGGCGATCGACGTACCGGTCGCCGGGGTGGCTCAGATCGTGCGGAACTGACAGGGGGCGGGGAGTTGGCGCAGGAGAAGCTACGACGAACGACGGTCGCGGATGTGGCCCGGCGGGCCGGAGTGTCGGCGATGACCGTGTCGAACGTGCTCAACGCCCCACACCGGGTGGCCGAGCCGACGGTCCGGACCGTGCGTGCCGCGATCGACGAGCTCGGGTACATCCCGAACCACGCTGCCCGGGCATTGTCGTCGGGCCGCAGCCAGGTGATCGGGTTGCCGCTGTACCTCGAGGACGAGTCGTTCAGCGACCAGAACCCTGGCCTGGGTGGGTTTCTGCACGGTCTGCTCGGCGGTCTGGTCAAGGCCGCCGCGGTCTCCGGGTACGGCGTCCACGTCACCACGCCGACCGAGGGCGCGACCGAGATCGCGCTGTACGAAAAGCTGATCGCGGCCCGGCAGGTCGACGCGATCGTCGTGCTCGAGACGATGCCGCGGGACGAGCGGATCGAGTTCCTCAGCCAGCGGAAGTTCCCGTTCGTCGCGTTCGGGCGGACCGGGCCGCAGTACCGGCAGTGCTGGGTCGACGTGGACAACGAGACCTCGATGGCCGGTATCGCACGGCACCTGCGGTCGACCGGACGCTCACGAGCGGTCTACCTCGCGACGGACAGCGCGCTGCCGTGGGTGCACCAGCGGCAGGCCGGGTTCCTGCAGGAGTTCCCGTCGGCGGTCGTGCGGTCGTTCGGTTCCGTGGAAGCGGTGGCGTCGTACGTCGAGGACAACGATCCGCCGGATGTGTTCGTCGCCGACAATGACGCGTACGCCGTGGTCGCGATGCGGGCCTTGCAGCGGCGCGGGATCGCGGTTGGCGAGGACGTCGCGGTCACCGGATTCAACGACTTCCCGTTCGCCAGCATGCTGGACACGCCGCTGACGACAGCACGGATCCCGCTGCGCGACATCGCCTCGTGCCTCTTCGACCGCGCACTCCATGAGATCAGCGGCGATCCCGATCAGCCCGGCCGACTCGTCACCGCTCCCCTGGTCGTCCGGTCGAGCGCCTGACGGCCGCCTCGACGAACCTCGCGATCTCGCCGGAGCGGCTACCCGCCGGCCACACCACCAGCATCCAGTAGGGCTCGACGTCGGTCACCGGGCGGTACACGACATCGGGCCGGATGTTGCGCTCGGCCATCGACCTCGGCACCAGCGCGACCGCCTGGCCGAACGCGACGACCTCCAGCAACTGCGATGCGTCCTGCACGATCGGCCCGTCGACCGGATCGTCGGGACGGGCGGACCAGTAGTTGTAGTCGGCAACATTCGCCCGGCTCCAGCGCGGCGCCGGAATTCCGGCCAGGTCGACGGACTCGAGCACCTCACGTGCGGCCAGCTCGTGACCGGCCGGAAGCGCGGCGACCCGGCGCTCGGTGTACAGCAGCTCGGCCTCCAGTCCGCTCTCGTCGAACGGCCGGCTGACCAGCGCCACATCCGCACGACCGTCACGGACCATATCCGCCTGCTCGTCGAAGGCAGCGC
The DNA here is from genome assembly GCF_040638415.1 of Kribbella sp. NPDC026596. Lineage (NCBI taxonomy): Bacteria > Bacillati > Actinomycetota > Actinomycetes > Propionibacteriales > Kribbellaceae > Kribbella > Kribbella sp. NPDC026596. The sequence continues at coordinate 679 of NZ_JBEZYF010000114.1, read as the reverse complement.
TCAATGCGCTGACGCTGGTGTACGCCGAGGCGCTGCGAGCCGATGGCATCAAGGTCAACGCCTCCACACCGGGTCTCGTGCCGACCGATCTGAACACGCAGGCCTCGGTTCCACGGGGCGAACGGACCACGGCGGACGGCGCGGTCGTGCCGGTTCTGCTGGCCACCCTCCCGGCGGACGGGCCGACCGGTGTGTTCAGAGGACCTGGATCGCTGGACGTGGCGCCGTGGTGAGTGCCTGACGGGCGATCAGGAGGGTGATCGTCGTACCGAGGATGCCGGCCGCCGCGATGGTGAGGTTCGGGGCGACGAAGGTGCCGACGACGCCGGCGAGGGCGATGCTGACGCCCTGGATCGCCATCAGGCCACTGGTCTGGACGGTGAACAGGCGGCCGCGGTACGCCGGGTCGACTGCCTGCAGGATCAACGGGTCGATGCCCTGGTTGAACGCGTAGCCGGCGCCGGAGATCGCGAGCAGGACGGCCGCGACCGGGATGGACGGCGTGGCGAGGAACGCGATCGCCGGGAGCTGACTGGTCAGCAGGAGTGGGACGACGAGCCGTGGGCCCGCCGGGGGGGGGGACCCCCCGGGGACCCGCGGGCCCCTGAACGCGGCCGGGGCGGGTCCAGGGGTTTGCGCGGCCGGGGGCCCCGCGCCCCTTCCCGCGTGGGGGGGGTTT
>NZ_JBEZYF010000113.1:0-16912 GCF_040638415.1 Kribbella sp. NPDC026596 | reverse complement strand
CCCAACGCAGTACGAATCCACCATCATGGTCACCGCCGAGCAGATAGCCTGACCACCTCACATCAACCCTGTCCGTCGAGACGGGGCAAGCCCAAGGTCATGACCCAGTTGATGGTCATGCTCCGCCGCCGGAGCACGAGGCGTACAACGCTCCTGGTGGTCCGGAATTGCCTTGAGGCTCAGCCCATCGTCTGCCAGCACGCGGTGCCTGGCTGCGTTGACGCTTGCAGTACAGGACTCCTGGACCTGGTCATCCGGGTTCCGTTCGACCTCTGGGGGAGCCGACCTTGATAGCGACGTGGGGTTTCGCTTTGAGGCGGTGACTAGCGCGATGAGCTCTGACGATTGCCGGTTGGTGGCGGCACAAGTCGCGGCAGCACAGTTCTTCCGGGAGCAGTTGCTGCGGGCCGGTGCGGGGTGGCCGGTCGCACATCTGATGCAGCGTGGGCTCGGACACGTACTGAGGTCGAGCTCGCCTTGGAAGATTGGTTATGCGCCTGACGGCTGGGCCTACTTGGTCAATCACCTCAGATCGCAGGGTTTCGGTGATGAGACTCTGCTGGCTGCGGGTCTGGCTACTGCAACCAAGAAGGGGTATCTGGTCGACCGGTTCCGTGATCGGATCATGTTTCCTGCCTGGGATGCGGGTCAGGAGTTGGTTGGATTCGTGGGACGTTCACGAGGTGGGTGGCCGAAGTACTTGAACTCTCCGACGACGCGTATCTACCAGAAGTCACAGACGCTCGTCGGCCTCGCGGAGCAGGGTGATTTCTTGGAGAGTGGAGCAACGCCCGTCTTGGTCGAAGGGCCGATGGACGCCGTGGCTGTGGATGAGTTGAGCCGGTTGACATCTAGCAGTTGGGCCGGTCTCGGTGTCTGCGGGACGGCACTGTCGTCTCATCAGGTCTCGATGGTCCGCCACTACTCAGACAGCGACACTGTGATCGTCGGGGTGGACGCAGACGGAGCCGGCCGCATCGCTGCACTGCGGTGGCTGGATGACTTGTCGGCGTTCTTCAAGCGTGTACAGGTAGCCGAGTTCCCCTCAGGGCATGACCTCTCCTCGCTGCTTGAGACACCCGCGGGTGCCGATCGGTTGTCCGAGACTCTGAGCTCGCCCAGGCCGCTTGCGGAGCTGGCGATCGAGGTAGAGGTGGCTCGGTGGTCGCGGGTGCTGGATCACATCAGTGGTCGAGTGAATGCGCTGCGCCGGGTGGCGCCGCTGGTGGCGAGGTTGCCCCACGACCGGGTGGCAGCACAGCTGGGGGCGCTCGCGAAGGTCCTGCAGCTCGATCAGGAGATCGTCTCGCGAGAGGTTCTCGAGACCCTTGGTCGCTCGACGCGTCGACCGCTGTCGCACCCTCCGCCGGACCCGACTGCCGGCGTCGATCCGCTCGACAACTCGCCGACGCCATGACTACTGGATTGCGTGTCCTATGTCGCTTAGCGTGGATATGACGAACGTTGCGGAAGACCCCAGATTCCCGCTGGCATGTGCCGGACCGTGGTGCGAGTTCCTTGGGGTCTGCGCCCAGCAGGAACAGCCCTGTCACAGTCGGGTGGATCGATGAGGGCATCGGCTCGCTGAGATGCTGCCTCGCGGACCGTGATCCACGGTCATATCCACGCTAAGCGACATAGGTTGCGTGTTCCAATAGTCCCCGATGTCGAAATCGGGGTTCTTTGTCCAACCGCCGAAGGCGACCTTCGTAGCCAATGAATTGCTGGTCTACGGAGGTTGTGATGAATGCTGTGTCATCGGATTCCGAGAACATGCTGATCAGCGGAGAACGCCAGCGAATGATGGTCGCGAATACGGTTGCGGCCAGGTTCTACCGGCGAGAGTTGCTCAGAGCAAACGTTGGCTGGCCGGTCGAGCAGGTTCGGGGTCGCGGTGTCGGTGAGGCATTGCGGACGGATTCGTCTTGGCGGATCGGCTACGCGCCGGACTCGTTTACGCGACTCACCGATCACCTGCGAGAGAAGGGTTTCGACTTCCGCACGCTGATCCGGGCTGGTTTGTCCGAGTGGACCGAGGAAGGCACCGCTGTTGATGTCTTTCGCGATCAACTGATGATGCTCGCACGGGACGAAAGGCTCGACCCCGTTGGCTTCGTCGGTGTCGGCCCCGGGGCGAAGCCGGCGTACTCGGCCTCGCCGACGACATTGATTCACCGGCCGTCAAACGCGCTGGTCGGAATCGAGGAGCAGCTCGACATATTGACCGACGGAGCCTTTGTCGTGGTCGTCAACGATCCATTGGATGCGATGGCTATCGAGAACCTTGGTCGCCTGGCGGGTGAGCGTTGGGCCGGCATCCCGTTGTGCGGTTCGCAGATGTCGTCGGCGCAGGCGAAGACCTTGTACCGCTACACGGTCACCGACACGGTGATCGTTGCCTTGGACGGCGACCAGGAGTGGCGCCGTACAGCGATCGCTTCTCATCCTGACCTGTCCTACTTCTACAAGCGGGTTCGTGCCGTAGAGATGCCGGACGGACAGACGGCGTCGAGCCTGCTGAAGACCCAGGACGGCCCGCGACGACTGTACGACGCGATGGTGTCGACGCGGCCCTTGGAGGACTACAAGCCGCGGCGTCAGCACCTACCGGAGCTCGACGATGCGAGTCCGTCGCCGGCGGGTCCGACGCCGTGACGAAAGTCCAGGACTCCGGGACTTCATATTCCGGGTTCAGATCACCACGGGGTACGGCGACATTGGTGCCGATAGCAAGAGTCAATTCTCGGGCCGCGGTCCGAGTCATCAGGATACGGAGTGAGCCAATGACTGAAGAACTTCAGGCGCTCCTGGTCGACGCTGCGGACTCGGGCTGGGCAGAGGAGCCGTCGATGCGGCTGGCCGCAGCCATCGAGCATCGAATCGTCGCGGAGCTGCCCAGCCGGCTCCGGATTGCGCTGGGCAACGATGAGGCTGCGCAGATGGCGCGGGTGCTGGCCTGGGAACGCTGCCGTCGACTGGCGGAGAAGCCTCCGGCCAGTCAGGTGACCTGGGGATACCTGGCGAACATGGTGCGATGGCGGCTGGCCGATGTCGTACGCCAGGAAGCGAGGCGGAGGCAGCGGCATCCGCTGATCGACTACCTGCCTGAAACCGAGCAGCCGAGCATGCTCGCGGACTTGGGCCCGCTGCTCGACCGCATCGGAATCCGGTTGGAGCGCGCTGGGCTAGCGGTTGGGGAAGTGCGGCGGCGCTTAGTTGCTGCTGCTGATGGCCCCGGCTACTCCAAGCACGCGATCGCAGCACGCGTTCGAGCCATCGGCGTACCCAGAGGACAGGCAGAAGGACTGGCTTGGCTGCTCCACAACGGCCCGATCCGGACGTCCGCACTCTCGCGCCTCGCCGGTGGTCAGCCGCCCGATGTGGTGTTCGCGGATGTATCGGTCCAGCGATGGATCGGCCAGGCTGCCGGGAGGTTACCTCGGGCTTCGTCCAGACCGACGCGGTTCGGTCGGCCGCCTGACGCATCGTGGCATGACCACCTCGGACTCGGCCTCGCTCGAACTGCCTGACTCGAAGTTACTCGGCGGTCATGAGGGCCCAAACGTTGAGCTCTTATGAACAACCTCGACAGGCGCCCGCGCCGCCGGAACTGGCTCATGCGGTACTACTTCGCCCAGTTCCGCTTCTACCTGCGTTTGCAGGCTGCGCTCGGGATCATCCCGACATCTATCGCGCGCACACTCATCGCCCGGCTCCAGCCGGTGAAGACACGGAGGGAACTCTGACATGCGTCGAGTCATGAACTCGAAGCTCGCTGCTCCACTCATCATCCTCGTTCTGCTCATCGTCCTGATCTTGGCGCTCGTCATCCGCTGGCACGACACGCCGGACGTCGCTCGTGGTGAGTCCGGGCGAGCCCACCCAGGCGCGGGGACGACCACTCCAGACGCCTCCAAGCCAGGGCCCCTGTCGGCTTGGGTACGACCCACGACAACGGATCCGACGCGGTACGCCGTCGCGTTCGCCACGACGATCTGGACATACGACTCGAGAGCCCAAAGCTACGCCCAGTGGCAAAACGCCGCAGCGTCCTTCGCGGACTCGCTAGAGGCACCCGACGCCGGCGAGGTTGCCCGCAGCATGCTTCCGTACGCAAGCCAATGGGAGGACATGAAAGCTCACGAAGCGCACGCCAGCGTGACGGATGTGACGGCTGTAACAACGCCTGAGCTGCAGGCGCTCGCCCGGGATCCTCGCGCACCTGCTGGCTGGCATGGACTCCTTGTCCGCGGCACGCAGGTGAGCGTCGTCGACGGAGAGACGACCACGACCGAAAGACACCTGACAGTCAGCGTCATTTGTCGTCCGCAGTGCACCTTCTGGTCGGCGACCAACGAACTGCCGCAGTGATCATCCAGGTTGCAGCAGCCAGCGCGCTGCTCGTCACCACCGCCTGTCTGGTACCTCCACTGGCCATCGCCGGCCGAGGATCGGACACCTGCAATGCGGTCCAAACTCTCAACGACGTCAGCCTTGATGCGGAGCAGACCTCCAACCTGGCCGTCATCATCGGCGTCGGTGATCGCTATGCGATGGGCCAGCCGGGCAAGGTCACCGCGGTCATGACAGCCATGACCGAGTCCTCGTTGCGCAATACGGACCAGGGAGACGCAGCCGGTTCCGACTCGCGCGGTCTGTTCCAGCAACGTGACAGCTGGGGACCGCTCAACGTACGCATGGACCCAACCGGCTCGGCAGGACTGTTCTACGCCGCCCTCGCCAACGTGCCTGGTTGGACGTCGATGGAACCGTGGAAGGCCGCGCAGGCGGTGCAGCGATCCGCGTTCGCCGACGGCGACAACTACCGCAGCAACTATGAGGCCGCAGTCCGCCTCGTTGGGGCGCCGCCGGCGGTCGGCGTCTGCGGCAGCTGGGGAGCTGGAGATACCAACCAGCTTCCGGGTGCCGACGAAGCCGTACGCCGAGCGCTCGGCATGGTCGGCCGCGACGGCTATTACCGGCTGTGTGCTCGCCTGGCCTCGAATATCTGGGGTCGCCCGAGGTCCGGCTACTACTCCGCAGCCGAGCAGTGGGCACAGGTGGTCAGCAGCGGGAATGCCCACCCCGACGACCGACGGCCACCAGTCGGCGCATTGCTGTTCTGGGCGACCGACGGGCCGTACGGGCACGTCGCTGTGTACGTCGGCAACGGCCGCATCGTCTCCAACGACATCGGCGATCGCGTGCCGGGGCAGGGCGGTGTGTATCTCGTCGACGTCGGATCGGTCGAACAGCGATGGGGCGCCACCTATCTGGGCTGGGCGCCGCCGATTTACCCCACCACCTAATCCGAACCAATGGCGCCGTCCTGCGCCAGGAGGCAACGCATGCTCAGCTTCTTCTACCTCCAGGATCCTGGAGTGAGCCCGAACTCGAACGGTCTCCCCGGCTTGCCCGCATTGCGTCAGATCGTCGGCGCACTGCAGACCTTCGGGCTCGTCGTCTGCGTGGCGGCGTTCGTGATCTCCGCAGTTGCCTGGGCGGTGGGCAGCTTTGGCAGCAACTCGCACTACGCGGGCCGCGGCAAACTTGGCTGCCTGATTGCTGCGGGCGCGGCGATGCTGATCGCCTCGGCCAACCCGATCATCCGCTTCTTCAGCGGCATCCAGATCGGCTAGGGGATCCAGAGCATGGCTTGGACTGATTGTCTCCTGAACCCAGTCGGCTGCGCCGTTGGGGACCTGGGCAACAAGGCTGTCAACTCAGTGTGGGATTCGTTCCTCAGATGGTCTGCGAACGGTCTGGCGGACCTGTCGGTGAATGTGTTTCACACGTTCAGCACCAGCACGTCGCCTACGTTCGACCAGGCGTGGTGGAAGGACAACCTGGACCTGATGGTCGGGCTTTCGCTGCCGATCCTCGTTGCGGTCTTCATCCTGCAATGTGTCTCCGCTGTCATCCGCCGCGAACCCGCCAGACTCGGCCACGCAGTCGTCGGCGCATTGGTCGGAACAGCTGGGGTTCCGTTGGCGGTCGCAGCTATTGCGACCTGCGGGCGAGCCGTCGACGAGATCTCGACAGGCATCCTGGGCGAAAAGTCGGCTACGGACGGTATCAAGAGGATGACTGACATCACTGTGTTCCTGACCGCGCCGACCCTGGGCGGCATCCTCCTTCTGGCTGTCCAGCTCGGCCTACTCGCGATGTTCTCGTTGTACTTCGTCATGCTCATCCGCGACGTAGCGCTGATCGCCTTCGTGGTCTTCGCCCCGGTCGCGATGGTCAGCTGGACGTGGTCCGCGACCCGGCACTGGCTTCGGCGGTGGATCGAGGTCGTCGGCGCGTTGTTGTTCTCGAAGATCGCGATGGCACTTGTCTTCACCCTCGGCTTCTCTGCCGTGGGGGCTCCCGGACAGGACACGGCACCGAACATCGGCACATTCATCGCTGGGATCCTGCTGGTCGCCATGGCGGCGTTCGCTCCCCTGGCGACCTACTCGTTCATCCACTGGGCGGGTGATCAGGGCCAAGCGGCGACGCGAGTCCTCCAACAAGGCGCGGCTGGGGTCGAGGCGGGCAAGGATCAACTCGGACGCTTTCAACAATGGGCAGCCGGCGACTTCAGCGGGTCGGACGAAGAGGACTCGTCACCGGTTGTCGGTGGCGATCAAGATCCCGACGATCAGGCGACTTCCGACACCGGCAACGACTCGGGCGAGCAATCCGACCACGTGACAGATCCGAGCAACGGACAGGATTCGCAGGCCGGCTCGGATACGGCAGCTCAGCCCGAGTCAGCAACGCCACCGACAGCAGGTTCGGACTCTGGGCAAACGAACATCGCGGTCGCGACTAGTGAGGTGTCGATCGACGGCGAGTCGACCGGGCAGGGTAACGGCCCGAGCCAGGCATCAGAGCAAGGAGATCGATGATGTCGAACGCTCTCTCCGCACGCTTTCCACGACCGCAACGGAATTCGTTGCTGCTCGGTCTGCGACCGATCCAAGTGACTCTGGTGATCGCCGGCATCGCCTTGTCTTTGGTGTCCCTGCTCGCCGGCTGGCCTGCGCCGCTCCGTCTCGCTGGGATGGCTGTCGCTCTCGTGTGCGCGGTCATTGCATTCGGTCGATTCGAGGGACTGCCGACGTACCGATGGGTTGTCCTGCGTGTCGCCCACCTCATCCGTGGTTGGCGCAAGAATCAGTCGTACCGGGCAAATCCGCTCACTCCTCGCCGGCATGGATACCTGCAGTTGCCTGGAGAAGCAAGTTCCTTGCGGATCCTGGACACGCGATCGTCCATTGGTGCGGTGCACGACCCACTCCGCCGACGACTTGTTGCCGTCGCGAAGATCGAGGGACCCGCACATCTGCTCCAGAACTCCGACGAGCAGGAACGGCGCGTGGCGGCATACGGCCGGATGGTCGCCGGCCTGTGCCAGAGCAACCGGATCGCACGAGCACAGATTCTCGAGCGCACGATCCCGGACCCCGGTGACGGGCTTGGGGAATGGGCGCGCAAACGCAATCTGGACGCCTCCACCGCCGCCGGAGCGGTCTACCGTGACCTGCTGCAGCACGCGGCGCCCGCGGCAGCTAGACACGAGACGCTGTTCAGCTTTGCCCTGAACCTTGACGCAGTGTCCAAGGAGGTTCGCAAGCACGGCGGGGGACTGGCCGGAGCCATGACGGTACTGGACTCGGAATCGCGCGCCTTCCAGACCTCGTTCGCAGGCGCCGGGGTAGCCGGCGTCTGGCTCAACGCAGCCGACTTGGCATCCAGTCTTCGAGTCGCCTTCGACCCCGCGGCGACCCGAACGCTCGTCGGCGACATCGATCCAGCAGACGCCGCACCTCTGGCGGTCGATGCCGCCTGGGACCACCTGCGCACCGACTCGTCGTTCCATCGCGTGTACGTCGTCACCGAGTGGCCACGCGTTCGCGCGATGCCGTCGTTCCTCGGCCCGTTGCTCCTTAAGCCGGGGATTCGCCGAACCTTCTCGCTCGTACTGCAACCGGTGCCCATCGGCAAGGCACTTCGTGATGCCCGTCGCCACCAGGTCGAGCGGGTGACCGATCGAGCGACCCGGAAGCGTGTCGGTCAGATGGAGACCGAGGAGGACCGACAGCTCGACGCTGACGTCGCGCTACGGGAGAAGGACCTGGCTGCAGGGCACGGCGACGTGCGATGGATCGGCCTGATCGCAGTGTCAGCTGACACTGAGGATGCCCTCGACGAGGCATGCACGGAGATTGAAATCGCCGCCTCCCAAGCGTTGCTCGACGTACGGCGTCTGGTCGGTCAGCAGGTCGAGGGATTCATCGCCGCGGCGCTCCCGTTCGGGGTTGGTCTCGGATGAAGACGAGCACAGGATGGTTCGAGCCCAGCGAGACAGATCGACGAACGAGACGCACCAATCGTCGAGCGAGCCGATCGGTTCAGCGCCGCACACCGCCCACGAGGCAGCCAGAGGATCTGGCCGAGTCATGGCCGGCCGAGGTCATCGCTCTGCGTCGGCGGCTGCCGTTACTGGTGGACGATCATCGCGCGACCACCAGGATTCTCCGCATCGCCTATCCGTTCCTCGCCGAAGGGGGTTTGGGGGCCGACGGTACCTACATCGGCAACGATGTCTTCAGCGGAGGCTCGTTCGTCTAGGACCCCTGGGTGCTCTATCAGTCCCGGGTCATCACCAACCCGAATCTGCTTCTGGCAGGCGTCATCGGAAGCGGGAAGTCGTCTACTGCCAAGGCCCTGATCACTCGATCTATTGCGCTTGGGCACAAGGCCTACGTCCCGTGCGACCCGAAGGGCGAGTGGACGGCGGTCGCAGAGTCCGTGGGTGGATCAGTCATCAAGCTCGGGCCGGGACTCTCGACCAGGCTGAATCCGCTCGATGCCGGAAGTCGTCCGGGTGGTGTTTTTTCGGACGACGACTGGCACCGGATCGTCAGATCACGGCGACGAACCCTGCTGGGAACGCTTGCCGAGTCCACCCTCGGCCGGCCGCTGACCGCGGTAGAGCACACCGCCCTCGATCTTGCCATCGACCGAGCATCCCGGATCCCGGCGCCGACCATCCCTGACGTCGTAGGGGCCTTGTTCTCGACGGAGCTGGGTGAGGGCACTTCGGAAGTAGACAGCCGAGAGTTGGCACACGCGGTCAGGCGGCTCGTCCACGGCGACCTCGCGGGCATGTTCGACGGGCCATCAACGACCCGGTTCGATCCGTCCCTGCCGATGGTGACTCTTGACTCTTCATGGATTGGTGCTGGAGGCAATGATCAGGCGCTCCGCCTGACACTGGCGTGTGCGTCGTCCTGGCTCGAGGCGGCCGTGACCGATCCGGCTGGTGGGAAGCGGTTCATCGTGTACGACGAAGGGTGGCGGGTGATGCGGGACCCCGCTCTCCTGCGCCGAATGCAAGAGCAGTGGAAGCTGTCACGTGCCTGGGGTGTCTCCAACATCCTGATCATTCACCGCCTGTCGGATCTGGCTGCGGTTGGCGACCTCGGATCCGAAGCCCGTGCACTAGCCGAAGGGCTCCTGGCTGACTGCTCCACGCGGATCATGCTTCGTCAGGAGCCAGATCAACTTGCCCGTACGGCGACGCTCCTCGGACTCACGGACGTCGAGGTAGCGACGGTCGCGAAGCTCCCGAAGGGACGCGCGCTATGGCGGCTCCCCAGCCGATCATTCGTCGTACAACTCGTTCGTCACGCCCGCGAGGCTCGCTTGTTCAACACGGACGGAAGGATGTGACATGGACGGTGGTGGTCGGTCTCCCCGAGATCTATCGGACCTGATCATGGTCGGCGGGGCGTTGTTGCTCTCCAGTGCGGGAATTCTCTACCTCGCAGGTGGTCTCAGCAGCTTTCTGACGACGCATGAGTGGGTCCACTCCTCATGGCCCGACGCACTGAAGGTCGTGCTCGAGCCAGGCGATCCCGCACAGGTCTTCGGGCTGCCGAGCCGTGCGTTTCATCCGGCCGTGTTTTGGTTCGCGCTTGCGGTGCTGCTGATGATCCCGATCGCTGCTGGAGTTGGTGTCCACTATCTGTTGGCCAGACGCCATGCGAGCGCGGCGCGTCGGGCCAAGTCTGTCGCCAAGCGCCCGGGACTCGCTACTGCTGCAGACGTCGACGCCTCGGTCGGACGTAACCAGGTGCTGCGCCGTGGTCAGTCCGCGCGCCCCGCGGTACGACGACCTAAGCCGTCGGACGTTGGTCGGTACCTAGGGCGATCGCGCGGGCGACAGTGCTGGGCATCGGTAGAGGACTCCGAAATCGTCCTCGGGCCGCCCCGCTCCGGGAAAGGCCTCCATCAGGTCATCGGCGCCGTCATCGACGGACCTGGCGCAGTCGTCACCACCTCCACCCGGCCGGACAACCTCGCCGCCACCGTTGAGCTGCGGCGCGCCCACGGACCAGTCGCGATCTTCGACCCACAAGGCCTTGGGCAGATCGAGGGCATTCGGTGGTCGCCAGTTCGGGGCTGCGAGAACCCGACGACCGCGATCGTCCGCGCCAGCGGACTGGCAGCCGGCGCAGGATTCACCAAAGGCGGTGTCTCCGATGGCGCCTTCTGGCACGGGCAGACCGAAATGGCTCTGCGCGGCCTCCTGCACGCAGCGGCCATCGACGGCGCCGGTGTAGCGCAGCTCTACCGATGGAGCCTCGAGCCGGCATCGGCTATCGAAGCCGTCACCATCCTCAACCGCGCACCGGACGCCGCCGAGGGCTGGGGCGACACCCTCGACGGAATCGTCCGCATGGACGGCCGAACCCGAGACGCTGTCTGGGCGGGTGTGCGCTCCGCACTCTCCGCCCTGGCCGACCCTGCCGTACGAAAGTCGTTCGACCCTGCCGAGGGCGAGGGACTTGATCCCAAGACCTTTATCGCCAACCGCGGCACCATCTACCTCCTCGGCACGGGCGTCGGCGCGAGTGCCACGTCGGCGTTCATCGCGGCCCTTCTCGAGGACATCACCGAGACCGCCCGCCAACTCGCCGCAGGTAATCCAGGCGGCCGGTTGGAACCACCGCTCGCTCTGATCCTGGATGAAGTCGCGAACCTCTGCGCCGTTCCGTCGCTGCCGTCGCTGATGGCCGACGGCGGCGGATCAGGGATCTCGACTCTCGTCGTCATTCAGTCCCTGGCGCAGGCCAGAGACAAATGGGGCGAGCAAGCGGCCGCCGCGATGTGGGACGCCGCAACTCTCCGGCTCATCCTCGGCGGCTCGGCGCAACCCCGAGATCTTCAGGACCTCGCCGCCGTCTGCGGAGACCGGGACGAAGAGATCCGCAACTGGAGTCGCGGCCCCGACGGCAAGCGCACCGTCTCCACCAGTACCCGCCGCATACCGATTCTCCCACCCGACGTGATCCGTACACTTCCACTCGGCACAGGCATCCTCCTCGCCAGGACGGCCCCGCCGATCCTCCTGAACATGACTCCCTGGCCGGCCCGTCCCGATGCAGACCAGATCCGTGCCAGCATCACCAACGCAACTCGGCGCGCAGGGCTACCTGAATGAACCCGCGCGACGGCCTTCTGAAGTCCTTCGACCTCGCCACTGACGACCCGTTCATCATCTGCTGGCGAGACCTCGACGCAACGACGGCAACCGAGGAACTCGACCGCCTCAGAATCTGGGTCGATTGGCTAACGCGTCGCTACAACATCGACCACAAACTCGTCCCACCCTGCTGGCCCCACCATGGCGCCCTCGTCGAAGAACTCTCCGCCCTGCGCACTCTTTGGGAAGCCTCTTACCTCGAAGATGCCGCTCCGTCCAGCCCACTCGCTTTCCATCGCGAACTAGACCTCGCCGTCCGCCGCCTCCGAGAATGGACCTCCCGCCTCGGCTGCTCAAGAACCGAACACCGCCCCGAAGCCTGACGCGCCTCATGGTGGGAGTCGGGCGGCTGCCACGGCAGCCAGACCACCCGTAGAAGGTGCCGGCTGCTATCGCTACATCGAGCTGGCGGACTCGTCCGGGAGGTTGTCGAGGGTCTCCACACGGGCCGGCCCCGGATGATGCACCGCCGTGATGGTCGGATGGTCGTAGTCGACACGGATCTCGGGCAGCCGCGTCCCCTTGAAGACCTCTGGCGTTTCGTTGTCCGCAATGATGAGCTGCAGCCGTCCGGGGCTGGCTGTGCTCTGTGTCGCCATCCGACGGTAGATCGCCGCGACTACCGCCGCGGAGGCGTTCAGCGCAAGTTGAGGACTGTCGATCAGCAGAAACGCCGGATAGTACGTGTCGCCTCGCCGGGCTGCGACACTCACCAACGACGTCCAGTAGGCAATCTGCGTAGCTGTGATGATTCCGCCCGCTGAGCTCGCGTCGGCAAAGCTCTCTCCATTGAGCATGGGCAGATACGTTGAGCGGTCTATGACTGCGGTCTCGACACCGGGGACTCCGAGATCCGCGACAGTCGCCTGGAACTCGGCATCGAGGTCGTCGAAGATCTCGGTACGGCGTGCCTCCATGGCATCACTGGCTTCGTCGAGCTCCCGCTTGACTCGTCTGCGGTCCAGGCGCAGGTTGTCGGCGACTCCAGCGAGGTCGTCGGCGCGATCCCATTGCCGGAGGATCGACTCGAGATGCTCTTGTTGCACTCTTGCGGTGGCGAGCTGATCGGTGGCGTCCACGAACCCCTGGAGACGTGGCGTGATGCGGTCTGCCGTGCGTTCCTCGAGTTCTGCATTCAAGTGGGTGACGAGAACGGCGCGCTCGGAAAGGGCGGCGGAGGTCGCGGCCTCCTTCAGCGCAATCTGTTGCAACTGAGTGTCGACTTCTGCACGCTGATCCTCCAGCTGCCTCGTCTCGTACTGGTCCGGGTGCGCTCGCTGTTGCACAGGATCAGGTTGAAGGCAGACTCGGCAGGCGTCGGCGGGCACATACCGTTCCGACAGGGACTGCAGGCAACGAGGGCAGACTGCGAACTCGAAATCCGCCAGTCGCGCGCCGGCGTCCCGCATTCGTGCAAGACGCGCGATATCACTCGCGAGACGATCGCGTTCCGCCGCGTACTCGGCACGTTGCCGACGCAGTACATTCAGTGTCGCTCGTGCGTCGGCTGATCCCACCTCCGCCTCGGTTAGCAGATCACGGAGCATCTGTGTCCGTCGATCACCGACCGGGTCTACGGCGTTGCGGAGTTCGGCGAGCCTCGCCTCGCTGTCGGTCTGTTGCCTGACTGCCTCAGCCAGCGCGGTTGTGGTCTCGAAACGTCCGCCGGTTCCGGTGTCGGCAAGGAAGGTGCGTACGGTTCGCTGCTCGGCCTCGGCCGTCGCGATCTCTCCCTTCAGTTCGTTGTAACGAGAACGAAGTCCTTGAATCTCCTCGTTCGTCAGCACGAACAGGAGCTCAAAGACGGTCTTCCGCTTCGGATCGATGTATGTCATCTGGCTGCCGGCAATATCCCGGTTGATCTCGGACTGGGCGACGTACAAGAAGCTGAAGACATCGTTGAACGTAATGACGTCGCCGGCGCGACTGCTCCCGCCGCCGCGCGCCGCCGCGCGCACATCGTCCGGCAGCCCCAGTGCCCCCATCAACAAAGAGTTCAGGGAGGGAACGTTCTTGCGATCCACATAGTGCTCGGGCAGTCGCTCCTGAGTCACCAGGTCTGTCACCTGCACGACTTTTGCTTTGTCCGAGTCGACGCTTCGCTTGATCGCGTAGCGATCGTCGCCGAGGGTCAAATCGAGCTGGATCGCAATCACAGAGGATCGCACTACCGGAGCTAGCTTGCCACGTCCGCCGAAACCGAACTTCACGAGCTCGAACAGCGTCGTCTTTCCCACGCCGGTGGGGCCCGTGAGGACGACGATGTCCGCTGGGAACTCGTAGTCGACAGACCCTTCCGTGGTGTCGATGTGGATCGCGTCGATGCGGAAACGAGTCGTCATCGAATCACCCGTCGCTGCGGAGTCTGCATGAGATCCGAGAGTCGTTCGTAGATCAGGTCCTTCAACTCGGCACCGGACTTGTTTGGGCTGGCCTCTGCGATTGCCTGGCACCGCAGCGCAACGTCGTGCCATTCTTCGGACGACAACAGTTCCGCTGCGAGCGATCGGCCGAGTTTCGTCGGAGCCAGCGCGACACTGCCTTTGCGGCCGGCCAGGTACCGCAGCAGTCCGCGCGAGACCAAGGCACCAATAACCGGGTGGTAGCGATCATCCCAAGGGCCGTACTTGTACCGGACCATCGGTGCCTCGACATCGGTTGGATCGATTCGCTCGCGATCAGTGAGATGCAACCGCTCGTCATCCCACGGCAGGGCGTCCAGGATGACCGGGGCCAGGGCTGGATAGCGTACGAGAAAGTCCAGCTTTGCCAGCTTGGTGAGTCCATCGAGCTTCCGCTGGTGCCCCGGCGCCGCTGCGACCGCCGCCGTCAGCAGCAAGACCCGGGCCTGGTGGTATGCGAGGTCCTCACGCAACCAACGTAGCTCCTCGACCTCCTCGAGCTGGGTCATGTTTCCTCCAGCTGACTTCGGTGGGCGTCAATATCGAACGATTTGCTGAACCAGACCCTGCACTCGTTCGCGAGTTCGCAGACTCCGCCCAGCATGATGTCGGCGTCTGGCATCGACGGGTCAGCAGCGGCGAGCTCTGCCAATCGCGGCTGTATCTCGCCCCAGAAGCGTTGGCCCCACGGCTTGTGGTCGCTCGCAACCTCGACAGTTGTCGCGTCGGTCAGCGCGAGCACCTTCATTCGGACGCGTTCGCGCTCGGCGCGCGCTCGTGGATCACCGCTCATCCGATCGCTCCAGTAACCTCCGGCGTACAGACGAAGCTCCTCAGCTCGCTCGATGCTGTTGTCTGAACACTTGCCGACGTCCATCTTGAGCGCGACCGTCGACGTCCTCTGCAGCTTGGGCAAGGGGAGGTACGCATTCGGTCGGTCGAGCGCAATCTGGATCGCGAACTCGATGTCGGCGGTCGTCACCAGTCTCGTCGCGATCCGCCGTTCCGTAGCCGTTGGCGACGCATCAGTGACCTGTGGCAGCACGGTGGGTAGCGCGCCTTCAGGAATGGGTCCCGCGGCACGCATGCGTTGCCGAAATACACCGAGCGTGACCTCCCAGACCACCTGAGGGTCCACAGTCGCCTGCAGCTGATCAACGATCGGCTGTGCAAACATGCCGGGCGCAGCGAACGGAAGATGAGTACGACGGATCTGCTCCACCTGAAGCGTCAGCCTTGCGAGAAAACGTGCGATGCGATCCCGGCGCACCCACTCGCGTGTGAACGGAGGACTGATCACCACAGGCGGCACCAGATCCTTGTCAGCGGGCAGCACGTCCGACATCTTGTCGATCACGTGGTCGTGCGGACCCCCTAGGAGGGACTAGCCCGCCAGGAGACGGTCCTTCAGCCAATCGCTCGCCTTGGCGACCAAGCCACTGGCCTGGTCGAGCCCGCAGGTGGTGACCAACCGGCAGGTCGGTTTCTCCGACAATGCGTGCCAGCGCTCGAAGAGGTGCTCGACGCCGCCGTCGTTGGCGAGCTTTGTGTACGTCGTGAAAGCGCCATAAGCGGCCTCCTTGTGCTTTGCCGACACGATCTCCGCATCATCGCCGCGCAGGACCACCCAGTCCTCGTGATACTCGCACAAGATCCTCGTGTCGATGGAAGCGCCGCCCGATATGAGCGCTCCGCGGTACAGAGAGAGTCCATCGGCAGCTGCCATGGCCGCCTGCCACTCGTACCTGTCGGCCGTACTCGCGCCGGCGTCATCTGGCTGTGCGACAGCCGTCACCAGTTCCGCGGCGCCAGCCGCTTGCTGGTGCTTCGTCGACGACACAACACAGACCCTAGAGTGGTGGCTCAACCGTCGGCAGCGCGCGCGGCATGTCGCGCACTTGCCAACGACGATCATTGACAGATGAGATACCCGCCGTGACTCGGTCTGTATCGGGGGCATGGATCTAACGTTCGATCGCTGGCTCATCTGTGGAACTGGTGCTTGAGGATGCAACAGGTGTCCCTGGCTCTGGGAAGCCGCTGCCGGGGATCTGTTGCAGTTTCCGCTTGAGGCGACTGTGGCGGCGCTGTTGGGCGTGATCTGCCGATGGCGGAGACCCGAGGGGGTCGCGTGTACAGATCCGATAGAGCTCGCGGTAGGCGGCGACGTCGCGGATGAGCTGGCTCTGCGGCTCGGTCCCCTCCGGTGCTGAGTCCGAGAGGTGTCGGTACCACGGCTCGTAGGAGGAAGTGGCTTGTTCTGCGAGCCAGTCGGCGCGCTGGGCGATCTGTGACTCGATCTCTTGGAGGGCCGCTATGTAGGTGGGATTCGAGACGTGGACGGCGGGTGTGATCAAGCCGGCGACGAGTGAGGTCGCGCGCGTACGGCGTTCGGCTCGTGTGATGAGTCGCTCGACGCGGGCGTGGAGGACTGACGCTAGGTCGTTGGCGTTGGTGAGGGATGACTGGTTGACGACCTGGCGAAGGGCGGCGGGGACGTTCAGGCCCAGGTGCTCGGCTCGGCGGAGGGCGGTGATCAGGGGTCCGAAGGCGGGGGAGGATTGAAGGGCGGCTTGGTCGACGGGGTCGAGGCCGCTGTTGATGATGGCCGGGCGGTAGCGTTCGCGGGCGTCTAGCTGGCAGAGGTGTTCGTGGATGGGGATCAGTCGGTCGAGGCGGGTGGCGTTGTCGAGTTCTGCGCGCATGACTTCGTGGGCCGAGCGCTCGATCCCGTCTTGTTCGAGGACTGTCTCGAGGACGTCTTGCATAGTTTGGGCGAACTGGGGTTCATGCATTTCGGCGGTCGTCGTGTGGGTGGCGACGTACGCGCGGTTGCTGTGGCGGCCACGGGTCATGCCGACGTACATCAGGGCTCGGGTGGGCCTGACCCGTTTTGACGGACATCCGAGATCAGGAGCTTGTGCTCCGGAAGGATGTTCATCATGGAGTCCATGGGCAAGAAGAAGCCGCG
>NZ_JBEZYF010000112.1:1006-17952 GCF_040638415.1 Kribbella sp. NPDC026596 | reverse complement strand
GCGAGCGCCGTGAGCTGACTGGTCTGCTGGAGTGTGACGTCGAGCGGAGGGCGCGGTGATGTGCTCATGAGCGGGTCGACGAGCTCGCCGAGTACCGAGCCGGTGGCGTAACCGGTGAAGAGCGCGCCGGCGGCCGCCGCGACCGTACCGGCTTGCGCGGTGTAAGCCACAGCCAGCCCGTCAGGAACCGAGGAGAACGCCGGCGCCACCCAGGTCAGCAGGATCAGATTGCGAAGACCCCTGTTCGCGAGCAGGTAGCGCAGCCCGGTCCAGGAGTCGCTGATCGCGTTACGCTGCCGCTGGCCAGGCGGTGTGTAGGGCGTTCCCACACCGATCAGCACCGCGGACGCCACGAAGGTCACCACATCGAGCGCCAGCAACCAGGTCGGCCCGATCGCCGCGACCGCCACCGAACCCAGCGCGAACCCGGTCAGCACCGTCACCTGACTAATTGCCCGAAGCAACGACCTCCCGATCGGAAAGAGGTCGGCCGGCAGCAACTGCGCGAGGCTGGCGGCCCGAGCGCCCGCGAAGATCGGCGCGATGATGCCCGTCAGCAGCAACAACCCGAGCAATCCACCGACCGGCATCCCCGGGATCAGCATCAGCCCGATGCACAACCCACTGAGCAGATCACACACCACCAGCACCCGCCGGGCCGGAAACCGGTCGGCGACGGAGGACAGCAGAATCCCACCCAGCGCGTACGGCAGGAACGAGCACGCCAACACCAACGCCGAAAGCAACGGCGAGCCGGTTCGTTCGAACACCAGGATCGACAGCGCGACCTGAGCCGCCACCGTCCCGAGCATGGAGACGGTGTGGGCGGCGAACACGTTGCGCATGCCGGCGATGCTCAGGACGGCTCGGTAGGACCTCACGAGCAGATGGTGTCCACTGATCGGAGCCGCGGCGTAGAGTTTTGGTTGTGGCCGAAAGTTATGAGTTGTGACGGTACTGCGGTTCACGCAGGGCGACGCTTTGCGGTGCCGGTTCGGAGCCTCGCCGCTGTGGGAGACGATGTCGGCCGTGCGAGTGCTGAACGGCGCCCGGCACCGGCCGCTGTACGCGGACTGGGTGGAAGCCAAGCGCCAGACGGCCGCGACGCTGGATCTGCGCGGAGTGAAGGCATTGCAGCCCCGGGTCGGGTTCACGCCGGACTTCCTCACCCCACCCCCGAAGGCATCCCGGGCGAAGTTCGCGACCGAGATCGCCCGGGTACGGAGTACGCCGCTCGACCGGGTCCGGACCGAGCTGATCCGGTCCCGCGACGACCTGAACAATCCGGCCGCGCCGGAGATCAACCGGATGCTGCAGGACCTGGCCGGCACCCGGGAACGGCTCGCGGACGAGATCGAGAACGCCTGGACCACCTTGATCCAGCCGGACTGGCCGCTCATCAGCCGCGTACTCGAGGACGACATCGCGTACCGCGGACAGCAGCTCACCGACGGTGGCCTGGCCGCACTCTTCGACGATCTGCACCCGACGCTCGCCTGGGAGGACGACCGCCTGATCGCCACCCGGTACCGCTCGGAGGACCGCGATCTGACCGGCCAGGGCCTCCTCCTGATCCCCGGTGTGTTCGCGTGGCCCTACCTCGTCATAGTCGTCGACCCGACCTACCACCCCACCCTGGTGTATCCAGCCCGCGGCGCCGCCCGCCTCTGGTCCGACGCCCCCGCTCCCCCGGATCCACTGGCCCGCCTCCTCGGCCGTACGCGCGCAACCCTGCTCGTCGCCCTCGATCCGCCGGCAACCACCAGTGCACTCTCCGCTCAGTACGGGCTGGCCCTGGCCACAGTCGCCGAACACCTCTCGGCCCTGTCGGATGCGGGTCTCGCGACACGTCGTCGTACGGGACATCAGGTGCACTACCGCCGTACCGAGGTCGGACAGGCCGTCGTCGACGCCTCCGTCGGTTAGCCGCGATCGGGGGTCAGAATGCTGGGGTGAACACGGTTCCGAAAGCTGCGGCTCCCAGCATGCGGCACATCCGGCGGTGGCCCGCGTCGCTGGCGGTGATCGCGGTCCTCGTCCTGCAGCTGCTCGTGCCGACGCAGATCAGCGCCTTGCCACGCTGGATCATGCCCGCGCTCGGCGCTCTGCTCCTGCTGCCGCTGGTGTGGATGAACCCGTTCCACCTGAGCCGGGACGAGCCCTGGCTGCGCTGGGTCGAGCTCATCCTGCTGGCCGTCCTCATTCTCGCCAACGCGCTCTATCTGGCCGGGCTCATCTACTACCTGAACTCAGGTGACGCCAACAACGGCAGGGTGCTGGTGAAGGGCGCAGTCCTGATCTGGGTGACCAACGTGGTCGCGTTCGCGGTCTGGTACTGGGAGGTCGACCGCGGCGGACCGTTCGCCCGGGCGCCGGAGCACGAGCGCGAGGTCGAGCGGGCGGACCTGTTGTTCCCGCAGATGACGGTCGACCTTCCGGGATGGGAACGCTGGCTGCCGGGGTTCACCGACTACCTGTTCGTCTCGTTCACCGCCGCGACCGCGTTCAGTCCGACCGACACGTTGCCGCTGACCGCCCGGGTGAAGACGCTGATGGGGATCCAGTCGACGATCTCGTTACTCACCGTGGCGGTGATCGCGGCCCGTGCGGTGAACATCCTCTGAGATCTCTCTCGACAGCCATGTAATGGGCATGAGACTGTTATGCCCATGTACAGCACGAAGTCGGTGGGGTTGGGGTTCGCGGTCTTCTCCGCGATCACCTTCGGTGGGTCCGGGCCGTTCGCCAAGGCCCTGATCGGGGCTGGTTTCACCCCCGAACAGGCGGCCTGGTTACGCATCCTCGGCGCCGCTGCTCTGCTCATCCCACTCGCGCTGGTCTTCCGCGGCTCGGCCGGGCTGCGCGCGGCCCGGGCGTCCTGGAAGGCCCTCGTGCTGTACGGCCTGACCGGCATCGCCGGCTGTCAGACCCTGTTCTTCATCGCGGCCAGCCGGCTCCCGGTGGGCGTCGCGCTGATGCTGGAGTTCTCCGGGCCGGTGCTGGTGGTCGCGTGGCTGAAGTTCGGCCAGAAGGTCGCCGTACCGCGCTCGGCCGCGATCGGTGTCGGGATCGCCCTGATCGGCCTGGCGACGGTGGTCGAGATCTGGTCCGGTCTGCAACTCGACGCGATCGGCCTGCTCGCGGGACTCGGTGCGGCCGCGTGCCAGGCGACGTACTTCATCCTGATCGACAAGCTCACGGGTGCGGCGGATCCGCTGGTGATGACGGCGGCCGGCAGTGTGGTCGGTGCGGTGCTGCTGACGCTCATCTCCGCGCCGTGGGGCATCCCGTGGCACACGCTCGTCGACACCATCGCGATCGGCCACCGGCACGCCCCCGGCTGGGTGCTGGCCGGCTGGCTGATCGTGGTCAGCACGGTCGTCGCCTACCTGGCCGGCGCCGCCGCGGTCCAGCGGCTGTCCGCCGCCATCGGCGGAGCGGTCGCGTACGTCGAGGTCGTGGCGGCGAGCATCTTCGCCCTGATCCTGCTCGGCGAGACCTTGCGCACCAACCAGATCATCGGCGGTGCGATCGTCCTGGTCGGCGCCTTCGTGGCCCAGTCGTCGGTCGGGAAGGTCGCACCCCCGGAGATCCCGGATACCGACTCTCCCCGCACCGACGTCCTGGACCCGGTCATCTGAGCGAGTCCACCAGTTCCCGCGGGAGGCCGTGGGTCTCGTGCAGGTATTCGTAGTCGGTGTCGTCCAGGGACTTGTGGAACCGCTCGTGGCTGAGGACCTTCCGGCCACGGTCGAGCAGGTTGCTGAACCGGATCTCCTCGTCGATCAGGATCCGCCGGACCAGCGTGACCGTCTCGCCCTGGTGGAAGTGGTTCAGCGTGTGCTCGAACAACTCCAGCGGCAGGTCGGACAGCGTGCGGGACTCGTCGTCGCGCCACAGCAGAGTCAGCACCCGGCGGATCAGCCGGCGCAACACGTAGCCACGGCCGGTGTTCGACGGGTGCACGCCGTCGCCGACGATGACGATGCTCGACCGCAGGTGGTCGATGACGATCCGCTGGGACTGCTCGTCGAGCCGCCACAGCTTGGGGATGATCCGCATCCACGGCTCGAACAGCGAGGTCTCGTACACCGACTCCTTACCCTCCAGCAGCATCGTCAGCCGCTCGAGCCCGAGCCCGGTGTCGATGTTCTGCTGCCGCAGCGGTTCGAGCGACTCGTCGTCGCACCGGCGGTAGCGCATCATCACGTGGTTCCACACCTCGACCCAGCGCTTGTCGGTGCTCGGCGTACCCTCCGGATCACCCTCGCCGGTCCAGACGAAGATCTCCGAGTCCGGGCCGCACGGACCGGTCGGGCCGTTCGACCACCAGTTGTCCTCGGTGGTTCGCTCGATCGGCACACCCAGCTCCTGCCAGGTCCGCAGTGACTCCTCGTCCAGCGGCACCTGATCGTCGCCGCCGAACACGGTCACGTACAGCCGGCCGGGGTCGATGCCGAAGCCGCCGGTGAGGAGCTCGTAGCCCCAGCGCAGCGTCTGGCTGCTCCCGTAGTCCCCGAGGGACCACGAGCCCAGCATTTCGAACACGGTCAGGTGGGTCCGGTCCCCCACCTCGTCGAGATCCGTCGTTCGCAGACATCGCTGGATGCCCACGAGGCGACCTCCCAGCGGATGGGGTTCGCCTTCCAGGTACGGCGTGAGCGGATGCATCCCCGAAGTCGTGAAGAGCACCGGATCACCGAGCCGCGGGATGAGCGTGGACCCCGTTGTCGGGACGTGACCGCGGTCGAGGAAGAAGTCGATGAAAGTCCTGCTGATGGTCATTGTTCTGGTCCTTGTCTTGTCACATGACCGGAACCAGACCACCGGGCCTCAGAAACAACAACACCGGCGAACCGTTTCCGGTCGCCGGTGGAGGTAGAAGATGTCAGGCAGCGGCAGCCGGCGAGCAGAAAGCTCGTACGGCTGCGGCAAGTCGAAACACCCGATGCATGTCCGCCAGGGTACACGACCCTTGGTGCCGGCTGTCCAGCATGTTCCTCACCCGGGCGCCGGCCGGCCCAGGTGCTAGATGTCGAGGAGGTCGCGGAGGGTTGCGCCGGTGTGGGGCCAGGTCCAGTTGTGGCGGATCCAGGCTTGGCCGGCTTTGCCCATTGCGGTGGCTCGGGCGGGGTTGGTGAGGAGTTCGGCGATGCGGACGCCGACGGGGGCGGGGTTGTACGGGTCGACGAGGTAGCCCGTTTCGCCGTGGCGGACGGTGTCGGGGGCGCCACCCGAGTCGCCGACGACGACCGGCTTTCCGGTGGCGGAGGCTTCCAGTGTGACGATGCCGAGTGCTTCCGGTTCGAGGCCGAAGCGCCGGGTTCGGCACGGCATCGCGAACACGTCCGCGGCATCGACGTACGGCGGGATGTCCGCCCACGGGATCGGGCCGGTGAACACGACAGACCGGGAGACGCCGAGCGAAGCAGCCAACTCCTCGAGCCGCTCCCGATCAGGCCCACCGCCGACCAGCAGCAGGATCGCGGACGGTACGGCGGCCAGCACCCGAGGCCACGCGCGGATCAAGGTGTCCTGCCCCTTGCGCGGGATCAGCCGCGACACACACGCCACGACCGGAACACCGTCGAGCCCGAGCCCTTTGCGCACCTGCTCTCCCCCGCAATCGGGGAAGAACCGATCCGTGTCGACCCCAGGAGTCAGTCGCCGCATCCGCCGTACCGCGGCCGGTGAGAGCGCCGGCGCGATCCGCTCCTCGCACCACGTCGACACCGTGGTCATCGTGTCCGCGGCGTCGCCGATCCGCCGCAGCGCCTGCCGAGCACCCGGTACGCCGGCCCACCACGTCTCGTGCCCGTGCGTCATCGCGACGATCCGTTTCGCGCCGGCCCGTCGGAGCGCCGGCCCCATCAGCCCGAGCGGCGCCGCCGCGCCGAACAGCACCCGATCGGCGTTGTACTCGCGCAGCAGCCGGACGGCGGTCTTCGTGATCCGGGCCGTCGGCAACAACATCGAGGTCCGGTCCCGGATCACCGGGAACGGCAGACCATCGTCGTACGCCGTGTCGCCCGGCTCGCGCGAGGTGTACACAACGAGCTCGTGAAGCTCGTCACACAAGGACCGCACGAACGTCTCGATCCCACCTTGGCGCGGCGGGAAGTCGTTGGTCACAACGAGAACGGTCATCGGGACACCAGCGGCGGGACGGGCGTGCCGTACTCGGTCGCCCAGGCCCGGCCCATCGCGATCCGCTCCGGCGCGGTCGGGTGCGTGGCGAACATCCAGTACCGCCAGCGCGCCGGGTCCAGCCCGGAGATATTCGTCACGGCCAGGTCGTGCTGCATCGCGACGAAGTCCTTCGGGTCGTTCGTCAGCCGCAGCGAGTGGTAGTCGGCCCGGGCCTCGATCCGCCGGCTGACAAGATTCTGCACCGGCGCGGACAGCGTCGTACCGGCGACGACCAACGCCAGCAGCAGCGCGGTCCGGCGCGGGTCGGCCATCCTTGCCCCGAGCAACAACCGCAGCAACACCACCGCGAACGCCGCGCCCAGGACGCCGACCAGCGTGCCGTGCAGTACGTCGTCCTCCGCGGCGTGACCGAGTTCGTGCGCGACCACGAGCCGGACCTGCGCCGGCGGCATGTCCTTCAGAAGCGTGTCGTACACAACCAGCCGACGGGTCGACCCGAACCCGGAAACGTAAGCATTCAAGGCCGTCGTGCGCCTCGACGCGTCCGCGACCAGCACGTCCTTGACCGGTACGCCGTCCTCCGCCGCGAGCCGCATGAAGTCGTCGCGCAGCGCGCCGGCCGGCATCGAGGTGAACTGATTGAACCGCGGCTCGACGAGCACCGGGTACGCGAACGACACCCCGAGCACCAGCACCGCGGCAGCGATTGCTGCTGGCAACCACCATCCTTGACGCCAGCGTTTGGCGAGGCCAATCAGGACGAGCGCGAGGACGGCGAGGGCGAGCGACATCAGCAACCAGTTCACGACGCGGTCGCGGGTCCACAATCCCCAGTCCTGCACGGACAGCCCGTACTTGCGGGTGACCCGTTCGCTCATCACATCGGTCGGGACCGTGATCAGGCTGGTGAGCAGTCCGAGTGCGGCGACGAGCAGCGGCACGGCGACGTACCAGCGGCGGATCCGGAGAGCGTCGAACAGACGGCGGCCGAGCGGGCTGAAACCGATCGCGAGCGGGACCAGGACCGACAGCACCCAGGAGGTCGTTGACCACGGCAACAACTCGTGGCGGAACGCGTTCTGGCGGGCGATCTCCGCGGGGGTGAAGTCCAGAGTCGCGTCCGGTGTGGGCAGGTCGATCAGGTGCCAGGGGGTGGTGACGACGATCGTCAGGACCAGCGCCACCGCGAGTACGGCGGCAGCCGCGCGTGGTGCCCAGCGCGCGGCCGGATCAGGCACCGGCGAGCCTCTTCAGGTACTGCTGCCACTCGGCGACGAACTCGGCCTCGGTCATCCCCAGCACCGACTTGAACGCGTCGGCCAGACCGGTGCCGCTCTTCGACGCGTGCACGGCTCGATAGAACTTGACCAGCTTGCTCTGCCCCTCCCGCTCGGCGATCAGCCGGCAGGCGAGCCAAGCCGACTCGTAGGCCTGCGGCAGCTCGGTCGCGGAGGCGGCGAACGCATCCGGACCGGGCAGCGTGGCCGGCACCTTACCGGCCCGGACCGCCTTGAACAGCTCCTTCGCCGCCGACTCGTCCTGCACGGGCACGGCGGTGAACGCGACGTAGTCCGCGAATCCCTCAGCCAGCCACAACGGCACCGGCGACGCTGTCGCGGTCGAGGCGACATGGGTGGTCTCGTGCGTGAGCACGATCTTGCGGCCCTGTTTGCCGAGCTCTACGAACAGCTTCGGGTTCGCCACGATCCGCACCGGAGCGCCCGCCAGTGGAGTGTCCAGCTCAGCCATCGTGACGGCGGCGATCTGGGTGTACGTATTCGGCTCGGCACCGAGGATGTACTCCATCTGCGCCTGTTTGGCCGGCAGGTACACGATCACCTTCTGCCGCCAGCTCTTGCCCCACACCTTCGTGACCGACTCGACCGCGCGATCCGCGACCGAGACATAGCTCTTCGCGTCCGACTCCGAGTCCAGGCTGATCACCAGGCTGTGCTCGCCCTTGGCCACGTCGATCGGGCCGAGCGCCCAGATCGGCCGCCGCTGACCGGCCACGAACCGCTCCGAGAACGAGGCGGCGTACGTCGTGCCGTCCCGGGTGACGAACGTGACCGGGAGGGTCTCGCGGGCCGGCTTGGCGTCGAACCCGGCAAGCTGCCAGGAAACCTCGACCTGGGCCAGCCAGGCCTGGCTGCCACCGAGCTCGGCCTGGCGGGCCGGGGTGAGCGCGCCGGTGTCGTCGCTCACGTAGCGCAACTGGAAGGTGCCGATCGGGAGGGTGCTCAGGTTCGCGAAGATCGTTCGCGCGCTGGCCCGGAACTCGGCGGCCTTCGGGTCGATCGTGTTCAGGAACTCGGTGCGCTTGTTGTTCTCGACCGCGTCGGCCATCTTCTGCAGGACGGCCTCTCCGGCGACGGCACGCCGTACCCCTTCGGCGGCTTCGTCGGGGGTCGCGGAGCTCTGCGGCGAATGCGTGCCGGGCGCGTTCGGGTCGGCCGGCGCGTTGGCGATCTGCTGGAGTCCGGCGTACCCGGCTCCGGCGACCAGGCAGACGGCCAGGCCGAGGGCGACCTTCTTGGCGATCGGCGCGAACGACGGCGACAACCCACGGCTACTCAGCTTGGTCCGCTCGGCCTTGGCCGGCTCGGCCGACGGGCGGTGATCAGCCGGCTGCGGCCGGTCACCGTTCGGCGGGACCGCTGGGAGAGGCACCGTGTCGCCCTGTTCGTCGATCACCTCGGCCTCTCGCTGCTCACCTGCCCCAGTCAGGCGGGACACACTACGTGCCACCTCCGACAGTACGGCACCTGGATGATCGTGAAACGACTCGGCTCCGGGGATGGATCCCCGGAGCCGATGAGTATGTCAAGGACGCAGGTCAGCCCGGGCGGACCGCGGTGTTGTACGGCATCAGGTCGATCGGGTCGGTCTTCACCGGCTTGCCGGGGCGGCTGGCGTGCACGATCCGGCCGTTGCCGATGTACATCGCGACGTGGCTGATCGGCGAGTAGTAGAAGACCAGGTCACCCGGCATCAACTGGCTCTTGCTTACCCGGCGGCCCTCACTGGCCTGCGCCTTCGAGGAGTGCGACAGCGAGACACCGGCCTTGCCCCAGGCGTACATCATCAGGCCGGAGCAGTCGAACGAGTCGGGGCCGTCGGCGCCCCAGACGTAGGAGTCTCCGAGCTGTGCCAGCGCGGTCTGGACCGCGGTCCCGGCGCGGCCGCTGACCGGCACCGGCAGGTTGTCCATCCGGTCGCTGTCGCGGGTCGGGCGCTCCTTGCGGGCTTCCGCGGCCTCGTCGGCGTTCTCCTGCTCGATCCGCTTGCGCTCGGTGTCGCTCAGCTTGTCGAGCACCTTCTGGGCGGCGTCGAGGTTCGTCTGGATCTGCTTGGTCAGCGCGTTCTGCTGGGCCTGCACGGCCTGCAGCGCGGCCAGCTCGGTCTGCTCACTGGCCTGCAGGTCGGTCAGCTTGCCCTGAGCCTGCTGATAGCGGCGCAGCGCCGAATCCTGCTGCCCGGCGAAGGCCTGGGCGGTGGAGGCCTGGCTGAGGAACTGGTCAGGGTTCGGCGACAGCAGCAACTGCGCTGTCGTCGACATCCCGGAAGTCTGGTACCCGGCGACCGCGAGGGAACCGATCTGCCGCCGCACCGTGTCCACCTGGGTCTGCTGCTTGGCGATACCGGCCTTCAGGGCGTTCACCCGGGCGGTGGAGGCGCTGATCTGCCCGCGCAGGTCGTTGGCCGACTCACCGGCCACCTCGGCCTTGTGCTGCAGCGCTGCGACCTGCGTCTTCGCCTGGGCCAGGGTGGGCTTCGGATCAGCGTCCGCCGCTCCCTGGATGAAGATCACGCCAGCGACGACAGCGGTGCTGGTGATGGCGGCGAGGGCGATTCCCTTGGTGCGGTTGATGCGTCCGATGGACACAGCCCGGTCGGTCCCTTCCTCTGCTCGCGCCGTCCCCGTCGACCACGCCGGCTGCGGATGTCATCCACAGTCGCCGACCGGTCACTCCCTCGGCTTTTTACCGTTGCCCGGTCGGCCTGATCGACCGACACCCTGAGGCAACGAGACGTAACAGTAGTGACCGTTTCGTGACCAGTGCAATTCGCCCCTCGGGTTTGATCCAAAATTAACGAAGGATCATGCCAACCCAACGGCCGTTTCGCCTTCCCCGTCAGGGGTTTCGACAACAGTGTTCGGGTCGACACTGCTGACAGCGTGCACGAGGCGCAGCGGCGGGACCAGACCGGACTCGGCCAGCGCGTCCAGGGCGGCCTTCTCGTCGTCGTCGATCCGCAGACTGCCGGAGCGTTCGGCGGAGCTAGCACTTTCGGTGGAGAAGGCCAAAACCACCGTGACCACGCAGTCCTGGCAGCCTGGACCCTTCATCACACATGCTTCGCAGTCGATCAGCACAACGTCCTCCAAAGTGGGGAAGCACCCGGACTTGCATCCGGCTGAAAAGGACGCTAGAGAAGACCGCCGACAGTTTCTGTCGTCAGGCGCGGGCGATGCGTGAGATCAGGCTCGTGGCGGAGAGTGAACGCGCACCGAGCTTGATGATGCTTTCGGCAACCTCACGGTCGGTGGAGACGACCACGACCGGGCGGCCCGGAGGCTCGGCGCGGACAAGTTGCCTGATCACCTCGTCGGCGATCACTCCGGCGGGGCTGAAGCGCACCCGCACACCGCGTGGTGGATTCAGTTGCACCGGGCCCGAAAGCTCCGCGCCGTCGAAGACGACCGTGACCTCGATCCGGCGTTGCGCGACCAACGCACCCAACGCGGTCACCAACCGCTGACGCTGCGAGTGCAACGGCGAGTTCGGCCAGGCGGTCTTCGTCACGTTGTAGCCGTCGATAATCAGATGCACCTGCGGCAACGACAGCAACTCGTCGAACAAGGCCGGATCGTCCTCAGGCGCCGTACGTCCGATCGGTGCTGCGTCGGGCTCTGTCCCGGCCACGGTGTCGGCCGGCCGGAGCTCTCCCCCGGGCGGCAGGGCCAGCTCGCGCCGTAGCCCACTCGCTGCCTCTAGCAACGTGTCCAGCAAGAGCCGGGTCCGCGTCGATGCCAGCTCGCGTTCCTGTCCCGCCGTACGGCGTGCCGCGTGTTCGATCGCTTCGAGTTCGGTGATCCGGGACCGGAGTTTGCGCAGCTCACGGTCCACTTCGGTGCGCGCGGCCTCGACCCGTTCGTCGGCGGTTTCGGCCTGTGTCGTCTGATGCTCGAGCTCGCTCTGCAGACCACTGATCCGCTGCCGCGCCTCGTTCAGCTTGCGGCGGAGCGTGACGTTCTCGGCCTTGAGCTCGTTGACCTGTTCGCGGAGCCGTTCGCGGACCTGCCGGGTCTCGGTCCGGGCCTGATCGAGCTGGTCGGCGAGCCGGTTGATCGCCTCCTCGTCGGCGTGGGGCGTCTCGACCGGCACCTGGGCGGCCGCGGCGATGTGTTGCTCCCAGTCGTCCGGGCGCAACAGGTAGGCCAGCGCCGCGACCTCGACCGGGTCCGCGGCCGGGACCGGGACACCTTCGGCCACGGCGTCGCCGAGCTCCGGGTGCTCACGGCGTACCTGGAAGGCCGCCAGCCGGCGGAAGTGGTCGTCGGTCTCGAGGATCGGGCCGAGCACGGACGCCGAGAGCTTGGCACGCTTGGCGGGCGCGAAACTGGCGAAACGGCGCAACGGGGCCGGGATGTCGGACGCCGGAAGCTGGCCGAGGGCGTGCGCGGCGAGGGTGAGAACCCGTTGCCGGACCGGTTCGGGCAAAGTCGTAGCGGCGGAGCTCGCGGCGGTGCCTGCCTCAGTCACCGGTCCGCAGTCCGGCCCGAGCGGTGGCCTGGCAGCGAGATGCGCTGGGCCAGTGATGCAGACCACAACGTCCCGGCCTTCCGGCCGGTTTCGCGGTGATCGCCTGTGTACGCATACCGAGAGCGTAGTCGACTCCCTCGCGTGTCACCTGCGGAATTGTCGGTGGGGCCTCCTAGCGTCGTTGCCATGACCAGCCCCGTGCCCGCGCCGGCTCCGGACTCGCTGCCCATCCGCGGCGTCCAGCCGAGTTTCGACGACCTGGGTACGCCGCTGCGCGACGTCACGTTCTGCGTCGTCGACCTGGAGACCACCGGCGGCGCGCCGGGCGAGTCGGGGATCACCGAGATCGGCGCGGTCAAGGTGCGCAGCGGGGAGGTGATCGGCGAGTTCCAGACGCTGGTGAATCCGGCGGACCCGATCCCGCCGTTCATCGCCGTACTGACCGGCATCACCAACCTGATGGTTGCCTCGTCACCCCGGATCGACTCCGTGCTGCCGGCCTTCCTGGAGTTCGCCCACGGGTGCGTGATGGTGGCGCACAACGCGCCGTTCGATATGGGGTTCCTCAAGCACGAAAGCCTCGTGCACGGGTACGACTGGCCCGACTTCGCCGTCGTCGACACCGCCCTGCTGGCGCGCCGGGTGATCACGCCGGACGAGGCGCCGAACTGCAAGCTCGGCACGCTGGCCAAGCTCTTCCGGACCACCACGACGCCTAACCACCGCGCGTTGTCGGATGCCCGTGCGACCGTCGACGTGCTGCACGGACTGTTCGAGCGCGTCGGTTCGCTGGGCGTGCAGACGCTCGAGGACCTGCAGACGTACTCGTCGCGGGTCGCGCCGGCCGTGCGCGCGAAGCGGCACCTGGCCGAATCGTTGCCGCACGCACCGGGTGTGTATCTGTTCACCGACGACCGCGGCGAGGTGCTGTATGTCGGGAAGTCGAAGGACCTGCGGACCCGCGTCCGGTCGTACTTCACCGCCTCCGAGACCCGCAACCGGATCGGCGAGATGGTCGGTATCGCGACCGGCGTGCGCGGGATCGAGTGCGGGACGTCACTCGAGGCGGAGGTCCGCGAGCTGCGGCTGATCGCGGAGCACAAACCGCGGTACAACCGGCGCTCGAAGTTCCCGGAGCGGCAACACTGGCTGAAGGTCACCGTCGAACCGTTTCCGCGGTTGTCGCTCGTCAAACAGGTGCGCGACGACGACGCCGGGTATCTCGGCCCGTTCAGCTCGCGAAAGACGGCCGAGCGGGCGATGGCCGCGCTGCACGAGGCGTTCCCGATCCGGCAGTGCACCGCCCGGATGTCGCGGACCCCTCAGTTGTCGCCGTGCGTGCTGGCCGAGATGGGCCGCTGCGTCGCGCCGTGTGACGGACGGATCTCAGCGGATTCGTACGGCGAATTCGTGACGGCGCTGCGGACGGCGCTGACCGTGGATCCGACGCCGGTGGTCGACGCGCTGGACCGGCGGATCGACGTGTTGTCCGCGGACGAGCGGTTCGAGGACGCCGCCGTCCATCGGGATCGGTTGAGTGCTTTCGTGCGGAGCTCGGCGCGGATGCAACGGATGGCGTCGGTCACTGGGTGCGCCGAGATCTGCGCGGCCCGGCGGACCGACGACGGCGGTTGGGAGCTGCACGTGATTCGTCGCGGCCGGCTCGCGGCGGCCGGGATCAGCCCGCGCGGGACGGATCCGCGCAAGTACCTGGAGATGCTCCGCGCATCGGCCGAGACCGTGCTGCCGGGGATCGGCCCGGTGGCCGCAGCCTCGCCGGAGGAGATCGAGCTGGTCCTGCGCTGGCTCGACCAGCCCGATATCCGGCTGGTCGAGATGGACGGCACCTGGACCTGCCCGGTCAGCGGTGCCGGCCGCCACCTCACCCGCCTCGACAACGCCCACTCCGAGGTCCACCACCACCCCACCGAACGCCGCCGCCACATGCGCCCGCTCGGGCCGGCACGGGTTGGTTAGGACTCGATGAACTGGTAGTCGGAGACGATCCTCCCGTCGGGTGCCAGCAGGAGCAGATCGATGCCGACGGCAAGTACCTCTCCCCCGCCGGCGGGCACCATCGCCCAGCGGAGTTTCACCATGTCGTGCAAGGTCGTGGCCTCGCCGTGCGGGCGGAACTCGAACTGCCCGGGCGCCACGAACTCGTCGTACGCTCGCGTCACCCGCCGTACCAGCGCCTCGTGCCCGCGGGCCTCCAGCGTGGCCGTGACTCCGATCTCCTCGGCTCGCTCGACGATCTCCTCCGGGGGTTCGAGCAGATGTACGCCGTCCTCGGTCCACAGCTCCTGGATCGCCTTCCGCCGGGCGTCCGGATCGGGCTGGTTCCACACCGCGACGTACCGATCGGCCAATTCCTGCGCGTCGGACAAGACGTTCTCCTTCGGTCCGGGCGACCCGGTTGCCGCCCTGCTCTCAGCAGCTTGCCGAGAGCGCCGTACCCCGGACAATTCCCTGCTGGGTATGGACTGTCGGTGCCATGCGCTAGACCTGAGACATGCTGACCTCTCGATCTGATCTGTCCGCGGGGCTGCGGCTGTGGCGGACCCGGCGGCGGGTGAGCCAGCTGGAGCTCGCCATCCGGGCGGGCACGACCCAGCGGCACGTGAGCTTCATCGAGAGCGGCCGCTCGCTCCCCGGGCGCGAGATGGTCATCCGCCTCGCCGAGTCACTCCAGGTCCCGCTCCGCGATCGCAATGAGCTGCTGCTGGCGGGCGGGTATGCGCCTGCGTACGACGAGACGCCGTACGACGGGCCGGGTCTAGGCGCGATCCGGACGGCTCTGACCGCGATCCTCGACGGGCATCGCCCGTACCCGGCTGTCGTCGTCGATCGGCGCGGCGATCTGGTGCTCGCGAACGGCAGCTTCCACGCGCTGACGACCGGCGTGTCGGAGCGCCTGCTTACCTCACCTGTGAACATCCCTCGACTGCTGCTCGACCCTGCCGGGCTGGCTCCCCGGATCGTCAATCTCGATCAGTGGGCTTGGCATGTGATCGACGCGCTCACCCGCGAAGCCGCGCTGAATCCGGACGCCGCGGCGGACGCGTTGATCGAGGAGCTGACCGCGGTGGTGCCGCCACGACCGCCGAGCGGGCCGGAGCACCTGGGCTTCGCCGTACCGCTGCGGCTCCGGTCGGAGCAGGGTGAGCTGCGGCTGATCACCACCCTGACCCGGTTCGGTACGGCGATCGACGTCACGGTCTCGGAGTTGCGGATGGAGGCGTTCCTGCCCGCGGACGAACCGACGGCGACGGCGCTGCGGGAGCTCGACCACACTATGCTTCAGCGGGTTGGGGTGTGACTTCTTAGGAGAGGACGGCATGGTCACCGCGATCGTGTTCATCAAGGCCGACGTCGCGCGGATCCCGGAGGTCGCCGAGCAGGTGGCCGCCATCGAGGGCGTCAGTGAGGTGTACTCCGTCACCGGCGGGCTCGACCTGATCGCGATGGTCCGGGTCGCGCGCCACGACGACCTGGCCACTGTCATCCCCGACCACGTGAACCGGGTGCCCGGCGTACTCAGCACCGAGACGCACATCGCGTTCCGCGCGTACTCGTCGCACGACCTGGAAGCCGCCTTCAGCCTCGGTCAGGAGGACGGTGTCTGAGGGCTGGGCGAGCACGGCCGCGCTGACACGAGCTGAAGTTACGGTAATCGCATGAGCAACCCTCCCGAAGGCTGGTACCCGGACCCCACCGGCCAGCCGAACACCATCCGCTGGTGGAACGGGAAGCAATGGACCAACCGCACCCAGCCCGCAGACGCCCAACCCGAGGACCAGGCCGCCGGCTCCGAGCCCGCCAACTCGCAGCCCGCCAACTCGCAGCCCGCCAACTCGCAGGCCGCCAGCTCGCGGGCCGCCGCCTCGCAGGCCGCCGCCCGGTCGGAGCGCGACGCGGACACCCGCCCGCTCGCCGAAACCTGGTCAGCCACAGAGGCCCAGCCGGCCACGCAGGCCCAGCCGTTCGGTGAGGCCCGGCCGGTCACGGAGCCGACCACGCAGCCCGAGAAGCCGCGGCCCATCGCAGCGACCGGGTCAGGCGCACCGAGCCAGCCAGTCGACGCGTCTGGTGAGTCGGAGGAGCAATCGGGCTGGTGGCAGCAGTCGGCAACCCCACAGCTGTGGGCCGACGCCGAGCCCCAGCAGTCCGGCGAGCCGACCCAGGCTGCCGACGCCCCGCGCCTGTCCGCGGTCGCGCCGGCCAACGACACCGACGAACCGACTGACGCGGATGAGCGGAGTGCGTTCGAGCGAGCCCGCGCGACGTGGGACGCCCCGGTGATCGCACAAGCCCCGCCAGAGCACTGGTCGCAACGCGAGGTCTCGGACGAGGAACTCGACGTACCCCTCGACGAGCCCCTCGCCGAACCCGCCAACACACCTGAGCCTGCCCCAAGCAACGGCTGGACCCTGAAACTCGCACCAGCCCCCGTCGACACCGAAGACGGATCAGGTGAGGCAGCAACCTCTCGTACCAAGACCACCACCGGAGGCACGCCGACAACAGGTCCCGCCCCAGCTGGCGGTGCTGGCCAGGAGGCACAGAGCTGGTCGGACGTGAGTTGGACCGACGCGCCAACCATGGCGCCGACGCCACGACCAGACCCGCAGCCCGCTGAAGCGTCGACGGAAGCACAGCAACGCTGGACCACCCAGCAGGCCAACGAACCAACCCAGATCCAGCCCGCCTGGGCCATCCAGCCCGAAGACAACCAGGACCTGCAAACCCCCCAACCAACCAACCACGCCCAGCCCTGGACCGCCGCCGACCCAAGCGACGACCCCACCCAGGTGCAACCCGCGTGGGGCGCGCAGTCCGCGCAGGAGCAGACCCAGCCAGCGTGGGGTGCACAGTCCGCGCAGGACCAGGCACAGGCTCAGGCAGCATGGGGCGAGTCCGAGCAGCAGGCCCAGCCAGCGTGGGGTGCACAGTCCGCGCAGGACCAGGCACAGGCTCAGGCAGCATGGGGCGAGTCCGAGCAGCAGGCCCAGCCAGCGTGGGGTGCAC
>NZ_JBEZYF010000112.1:0-910 GCF_040638415.1 Kribbella sp. NPDC026596 | reverse complement strand
GCACAGTCCGCGCAGGACCAGGCACAGGCTCAGCCGGCGTGGGGTCAGTCCGAGCAGGGACAGGGCCAGCCGGCTTGGGGTGTCCAGGAGGCGGACCAGGCGAATGGGTGGGGCGTGCAGCCGGCTCAGGAGTCTGCGGCGCAGCAGGCGGACGGGCAGGCCGACCAGGGACAAGGTTGGGGCGTTCAGCAGGCTGCCGTCAACGCGGATCAGGCCCAGGGGTGGGGTGCTGAGGCCGGACAGGGTCAGAGCTGGGGTGCGGAGCAGCAGAGTGGTGACGACGCCAGCCAAGGACAGCCCTGGGGTGGGCAGAGCTGGACTCTGCAGCAGGGCGGCGAGGCTGGGCAGGCCGGTGGTTGGGGACCTGTGCAGACCGGGACTGATCCGTGGCAGTCGGCAGGCGACAACAACAGCTGGGGCGCCGCGGAGCAGCAAGCTGCGAGCAACGGCTGGCATGACGGTGCACAGGAGTCCGGACCGTGGGGCCAGCAACCGGCCGAAAACCAGGGCGCCGGGCAACAACCTGGACCCTGGGACCAGCAGACGACTGCAGAGAACCAGGCCACCGGACAAGACGCCGGACCGTGGGGTCAGCAGGCGGATGGTCAGGGCCAGGCCGGCGGACAAGACGCTGGGGCGTGGGGCCTGCAGGCCGCTGGTGAGAACCACGGCGGTGGGCAAGGGGCCGCGGCGTGGGGTCAGCAGGCTGGTGGGGATGGACAGGGTGGGGGGCAGCAGACGGCTGCTGAGGCATGGGGTAGTGCTTCGCAGCAGACCGCCGGTGAGGCTTGGGGTGGGGGGCAGCAGACCGCCGGTGAGGCTTGGGGTGGGGGGCAGCAGACCGCCGGTGAGGCTTGGGGTGGTGGGCAGCAGACCGCCGGTGAGGCTTGGGGTGGTGTGCAGCATACCG
>NZ_JBEZYF010000111.1:0-18015 GCF_040638415.1 Kribbella sp. NPDC026596 | reverse complement strand
ACTCGCCGGCGATGCCTGGCTCGGCAATGCCGTGCTCGAGGAGGAAGCGCCGTACCACCCGTTGGGCTTCCCGTACGGCGGGATGCCGCCCGACGAGTCGGCGAAACTCGGGCTCACCCTCGAAGCCACCCCGACGCTTGACGACGTGCTCGTGCCGCGGCTCGCCCGCATGGCCACGCTGCGGCGTGTCGTCGACGGGCTCACCGAGGCCGAGCTCGATCGGGTCTGCGGTCGCAAGCCGGCGGACCCGTATCCCGACCAGGCGTACGTCGTACGCCGCTGCCTCAAGGTGGTGCTGAAGGAAGAGGCCGAGCACCACCGTTATGCGGTGCGCGACCTCGCCGTACTCGAGGCCGGTGCCTGAACTGGCGTTGACCGGCGGGAAGTGGTTTCCAGCCGCAATGCGTGCTGCTAGCTCGACAAGCACTGATCGGCGACCTGTCCGGCGTGGACGTTCCCGGTGTCGAGTGCGGCGTTGTCGAATTCTGGGTGGCCGGTTCGTGGATAGGACAACAGGATCGAACAAGGCCCTCAGACTCAGGAGACCCACGATGCTCGACCAGGCCAAGCGCACAACCAGACCATTCCGCTTCGGGGTCGTTGCCCCGCTCAGTTCTGACCTGCCGGCGTGGCGAGACCGCGTGCGTCGCATCGCCGACAGGGGTTACTCAACGTTGCTGATGCCCGACGTGCCTACGTGGCAACCAGCACTTGGGCCCACGCTGGCCACCGCGGCAGCGCTCGCTGACCTGCGGATCGGCTCGTGGGTCTATGCCGCCGCGCTGCGCGAACCATGGAGCACAGCATGGGAGGCTCACTCACTCTCAGTACTCACAGAAGGCCGCTTCGAAATGGGCATCGGCGCCGGCCGACCCGGGATCGAAGTCGAGCTGGGGCTGGCTGCCGTCTCCCCAGCTGAGCGTCGTGCCAGAATGCGCGAGACCGTGGAGGCACTGCGTAGGTTCGACGGCCCCGATCTGCACACGCCGGTGGTCATGGCGGTAAGCGGACCGAAGTCGCAGGCGCTGGCGCTCGAAGTCGCTGACGCAGTCACGTTCGTACTCTCACCCGAAGACGATCGGGTCGAAACCACCAACCGGGTACGCGACTTTGCCGGCCGCCGGGACATCGAACTCGCCCAGCACGTCGCCGCCGTCGGTGACGGCGTCGCTCCGTTCATGGCGCCGCCCAACCTCGACACCGCAGCGCTCCGCGCGGCCGACTCGCTCGTCATCCTTCCGAGTGACCCCGCGGCAGCCACCGAGGAAATCCAACGCCGACGCGAGGAGATCGGCCTCTCCTATTTCGTCATCGGCGCCGACTTTGCCGACACACTCGCGCCGGTCGTGACCAAGCTGGCCGGACAGTAGGCGGCGCACGCCTCGCAGGTCAACTCGGCGACAATCGACCGGTGTGGCAACGGACGTCGGACTCATAATCCCTGGGTCGCGGGTTCGTGTCCCGCCCGCCCTATTCGGCACAACGCAGGTCAGGAGCACATCACTCCTCCCGACCTGCCGACGAAACGGCCGTCGTACCATACGTCCGCCACGGAGCTGCGGTAGCAGTCCATGTCCCTTTCAGACGGTGTCCGGCGTGAATGCCGGCGGAACGCGATGCTTCGTCGCCTGCTCGTACGAGTAGGCGAGCGACACCATCTCCCGGTCGCTGAACGGGCGGCCGAGGAACGTGATGCCCACGGGCTGCCCCTCGGGTGAGTAGCCTGCCGGAACGGTGATCGACGGTACCTCGATCAGGAACGTGTTGAGGTGCGGTACGCCTTTCGTGTTGACGTGCGGCGGGTTGACGAAGTCACGGATGAACGTCGCCGTGTGCTCCACTGTCACGTGCACGATCGCATCGAGGTCCTCGTCGGCCATGACCACCAGAAGGTTGGTCATGAGCTCCTGCCGAGCCAGCTCGTACTCGCCCTTGGAGGCGGTGCGGTTGCGGGGGCGGCCACGGTCCCGGCGGAAGTTGGCTTCCTTGAACTCGTCCGTCTCCGCGAAGTCCTCGTAGCGCGTGAACGGCGGGTTCGCGTTGCGCCCCATCCAGTTCTCGAAGGATGTCGCCCCCGCGTCCTGCCAGCGCTTGGCAAGCAGCTCCTTGAGATCCGGGACGACGATCGGGTCGACGATCTCGGCCCCGGCCTCAGCGAGCTCGGCCACGGCCTTGCTGAAGACCGTCGCGACGTTCTCGAAGTCGACCGTGCCCGGCTCCGACCCGCCGCCGATGCTCTCGCGGATGATGCCGATCCGTGCACCGTGGAGAGCGCCGGGGTCGAGGGCCCCGACCCAGCTGCCGGTGAGCTGACCGACTCCGGCGGCCGTCGAC
This sequence comes from Kribbella sp. NPDC026596, assembly GCF_040638415.1. Lineage (NCBI taxonomy): Bacteria > Bacillati > Actinomycetota > Actinomycetes > Propionibacteriales > Kribbellaceae > Kribbella > Kribbella sp. NPDC026596. The sequence continues at coordinate 15,681 of NZ_JBEZYF010000111.1, read as the reverse complement.
GGGTCCTCGGGGTCGTAGCCGGCGACTGCGTCCAGCACGCGCGCCGCGTCCTCGACCGTGCGCGTCATCGGGCCGAGCGAGCCGTTCCTGGACGGCCACGGCCGGTAGGCCCCGGAACGGCTGACCAGCCCGAGGGTCGGACGCATCCCGACGACGCCGTTCCACGCGGCGGGCCGCCGGATCGACGCGAACTCCTCCTGCCCGATGGCGACCAGGCCGAAGTTCGCGTTGACCGACGCCCCCGAACCGCCCGACGACCCGCCGACCGTTCGCTCGGGGTCGTAGGGGTTTCGTGTGGACCCGAAGAGCGACCCGTGGGTGTCGCCTGCGGCGAACTCGCCCAGGGTCGTCTTCGCGATGATCAGCGCACCGGCGTCCTTCAGCTTCGTCGTCAGGACGCCGTCGTTGTCGGGGTAGAAGTCCTTGAACAACGTCGAGCCGAGCGTCGTCGGCATGCCGACCGTGTCCACCTGGTCCTTCATCAGCACCGGCACACCGTGCAGTGGGCCGACCGGTCCCGACTCGGCGTACGCCTTGTCGAGCGCGGCCGCCTCCTCCCGGACGCTCGGCGAGACCGTCGTGATGGCGTTGATCTGCGGACCGGACTTGTCGTACGCCTCGATGCGGTCGAGGTAGTAGCCGACAAGCCCGGAGCACGTCAGCGTGCCTGCCGCGTACGCCGAGTGGATGTCGGCGATCGTCGCCTCGAACGGCGTGAAGTCGCTTGTCACGTCATCGTCTCCCAGGTTGATGTGTCGTCAGGCCGGCGTCGTGGTCGGGGCCACGCGGTGCTTGGTCGCCTGCTCGTAGGCGTAGCCGAACCGGATCATGTCGAGGTCGCTGTACGGACGGCCCAGGAACGTGATGCCGACGGGGAGCACGTCGTCGGTGAAGCCGGCCGGGACGGTCAGCGACGGCACCTCGTAGAGGAAGGTGTTGAGGTGGGGCGCGCCCTTCATGTTGTGGTACGGCGGGTTGATCCCCTCCTCGATGAGGGTCGGAGTGTGCTCGACGGTCACGTGCACGATCGCGTCGAGGTCCTCGTCGGCCATGAGCACGAGCAGGTTGGTCATCAGCTCCTGGCGCGCCTCGAGGTACTCCTCGTACGACGCGGTCCAGGGCGACGGACGCCCGCCGCCGCGCAGCCACATGGCCTTCTTGAACTGGGGCTGGGACACGAACTCCTCGAAGGACTTGTACGGCGGGTTCGCGTTACGCCCCATCCAGTTCTCGAAAGCCTCCTTGCCCGAGTCGAACGAGCGCTTGGCCAGCAGAGCGTGCAGGTCCTTGATCTGGACCGGGTCGACGATTTCGGCGCCGGCTGCGGCGAGCTCGGCGACGGCCCCGCCGAACACGGTCCGGACCTTCGCGAAGTCATCGGCGGCCGGGTCCGAGCCGAGGCCGATCGTCTCGCGGATGATGCCGATGCGAGCACCCCGCAGCGCCTCTGGGTCGAGCGCCTCGACGAAAGAGGTGGAGAGCTTCCCGACCCCGTGGGCCGTCGAGGGGTCCTCGGGGTCATAGCCGACGATGACGTCGAGGAGGCGGGCCGCATCCTCGACCGTGCGAGCCATCGGGCCGAGGGAGCCGGACTTGCTCGGCCAGCATCCGTAGGCACCCGTCCGGCTCACAAGACCGAGCGTCGGCCGGATGCCGACGATGCTGCTCCAGGCAGACGGCCGGCGGATCGAGGCGAGCCCTTCCTGACCGATGGCCACGGCTCCGAGGTTGGCGCTGAGGGATGCACCGGACCCGCCGGACGAACCGCCGGGGGTGCGCTCGAGGTCGTACACGTTCTTGGTCGAGCCGAACAGCGAACCGTGGGCGTCTCCGCCGGCGAGCTCGCCGAGCGTGGTAGCGCGGATCGCCTTCGGTCAGGCCGTAACGGTGGCGGTAGGAGTGGATCACCACGTCGACGAAGTCCGGGTTGTGCAGGCTGGGCGCGGTGTCGGGGTAGGCGGCAGCGGAGGCGGTCCAGGTCGGCGACCAGTCGCGCCAGAGCAGGGCGCACAGCTCATCGCGGTTGCGGGTCAGGCCGCGTCGGCCGCGTTCGAAGCCTCCGCAGGTGACCAGGCCCGTGAGGCGCTCCGGCCACAGGGCTGCGGCGATACATGCGGCCCGGCCGCCCCAGTCGTAGCCCGCGACGACGGCCCGATCGATCTCCAACGCGTCCATGAAGTCCAGCAGGTTCTGGCCCATCGCCGCCTGCCACCTCGTCGTACGCGCGTACGTCGTAGGGGAAGCCGTGCAGGAGGATCACCGGAACGCCGTCCGCGCTCGGCTCGCCGGCCGCCTCGTAGCCGATCTCGAGCACGGGCGTGGTCACACTGCCCTGGATGGGGAAGCTCATGACCTCATCGTCGCACCGGGGTCCGACACAACCGCCCGGACCGGCTGTAGCGGCAGACCGAGTGGTGGTGTCGGCGGCGATCCAATCCAGTTCGCCGATCCGATAGACCTCGTCAGGGCTGGTGGCGAACGTAGCGTCGTACCTGCTGGGCGCACAGGGTACGACGACTCGTCTAGATGTCCGGTGCATGGCGGCGGTGGTACAGCCACATGGCGGCGAATGCGAGGCCGGCGGTGCCGAGTGCGGATGCGCCCGCCTGCCGGGCCCCGGCCCCGCCGGCGTCCGACGGACCCGGGTCGAGCGCCGCCTCCGCGGGGGGGCACCGGCAGCGGGGGCTCCTTGCAGGCAGGGTGGTAGGCCCAGTGGCAGTCCGGCATTGTTATGGACCCGGACCCGGACCCTGGCTCCGGGGCTAGTTGTGCCGACGCTTCGGTAGTGGTCAGCGTGGCAGCGCCCAGCGCGAGCGCGGATCCTGCGATGGCCCGGCACTTGCGGTTCATGATTCCTCCTTTCAGGTGGTCGCGGCGTACGAGTTCAGGTCGGGTGCGGCGCCGAGTGGTCGCGGTGTCGCTGTACGCCGAGGGCGATGCCGAGCGCGGCTCCGCCGAGGGCGATGCCACCGAGTGCGCCGAGGGCGATCGAGGTGGTGTCGAGTGCAGTCCCTTGATTGACCGGTTCGACTGGTGCCAGTGGCGCCGGCGGGTCGGCGTACCCGGGATAGCCGGACCCCTCGTCCGGCCACGGTGTAACTTGCTGCGTCGGCTGGGGATCGCCCGGACTCGCCGTCGCCGGTCCGACGGTTGCGAAGGCGAAAGTGAAGGCGAAGGGGATGACTGCGATCGCCGTGATGCGGTGCTTCATGATTCGGTCTCCCTGTCCTCGAGTCCGGCGGGGCCGCTCGCTGCGGTCCGGGTACGCCGGTCGCTCGGTGTTCCTGTTGTCGCGCAAGGTGGTATCGCGACGCCTGAGCGCGGTATCACGGCGGTAACTCGGCCGTTGACGACCTGCTGCGGGAGGTCGACAGTCGAGGAGTGGGCATCGATGTACTGGGCCCGCTCACGATCGAGGGGGATCAGAAGGCTCTCGGGCGACGTGACCGGGTCGTGGTCGCAGCGCTGGCGGTGAACCCTGGGGAGGTCGTCAGTGCAGAGCAGCTCGCCGACGTGTTGTGGGGCGGCGAGCGACTGCCGCCGTCCTGGCAGAAAATCGTGCAGGGCTGTGTGGTCCGGCTTCGTAAGGTTCTCGGCACGCATGCGATCGAAACGTTGCCGCTGGGGTACCGGCTCGTCGTTCCGCTCGATGAGATCGACGCGCAGCGATTCGATCGCGCGGTGGTACGGGCTCGTGAGCTGCTGGCGGCCGGCGAACCTGAGCGATCGGCCGTGGTACTCGCGGATGCACTCACGCTGTGGCGCGGCCGGCCGCTGACGGAGCTGGAGGGCTGGGCACCGGCCCGGATCGAGGCTTCGCGACTGATCGAGCTACGGCATACCGCCGATGAGTTGTACGTCGAGTCGGCGCTGCGGTCGGGCCAGCACGACAAGGTTCTGGCCAAGGCGCAGTCCCTTGTGACGGAGGCTCCGCTGCGCGAACGTCGCTGGGTCCTGCTCGCGACGGCGCAGTACCAGGCGGGTCGTCAGGGCGAGGCGTTGCGGACGATCCAGCGCCTGCGGACCGTGCTGAATCGCGACCTCGGCCTCGACCCGAACGAGGATGTCGACGCGTTGGAGCAGGCGATCCTGCGCCAGGACCCGTCTCTGGTCGCGGAAAGTGCCCTGCCGGAACCGAGCCCGGTGTGCCCGTACCCGGGCCTGAAGCCGTACGACGTCGATGACGCGGACAGCTTCTTCGGTCGCGATTCCGACATCGCGGCCTGCCTGCGCAAGCTGACGGATGCCTCGGTACTGGCGGTCGCCGGACCGTCCGGGTGTGGCAAGTCCTCGCTGGTCCGGGCCGGGGTGGCGGCAGCGTTGCGCCGGGACGGCAAGCAGGTCGTGGTGATGACTCCGGGTCCGCATCCGGTCGCCGCGCTGGCGGCTGCGATGCCTGGTACGACGGCGCCGGTGCTGCTCGTGGATCAGTTCGAGGAGGTGTTCTCGCTGTGCCAGGACGCTGCCGAGCGTGAGACTTTCCTGGATGCGTTGAATGCCCACCAAGCGCCGCTCGTGATGTCGATCCGCGCCGATCGGCTCGCTGACGTTTCCGCCCATCCGGCCTTCGCGCGAACGGTCGAGCGCGGTCTTTACCTGCTGTCGGGCATGACGCGGGAGGATCTACGGGCAGCGATCGAGGAACCCGCCCGGCTGTCTTCGCTGGTCGTCGAACCGGGGTTGGTCGATCTGCTGGTCAATGAGGTCGCCGACCAACCGGGAGCGCTGCCGTTGATGTCGCATGCCCTGCGCGAGACCTGGCAACGCCGCGAGGGCCGTACCCTCACGGTCGCGGGCTACAACGCCTCGGGCGGTATCCGAAGTGCGGTCGCACAGTCCGCCGAAGAGGTCCACGAACGGATCTCGCCGGAGCAGCGCGCGATCCTGCACGACCTGTTGCTGCGCCTGGTCGCACCTGGCCCGGAGGGGGAACCGATCCGCAGCCGCCTTCCGCGCCGGCTCGTCGTGACTCGTCCCGAGGACAACACGATGATCGACCTTCTCGTGGCGTCGAGGCTGCTCACCAGCGACGCGGGTGTCGTCGAGATCGCGCACGAGTCACTGGTCCGTGCCTGGCCCCGGCTCCGCGGCTGGCTCGAGGACGACCTCGAGGGCCAGCGGATCCTGCACCACCTCGCGGTCGCCGCCGACTCGTGGAACAACCTCGACCGGCCCGAGAGCGAGCTCTACCGCGGCGTCCGCCTCGCCAAGGCGCTCGACTGGCGAGAACGCACGACGCCCACGCTGACCGCGACCGAGGAAGACTTCCTTGCCGCAAGCAAACGATTGTCCGAGACCGAGCTCCGTGCGGCCGAAACCCGTGCCCGCTTGCAGCTGCGAGTCAACCGCCGCCTCCGCGCCGCCCTTGCCACCGCGGCCGTCCTGCTGGTCGGCGCACTCATCGCCGGCTTGGTCGCCGTACGTCAAGCCGACCGAGCCGAGCTGGCCGCCAACCGCGAACTGGCCCGCCAGGTCGGCGCCCGCGCACTGGTCACCGAGGACATCAGCCAGTCCCTCCTCCTCGCCGCCCAGGGCGTCCGCCTCGACGACGCCCCGGCCACGCGAGCCAACCTGGTTGCCGCCATCAACAAACACCCAACCCTGCTCCGCTCCATCCGCGCGCCCTTCGGCCGGACCGAGAACATCGATGTCTCACCCGACGGTACCCGGATCGTCTCCGGCGACGACAAGGCGACTTTCCACCTGTACGACGCGCAGTCAGGAAAGGTGCTCAACTCGTACACCTTCGCACCGGTCGCGGAGGATGCGGTCGTCTTCACCCGGCCCCGCTTCAGTCCCGACGGGCGCCTGATCGCCGCGATTGCCAACGACAACTATGGCAACATGGTCGACCCGGCGTGGCCGGTCCGGTTGCTGGACGCCGGCACTCTCAAGCCGGTGAAGCAGCAGCCCGTCGTCCCGCCGCCCGACGTACCGCGGCTGAACAGCCTGGTGTTCAGCAAAGACGGCCGCTCCCTCGCGCTCGGCGCTCAGAAGGAAGGCGTAGAGGCGGAGATCGCGCTGGCGTTCGCCCTGGTATGGAACCTCGACGCGCTCGATCAGCCACCACGACGGGTCGACCTGTCGTGGGCGGCGCAGCGGGCGGCGCTCAGTCCTGACGGCCGGACGGTGTACCGGTCCTGGCCGCTCACCGCGTTCGACGTGGCCACCGGCCGGGAGCAGTGGCAGCGGTCCGACCTTGTCGGCGAGGCCCCTGTCGCTCCCAGCATCGGTCTTCCGATCGTCGAGGTCTCCGACAGCGGCGACCTGCTCGCCTTCCTGCATCCCGGCCCGGTCCGGACTGACCGAACCATGACGACGATCGTCGATGCGCGCACCGGGAAGACCGTCAGGAACTTGCGCAGTTCCGCGGATCCACCGCGCGCCGCCGATTTCTCGGCAGACGGCAAACTGCTGGCCACGGCTCACTACGGTGGTGAGGTCGTCATCTGGGAGCTGGCCACCGGCCGTGCACTGCAACGCTTGCGCACCGTGGAGGTGTCCTGGGCGGTCGCGTTCAGCCCGGACACGCGGACGCTGTATGCGGCCGGCGACCAGGGTATCGTCCGTGCTTACGATCTCGGCGGGCAGCGGCGGTACCTTCCCTGGACTCGGGCCGCCCCGCCGCGCCGGTACCTCCACGTTCTTGCCTCAGGCAACGGACAGCGAACCGCCTACCTCTGGAACGAGGCCGGCACCTCCTGGCTGAGCATCGCCGATGCGGCCACCGGCCGGATGACGCCGCCGACCCGCCTCGACCTCGAACTCGGGCAGCAGTCGAACCCACCGGCATCCTGGCGCCCGAACGGAGAGCGCCTGCTCGTCAACGACACCGAGTTGATCGTGATGGTCGACGCCCGGACCGGCAAGATTGTGAAGAAACATCGCAGGGACGTGGGGTCGGCCCTGTACTTCGGCGACGGCAACCGCATCGTCGGCGGCACTGTCCAGGGCAGCATCTTCTTCGACGCTGACTTGACGCCGTCGGGGGCTTTGAACGGCTTCACCGCAGACTGCTGCACAGCATCGTCCCCGGACGGCAAGACCGCCGTGCTCTTCGAGGAGGGCATCAGTGGCGCCACGATGTCGTGGCGCATCATCGAGGTCGCCACCAGCAAGATCGTCCACCAGGGCAAGCTGCCGACCTGGGTCAACGCAGTTGCCTACTCACCTGACGGTCGACTGATAGCAGTCACCGGGACCGAAGGTGTCGTCACCATCGACCCCCGATCCGGTGCTGTCAAGCCCGCCCCGACGATCGCCCAGAAGGCCGAGGGCGTGACCATCCGCTTCTCCCCGGACGGCACCCGCCTCGTCTCCGGAGCAGCGGACGGCACTGTCACGATCTGGGACCCGCACACCTTGGAGAGCCAGTCCACCATCACCACCGCGACCGAAGGGAACCCGATCCCCGTTGCGCCGATCTTCACGCAAGGCAGTGACGTTCTCACGATTCCGGCGTACGACGGCAAGACCTACCGGTGGGACATCAGCACCGGCCATTCCCTCGCCTGGGCCTGCGCCATGGCCGGCCGCGACCTGACCTCCACCGAATGGACCCAGTCCTTCCCCAACCTCCCCTATCAAAGAACCTGCCCCTGACCCCAACCGAGATCACACCCGCCCAGTGGCAAACCACGCCTGCGACGTAGCCCGGTCTGAGCTGGCCACCCGGGGCTGGACCCACTGGTCCGAACCCCGGGTCGCAGGCGATCACGCTGGTTGAGGGTGGCGGCGGCTTACCACGAGGGCGACGCCGAGGCCGCGCACCCTGGACCTGCTCGGCACCGTGAGCGTCGCCGGCTCAGGGAAGCCGGTCGCCGCGATCCCCAGCTTCGTCGACGGCAACGACGTCGTACGGATCGCGGCGTACGACGGGAAGGTCTATCGGTGGGACACGCGCATCGATCGCACGATCGCTCACGCGTGTGCGATGGCCGGGCGGAATCTCAGTGCGGACGAGTGGAGTCAGGCCTTCGGCGATCGGCCGTACGAGAAGACCTGCCCCTGACCGGGGTACGCCGGCCATCTGCGGGATCGGTGGTGTCGAAGGTCGAGTGTCCATTCGATCGACCGGTCGACCGATCTGCATCTGTTGGGGAAGGAAACAGCCATGCAACAAACGCGTACATCCGGCCGCTGGCGGCGGTCGGTGAGACGGCTTGCCGCCGCGGCGGCCGTGTTGGTCCCGGTGGCGGCGGTCTCGGTCGTTGGTGCGGAGTCCGCCCAGGCGACGGGGTGTCGAACCAACGGGCACGTCTACCTGACGTCGGTGTACCCGACGAGCGTGCGGACCGAGGATCAGCCTGTCGACGGTGGCACTGACGACTACCAGATGTTCACCGGCGACTGGACTTCGTTCCGGGTCGGTGGCAATGGCCTTCGTTCGTACACCTCGCCGGCATGGACCGTCGAGAGCAACGTGAGCGGGTCGTTCGTCTTCAATGGCCGAGTAGCCGGAGGCAACTGCGTCGCGAACGAGACGACGGTCGGCCTTGCCAGGCACACCGTTGCAGGAGAGGTCTGGACGGTCCGAGCGAACTACCTCACGGGCAACTCGGGGCGGTTCATCCAGAACCAGGCGCATTTCCGCATCTTCTTCGTCGACCCGCCCCCGCCCGACCCGTGGTATGAGCCGCCGTGCTACTACGCCGAGGCGTGCTTCTGAGCATGGAAGAGCACTTGTGTGAGCCGGGCCGCGGACCGGCTCACACAGGTCCAGACGCCAGTACGAATCTGGCTCAACAACTGCGCAGTCCAGCAGTTCATCTGTTCCGAATCACTGTCAGAGCCAACACCGAACTGAGGAGGGCCAGCATGTGCACGACACCCGAACACCGAACGATAGTGGCGATGCTGGCCGCGGGCAGTCCCGTTTGGTACGTCGCCGCGGTGACCAAAAGCGACCGGCACTACATCTACACAGTTGGTGCTCAGCATGGCTATCCGGATCGTGTCGCGATGAGGCAGTCCCTCCGGCAGTTCGCCGAGCCACGCTGAACCACCAAGCCGATGGGGATCAGTGCGAGGCGCCGGCTCGGGCCGTCTTGGGGAGCAGGAAGCCGACCGCGAACGCGAGCAGGATCCCGCCGACGGTTGCGAGGAGCGCGGCCTGGGTGCCGTCGAGCGCGGCCAGGGCGCGGGTGGAGGGCTCGGCGTGGGCGACCTTGCCCATGAAGATGGAACCGATCACCGCGATACCGAGCGCGATACCCACCTGCTCGAGCGAGCCCAGCAGGCCCGTGGCCGAGCCGACCTCCTCGTCCCGGACGCCGCCCAGGATGATGTCGAACAGCGGGACGAACACCATCCCCATACCGGCTCCGCCGATCAGGTTGGGGACCGCGAGATCCCAGTGCCCGACGTTGAGGCCGGCCAGCGTCAGTACGACGTACAGACCGATGAGGCCGATCGCCATCAGCGCGAGGCCGATGTGCAGCAGCTTGCGACCGTACTTCTGCATCGTGATCCCGGAGACCGCCGAGCCGATCAACGCCCCGAAGGCCCACGGTGCCATCGCCAGGCTCGCGTGGATCGGGGTGTAGCCGAGGCCGACCTGGAGGAACATGCCCAGGACGAACGTGCCGGCCATCGCACCGAAGAAGACCACCGCGAAGAACACGCCGGACAGGTATGAGCGGCTCCGCAGCAGCCGAGGCTCGATCAGAGCGCCGATGCGCTGCCGGCGGGACTGGTAGACGCCGAACCCGGCGAGCATCGGCACCGAGGCGACCAGTAGCGCCTTCGACCACAGCGGCCAGCCGATCTCGTGACCCTGCACCAGCGGATAGACCAGGGCGACCAGGCCGGCGCCGGCGATCAGCAGGCCGGGAATGTCCAGCGAGATCCGGCGGCCGGTGGGCTGGATGTTCGGCAGGTACTTGGCCGCGACGACGAAGGTGAAGATGCCGACCGGGATGTTCACCAGGAAGATCGCCCGCCAGCCGATCCCCAGCAGATCCGCGTCGAGCAGCGTGCCGCCGACGATCGGGCCGATCACCGCCGACAGACCCATCACCGGGCCGAAGAACCCGAACGCCTTGGCTCGCTCGACCGGCTCGAACAGGTCCCGGGCCAGTCCGAAGCCCTGCGGCAACATGATCGCGGCGAACGCGCCCTGAGCGACGCGCGCGGCGATCAGCATCTCCGACGACACCGCCAGGCCGCACAGGAACGAGGTCACGGTGAATCCGCCGACGCCGATCAGCAGCGCGTGCTTCCGGCCGAGCAGGTCGCCGAGGCGGCCGCCGACGAGGAGCAGGACGGCCAGGGCCATCGTGTACCCGGCGGCCATCCACTGAAGGCTCGCGTAGGAGCCGCCGAGGTCGGCGCGGATGGCGGGCGCGGCGACGTTCATCACGGTCGAGTCGAGCAGATCCATCACCGACGCGGTGATGACCGCGGAGAAGGCGAACCAGCGGCTGCGGGAGCGACGCGGGGCCAGCTCGAGAGCGGAGCTACCGGGGAGTTCTGCGACTGCGGTCATCATCGGCTCCAGATCCAAACGGAACGAAGTGTTCTGTTCCAACTCTAGCGGAACGGAGCATTCCGTTCAAGTGGTATCTTGGTGACATGACGAGAGCTCTCAGTGGCCGGCAGGCGCAGGCGGCCCGCAACGACGAAGTGATCCTGGCCGCGGCCAGGGCGGTGTTCATCGCCGATCCCGGTGCCCCGATCGCCGCCGTGGCGGAGCGCGCCGGTGTCGGTATCAGCGCGCTCTATCGGCGGTACGCGAGCAAGGAGGAGTTGCTCCGCAAACTCTGCAGCGATGGGCTGGGCCGCTACATCGAGGAGTCGGAGAAGGCTCTGGCCGACGACCGCGAGCCGTGGGTTGCGTTCGGAGCGTTCCTGCACGCCCTGGTCGACGCCGACACCAACTCACTGACCCAGCGGCTGGCGGGAACGTTCACCCCGACGCCCGACCTCTGGCAGGACGCCGCCCGGGCGGCTGAGCTGAACCAGGCCATCTACGCGCGGACGAAGGAGTACCTCCGGCCGGGGATCGTGGTCGAGGACTTCGCGGTGATCCTGGAGCAGATCACGTCGATCAAGCTCGGCGACGAGGCTCGGACGAACCAGCTCCGGCATCGGTACCTCACCCTGATGCTGGAGGCGATGCATCGGTCCGGGGAACGACCGGGTGGCGGTTCGGAGCTCCCGGGACCGCCACCCAGCAATGACGAACTGACCGACCGCTGGCGGGCCTGACCAGCGGACCGGCAGGTGCTTGGCCCGCTTTCGGGGGCGTGAGACGGTGGGTTGATGTCGAGCGCTCTGCTGATCGTCGGCGGTCTCATCGGCCTCCTGGGTGGAGCCGAGCTGCTGGTTCGCGGCGGGACAGGGCTGGCCCTGCGACTGGGGATCGCGCCGATCGTCGTCGGGGTGACGGTGGTGTCGCTCGGCACCAGCATGCCGGAGCTGGCCATCGGCATCGACGCCGCGCGACAGGGCAGGGCCGGCCTGGCCGTCGGCAACATCGTGGGCACGAACCTGGTCAACATACTTCTGATCCTCGGCCTGAGCGCCTTGATCGCCCCACTCACCCTCGACACCCGCACAGTGCGGTTCGACCTGCCCTGCATGACCGCAGCGTCGCTGGTCCTACTGCTCGTCGCGCTCGACGGCACCCTCGGCACCCTGGACGGTGTCCTGCTCGTTCTTCTCGGAATCGGCTACACGCTGGCGGTACTGCGCACCAGCCGACAGGAAACGCCCGCCGTCCAGGCCGAGTACCAGGCGAGCGACGACGTGACGAGGGCGCGACCGTGGCTGCATGTGGTGAGCCTCCTGGTAGGCATCGCAGTCATCGTGATCGGCGCGACACTGCTCGTCGACGGCGCCGTCGATGCCGCAAGAGCGTTCGGAGTCAGCGACGTCATCATCGGACTGACCATCATCGCGATCGGTACGTCGGCCCCCGAACTGGTCACCACGATCGTCTCCACGCTCCGAGGCAACCGCGACATTGCCCTAGGCAACCTCCTCGGCTCCAGCGTCTACAACATCGCCATCATCCTCGGAGTCACCATCCTCGTAGCACCCGGCGCCGTCGAGGTCCCCGACGAGATCCTCGGCGGCGACCTCCTCCTCATGGTCGGCGCCGCAGTCGCCTGCATACCGGTCTTCATGTCAGGCCGCCGAATCACCCGAATCGAAGGCGGCGTGTTCGTCGCCGCGTACGTCGCCTACCTCGCCTGGCTCCTCATCTCCCGTGCCTGAGCCGTCGGCGGGCGCGGGTGCGTCCGCCGACGGCTCACGGGTTAGGGACCGGTGACAGAGTTGACGATGACTGAGCCGGTGCCGATGGTGGCGTTGGTGTCGGTTTGGACCGTGAGGGTGCCGGTAATGGTGCGGCCGGCGCCGGGGTCGGCGTTGACGGTCAGGGTCGCGGTGGTTGACCACGACGAGCCGGACGGGTGATTGGCGTTGGTGTCTGGGCTCACCAGACTGCCGAGCGCCGGCGAGACGTAGGAGTCGACCAGGTCGTACGCCGTACTGCCGCTCGGCACGTTGAAGCCGTCTACCTCGATCCGGTAGAGGGCCGCAACCGGGTTGGCCAGCGTGACCTGCTCAACGGCTGTCGCGCCGCCGCTGGCGCCGACCAGGACGCACGCCGGCGCGCATCGGTAGACGAGCAGGTCGATGTCCGCCTGTGGATCCGACGCGTTCCCGGTACGGATCGTGTACGACGTGACGCCCGCCGGCACGGTGACGTCGAACGTCTGCGTTGCCAGGTGGCCGATCGTCGGACGCTGGGTCTGTGTGCTGGCCAAGGCACCGCCACCAACAAGCCGGCCGGTGAATCCGGCGAGCTGGTTGGAGACCGTGTAGTTACGGACGACCGGCACCCCAAGCGCCACGGACGACACCACGTCCGGGTTCGGCGAGATCGTCGTACCGAGGACGGTCGCGGACAGGCCGAACGGCGCCTCCTTGACGTCCGACGTACGGCGTGCCTCGACGACGAGCTCCCAGACACCCGGCTCGGGGTTCACGACCGTACGACTGTGCGGCGATCCACCGGCGCAGCCGGCGCCCGCATCCGGGTCGTAGCAACTCGTACTCGCGTTGCTGTCCACCGGCAGGCCCTGCGGGCTGTACCGCAGGAAGCGGATCTGTCCCGCGCCGGCCTGAGTGCCGCCGCCGGTCAGGTCGACCTTGAGCGCGCTTGCGCCGACCGGCACCCGGACGAAGTAGCTACGAGTCGCGTCCCGCCCGACCTTGCCGCTGGCTTGGAACGTGTACGAGTTGGCCGCCGTCAGGTCGGTCGGCACGAACACCGAGTTCATGGTCATCAGGTCGACGCCCGGTGTGGTCGGGTCGTCGAGTTGCAGGACCGCCGAGTGTGCGCCCGTACTGGACGGATTGATCTGCACGGCGAACGAGACCGGCTGGTTCAACGGCAGGAAGACCACGGGTAGCGACGTGAAGGTGCCGTCGTTGCCCACCCACCGCACCAGGTGCGGCATCGGCAGGTTGCGCCCTGTCGTCCGGGTCAGCGTGTACGTGCGAACGTACTTGACCCCACGGGTGACGCCCTCACGGTCGTGGATGCCGACACCGACGTTCGGCGTCGCCAGCTGACCGCTGAGCACCGTCTTCACCGGAACGGACGCGGTGATCGCATTGGGCCGCTGCCCAGCACGAAGCTCCTTCCAGGCGGCCGTCACCTGGACCAGACCCGCGCCCTGCTCGTAGGCGCCGAGCTGACTTTGGTACGCCGCACTCGACCGGATCGCGCTCCGCAGGGCGGCTGCGGTCGGACGAGTCCCGAAGGTCGCCTTGTAGGCACTGACCAGCAACGCGCCCGCGCCAGTGGTCTCCGGGGCAGCCATCGAGGTGCCGTTCAGCATCGAGTAGCCGGGTGGCAGCGTGTACGTGCCGGCCACCGGACCACCGGGCTGCCAGAGCGGCGTGGTGGAGATCGCCGAACCCGGCGCGATGACGTCCGGCTTGAAGCCGCCGTCCTCCCGCGGGCCACGCGACGAGAACGGGTGCAAACCCTTGTTGTTCAAGGGATCCGAGCCGTAGTTCGCGAGCCAGGTCGCCTTGGTGATGTACGACCCGACCGCGATCGAGTTGGTGGCCACCGCCGGATCGCCGACGGAGTTCGCCCCGGCGCCGCTGTTGCCGGCCGAGAGGAAGATCTGCATGTTGAACTCGTCGATCGTCCGGTTGTAGAGCTCCGCCCGGGCGTTGTTGCCGTCGTTGAGCCCCGGCAGCCCGCCGATCGAGATGTTCACGACGTCGGCGCCATTGTGCGCGGCGTACAGCACACCGTCGATCAGGCCGCTGCTGGTGCAGGAGGTGGTGGTCAGGCAGACCTTGACCGCCATCAGTTGCGCACCCGGAGCAGCACCGCTCATCTTGCCGCCGAACAGTCCGTTGGCCGCGGTGATACCGGCAACGTGGGTGCCGTGCTGCGCACCGGCGATGCCCAGGTTGACCACCGAGCCCGCATCCGAGTCCGGGTTGTACACCGATCGATCGGTCACCACGACGAACGGCACGCTCTCGTTGACGGCCGTCGCCGGGTTGTCGGTGCCAAGGTGACCTGTGTCGCGGTTGACCTTGAAGTCGATCATCGAGGTCTGGTCGGTGAAGTCGCCGTCCTGGTCGGTGTCGACGTACACGCGTTTCGTCGTGCGGTCCTGCAGTACGCCGATCGCCTCGGCCGTCACGCCGTCCCGGTCGACGTCCCCGCCGAGCTCGCCTTGGGCCAGCTCGCCCGCCGCCTCACGCAGCAGACCGAGGGCGTACGGACCACCGGTCGCCGGTGCGGTCCAGGTCCGGCCGCCGGCCGTGAACGTGCCGTTGAATCGACCGGTCGTACTGATCCACGTCGCGTCACCCGAGGTCGGGGAGTTCGCGTTGTACCAGTCAACGATCTTCGGCAGGCCCGTCGTCGTGGTCTTCAGAGCCGGTACGTCGAGATCGATGCCGGAGTCCAGGATCGCGATCTTGGTGCCGCGACCGTCCCACGTCGGGTTGGCCAGCGCGAACTGCGCGGCCTGCGTGTCACCGGTCGGCAGGTACGGGTTGACGCGCGGCGTGGTCGCGCTGGGCGGCGTCTGCGGGATCGGCAGCTGAGTCCCGTCCGGCTGCGGATCGTCCATCTTGAACAGGCCGTCGACGTCGACCGCCTCGACCGCGCTCGCCTTGGCGGCTTGCTCGGCCTTCCCGATTGGCATCTCGACCTTGAGGTAATCGACGGCCGCGTCGGACTTCAGCACGACCCCGCCGAGAGCGCGGAGTTGGTCCGCGGCGGTCGACAAGCGGTCGCGTTCAGCCGCGACCAGCAGCGTCACCGTCTTCTTGCCCGCGGCCTCTGCCGCGGCGAGTCTGGCCCGGTCGGCATCGCCGAGGTCCTGGTCCGATTTCGGATGTGGATCGGTTGCGGTGGCGGCGGCACTGCCGGTTCCCCCCGGTTGTGCCGCGGCCCCTGGAACTGTGGTGACGGTGGCGGTTGCCAACCCGAGCACCGCGGCGAACACGGCCGCAAGCCGCGCCTTCCGGCGGTACGCAGGCATCGTTGACAGAGACATGGTGGCGGTCCTCCCCTGGCCCGATGAGCTGCCAGCAGTGGACCTTGTCACCCCCACGAGCGCAAGACCCTGGCCCCAAACTGCTTCGCCGTACCCTCGCGCCGGGAAGGCACGGCGGACCGCCGGCGGACGTGGG
>NZ_JBEZYF010000110.1:0-18034 GCF_040638415.1 Kribbella sp. NPDC026596 | reverse complement strand
GCGCGCAGATGCCACCGGCGCGGGCGGCCGCTGGTCGAGATCGCATGCCAGCGCATCGGGCATAGCACGTACTTACCGATCGCGAAGGGCAGCAATCCCGCCGCAGCCGGTAGTAAGGCGGTGTGCGGGACGCGCTCGACATTCCACAGCGAGAGCCCGACCGCGGCCAGCAGCGCGGCGATGCGCACGCCACGATGCGTCGCGATTGTGGAGACGAGCCGCGCGATCCGCGCGAGATTCGTCTGGCTCTTGTCCATGACGGCTTCCTTCCGGGCCGCCGCTGACACGTGCGCAGGCCCGACAGTCCAATGCCGCGACCATATCCGGCGTGTCCAAGAACGGCATCGTGACGCATGTCGTGGACCTTTGCCGCCATTCCGGGGGAGCAAAGCCCTGTGCCGCTGCCGGTCGCCTCGGCGACAGTGGAAGGAGGAGCGGCGGAGGGAGTGAGCGATGGTCGCCGAGGGGGAGACAACGCTGCTGCGCGTGGCCGGCCGGGCGCAACAGGTCGCGCGTGAGGTGACCGTGATCGCGGCCGCCATCGTCCTGTACTTCGGCGTCCGGGGCCTGATCGCGACCAGGGTCGACGTCGCCTACCGGAACGCCGAGAGCGTCGTCGCGGTCGAACAGTGGGCGGGCGTTTTCGTCGAGCCGAAGCTGCAAGCGGCCTTCACCGCGCACGGCTGGATCGCAAACACGGTGAGCTACATCTACATCTACGGGCACTGGCCGGTGCTGCTGACGACGTTGCTGTGGTTACTGATCCGGCATCGCGAGGCGTACCGGACGTTCCGGAACGCGATGCTGATCTCCGGTGCGATCGGCTTGGTGATCTTCGCCGTCTTCCCGGTGGCACCGCCGCGCTTCCTGGCGGGGTACGGCTTCGTCGACACGGTCACCGAGCAGACGGAGGCCTATCGGGTGCTGCAGCCGCCGGCGTTCGTGAACCAGTACGCCGCCGTGCCGAGCCTGCATCTGGGCTGGAACCTGCTGATGGGGATCGCGGTCGCCGGTCTGGCCGGTCATTGGAGCATGCGTTTGTTCGGCTGGCTGATGCCCATCCTGATGCTCGCCGCGATCGTCCTGACCGCCAACCACTACCTGTTCGACGGTCTGGTCGGCGGCCTGATCGCCCTGCTGAGTCTGTGGGCCGTCAACCGGTTCGGCTCGGCCGGTCGGCACCGTGGGCACGGGCGAAGGTCTGCCGGCTCCGGTGCCTTGGGCCCTCCTGAGGCAGTGCGGCGCGAGGTGTCCCGCTCGGAGTTCCACTCCGTCGAAAATGCGAGGGACAGAACGAGATCTCGAATGTAGCGTGACCGAGTTATGGAGATGTACGACGTCACGCGGGCGATCGCGGCTGCGACTTCGGTTGCCGCATCGCTCGACCTGCCAGTTAACGACGCAATCGTTCTTCACAACTCGAACAAGCTGGCGCTGCGGCTGACGCCATGCGACGTCTTTGCCCGGGTCGCGCCCGTGGGGCAAGAGGTTGCCGAGCTCGAAGTCGAGCTCGCTCAACGGCTCGCCGAGGTCGGATGCCCCGTGGGTGCCTTGGAGCCTCGGGTGGACCCGCTTGTGTACAAGCGCGATGGCTTCGCAGTGACGCTGTGGACCTACTACGAGCCCGTGACGCCTCAAGTCTCACCAGTCGACTACGCCAAGGCGTTGGAGCGGCTGCACGCCGGCATGCGCAAGGTTGATGTGGCGAGCCCACGGTTCACGGATCGCATCGCGGAGGCGGAAGAACTGGTTGCCAACCCGGATCTCTCGCCGGAGCTCGCCGACGTAGACCGCGTGTTCCTCAGCAGCAGACTAGAAAGCGTGCGACGGGCGATCGAGGACCGCGGGGCCGTGGAGCAGCTGCTCCACGGCGAGCCGCATCCAGGCAACCTGCTCAGCACGAAGAACGGCCCGTTGTTCATCGACTTCGAGACGTGCTGCCGTGGGCCGGTCGAGTTCGATCTCGCCCATGTTCCCGAGGCGGTCTGCGAGCACTACCCGGGCGTTGACCAAGGACTGCTGGACGAGTGCCGGCAGCTCGTTCTCGCGATGGTCGCAGCGTGGCGTTGGGACGTTGGCGACCAGTTTCCGAACGGGAGGCGCTTCGGAGAGGAATTCCTGCGCTCGCTGCGCGAGGGTCCTCCATGGCCGACACTCGACACGATGTCCAGGCGACTGGACGGTGTGTAGAACGCCGACTCCGCGGCGCCTGATCGGGGACTGACCGTACGGCGGGGGATGGGCCGGGTGGTCCGGTAGGACGGGACCTTGGGCCCTCACCGCGCACGCGGGGTGGAGCGAGTCTTGAGATGCAGGGAAACGACCGGCTCGCCGGGAGCGGACCGCGAAAAGGGTGGCTGAGGCCACGAGATTCGCCGTCATCAAGACGGTTCCGGTCCGGTGAGCCGGTCCCCCTGCGTCCAGCCGAGACGCGCCCGGGAGGTTGTCATGAGCACCGTCAAGGAGCGCTCGGGGGAGCTGTGGGTGCTCAGGCAGACCCGGCGACTTGGGATCGGAAGGAACCCGATGCGTCGCTCATCGGATCGCGTCGAGGTGGGTCTGCTGTGGTGCGGGCTCCTCGTCGCGCTGCTGCTGATCCCGGTCGCCGCCGCGATCGGTACCAGCGTCAGCCGGGCCTATGGCGAGTCCGCCGCCCGCCAGCGAGCGGTTCTGCACCAGGTGAAGGCGACGACTCTCGAAGGCACCGAACGCGACGTACCGACCGCACCCGGGGACGTGTTGTCGCGAGCAAGGGTCCGCTACGTCGACGCGAACGGGTATGCGCGCGAAGGTACGGCGAGTGTCGTGATCGGCACGAAGGCCGGGGACCAGGTGACCATCTGGCTCGACCGCTCCGGCGCCATCGCCCCCAGCCCGCGCTCGAGCGCCGACAGTTCGGCCTTCGGCACGTCGGCCGGCTTCCTGACGCTGGCCGGCACCTGGCTTCTGCTCTGGGGCCTCGTGCGACTCGCCCGTGTCCCGCTGGACCGCCGCCGGGCAAGGGAGTGGGAGGTCGAGTGGCTCGCGGTCGCCCCCCGCTGGCTCCGCGGCCAGAAATGACATCAGGGAGCCGGCCCCTGGACGGGACCGGCTCGAGTGTGTTCGTCACTTGCGGCGCGCGATGCGGTCCATCGCGGACCGGACGGCGGTTTCGCTCGGTTGCGGCCACAGGACGTCCCAGGCGTGGAAGATCAATCCGATACCCCAGCCGAACATCGGGAACACCGGCCAGAAGAATCCCGCGCCGGTCAGGTACCAGATGACCACCAGGAAGGTGTTCACCGTCAGGTAGGCGAGGACGTGACCGGCGAGTTCACGCCGCTTGCGCAGCTCCTCCACCGCCTGCTCACGCAACTGGTCCTCGGTCCGCGCCGGACCGGGCCGATCGATGAGTTCCTTGTCGTTCATGAGTGCCTCCTTGCTCATCAGTTCCACCGTCTGCCGGTGCCGGACGCTCGGACAGAGCACCAAGACGCGCTCCGGGCAGGACCTTCGGCTCTGCAATTCGAAACGTCGTCGTTCGACGCTGCCACCGAAGGACGAGTGACGGGAGGGTGTGATGAGTACGACGACGTATCCGGTCCGGGTGGACGGGGCTCTCGACGACCGGCTGAATCGGTGGTTGTGGCTGGTGAAATGGGTGCTGGTGATTCCGCACCTGTTGGTGCTCGCGCTGTTGTGGATCGCGTTCGTACTGCTGAGCTTCGTGGCGTTCTTCGCCATCTTGTTCACCGGGCGGTATCCACGGGGGATCTTCGAGTTCAACGTCGGGGTGCTGCGATGGACGTGGCGGGTGGAGTTCTACGCGTACGGCGCGCTTGGCACGGACAAGTACCCGCCGTTCACGTTGCACGACGTACCGGAGTATCCGGCGCATCTCGATGTCGCGTATCCGGAGCACCTGTCGCGTGGGCTGGTGCTGGTGAAGTGGTGGTTGCTCGCGATCCCGCACTACATCGTGGTTGCCTTCTTCATCGGTGGTGGCACGTGGTTCGCGACTCAGGCCGATGACCGGGCCTGGGGATGGGGTTCGGGTCTGGTCGGTCTGCTGGTGCTGGTGGCGGCGGTCGTGTTGCTGTTCACCGGCCGCTATCCGCGGTCCGTCTTCGATCTGGTGCTCGGCATGGACCGCTGGGTGTTGCGGGTTGCGGCGTACGCGGGCCTGATGGTCGATCAGTACCCGCCGTTCCGGCTGGACATGGGCGGTGACGACCCCGGTACGACGAGATTGCACGAGCAGCCGCTGGAGCCGTACCCGAGGCCGGCTGGGTCGCCGCCGCGCCAGCCTGAGCGGCAGATGTCGGCTGGGCGGACCGTCGCGTTGGTGCTCGGCGTTCTCGTGACGTTGGCGTCGCTGGTGGGGCTGAGTGTTGGGGGTGCGCTGCTGTGGCTGGATCAGGGGCGGCGTGATTCCGCGGGCTTTGTCACCTCGGACAAGGTGACGCTGAGCACGACCGGGTATGCACTGGCCAGCGACGAGCTGACGATCGATGCGGGAGCCGCGTCGGTGCCGCACCGCTGGTTCGGTGACGCCCGGGTACGGGTGCAGATGGTCGGTGGTGGCCCGGTGTTCGTGGGCCTCGCATCCACCTCCGACGTGCGCAGGTATCTGTCGGGTGTCGGGTACACCACGGTGACAACCGTTGGCCCGAACAGCACGACGTACGCCGATCATGCCGGCACCGCACCGGCGACAGCGCCGGCCGAGTTGAACATCTGGCGTGTACAAACCGCGGGATCGGGGGAGCAGACGATCATCTGGCCGCTCGAGAACGGTGACTGGACGCTCGTGGTGATGGCGCCGGACGGCAGCAAGGAGCTGAGCGTGCGGGCCGACGCGGGTGCTACCGCTCCAAGCCTGGAGTGGCTGTGGATCGCGGTCCTGACGAGCTCGGGTGCCTTCCTCCTGCTCGGCACGCTGACTGTCGTGCTGGTAGTCGTCCGGCAGCCGAAGCCAGGACCTTCGACCCTGCAGCAGACCCTGCTCCGCCGGTCGAATGAAAGGGACGGAGAGACAACCGACTGAGGGGCTGATGATGAGCGTACGGGTTGGGATCAACGGGTTCGGGAGGATCGGGCGGGACTACCTGCGGTGCGTGCTCGAACGCACGTCGAGCGGCATCGAGGTGGTCGCGATCAACGACATCGCGGCGCCGGCGACGCTGGCGCACCTGTTGCGCTACGACTCGACGTACGGGCCTTTGAAGGAGGAAGTCGGCTACTCGGACGACTCGATCACGGTCGGCGGTCGCATCATCCGCGCGACCGCCGAGCGTGATCCGGCCCGGCTCGACTGGGCGAGTGTGGGCGCCGACATCGTGATCGAGTCGACCGGCAAGTTCCGTACTCGCGAGACCGCCGGCGGACATCTGGCCGCGGGTGCACGCAAGGTGATCCTGTCGGTGCCCGGCAAGGACGTGGATGTGACCGTCGTACTGGGTGTGAACGAGGACGACTACGACCCGGCGTCCCACCACGTGATTTCGAACGCCTCGTGCACGACGAATTGCGTGGCACCGATGGTGTCGGTGCTGCACCGGGCGTTCGGTGTCGAGCGGGGCCTGATGACCACGATCCACAGCTACACCAACGACCAGGTACTGCTGGACTCGCCGCACAAGGATCTGCGCCGGGGTCGGTCCGGTGCCGCGAACTTGATCCCGACCAGTACGGGCGCAGCCCGCGCGGTCGGCCTGGTGATCCCCGAGCTGGCGGGCAAGATCGACGGTGTCGCGGTCCGGGTCCCGATCGAGGACGGTTCGCTGACCGACCTGAGCGTGGAACTGTCCGAGGTCGTCACCGCGGAGCAGGTGAACCAGGCGTTCGCGGACGCGGCGGCCGGGCCACTGAAGGGGATCGTGCGCTACACCACGGATCCGATCGTGTCCCGCGACATCATCGGCGACCCGGCGTCCTGCATCTTCGACGCGCAGCTCACCCAGGTCCAGGACCGCCTGGTCAAGGTGTTCGGTTGGTACGACAACGAGTGGGGCTACACGAGCCGCCTGGTCGACCTGACCGAGCTGGTTGCCGGATCGATGTGACAGGAGGAGTCATGAACAGCGCGAGAGTCGTCTGGCTGCACGGCGCCGCGGATCCACAGCAGGTCGGCGTGAAGAGCGCTCGACTCGCCGAGCTGGCCGACGAGGGGATCCGGGTTCCCGAGGGCTTCGCGGTGACCGCCGCGGCGTACCAGGAGTTCGTCCGCGAGGCACGGCTGGGACCGGTGATCGCACAGGAGCTCCGCAGGTACCGGGCCGGGCGGGATCTGGTGGTGGTCGCCGCCGCGATCCGGACCGCCTTCCGAGAGGCGTCATGGCCGGCGGAAGTGGCCGATGAGATCCTCAAGGCCTACGAGGAGCTGGGTGGCGACGGCACCGAGGTTGCCGTTCGCTGCAGCCCGCTCGGACCGCACAACGCTGAGCAGGGTGAGGTCTTCCTGCACCTGCGGTCCGGAGCAGCTGTGCTGGCCGCGTGCCGGCGGTGCTTCGCGTCGCTGTTCAGTGCCGTTGCTGTCGGCAACCGCGAGCTCAACGGACCGGATCATCTGGCGGCCGTGATGCCCGTGGCCGTGCAGCGGATCGTGCGCGCGGACGTCGGCGGTTCCGGCACGGCCCGCGGCGAGAGCACGTTCGTACGGATCCGCGCCGCGTGGGGGCTGGGCGAGCCGCCTGCCGGTGACGCCGACCAGTACTCGGTTCACCTGGGTCCCCGGCCGCTGATCGTGAAACACCGCGGCGCGAAGAAGACCAAGACCGTGTACGCCGATCCGCACGGCACCCGCACGCTTCCGACCACACCGCAGGAGCGTTCCGGTCTGGTGCTGACCGATGACGACATCAAGGAACTCGCCCAGTGGTCGGTCACTGCCGATAGGCATTTCAAGCGTCCGATGAAACTCGAATGGGCCAAGGACGGGTGCTCCGGTGACCTGTACCTGGTCGAGGTCAACCGACGGGTGATGCCCGCGGTGACCATCGATGCTCCCGCGCATCCTGTTCCGGCACGTCGACTCGGGTGACGCCATGTTCGAGTCACCGACCTCGACGGGCTGAAAGAAATCCTCGTCCAGTACCCGAGTCAATCATGGGAAGAATCGATGAACAAGTCCATCCTCGTGGGTGTCGACGACACGCCCGAGAGCCAGCTGGCGCTGCACTGGGCGGTCGAGGCGGCTGAAGCGCGCGGGGTAGCCGTCCGGGTAGTCCGGGCCTATTTGAATGAGCTGAGCAGGTGGCCTGCGCTGGGGGTCGAGGGCTACGTTCCACCACCGATGCCGCTGGACAAGTATCAGCACGAGGTCGAGGACGCGGTGCGGTACGCGCGGGACCGGCTCGGCTACGAGGGTGGGTCCGGATGGCTGGCGAACAACGATCCGGCGCACGCGATCCTCACTGAGGCGGGGGAGGCCGAGATGGTGGTGGTCGGGACCAGGTCGCGGAACAAGGTCTCGGCCGCTGTGCTTGGTTCGGTGGCGACGTCGGTTGCGGCGAAGGCTCCGTGTCCGGTGGTCGTGGTGCGCGGTGAGCGGCGTACCGGACCGGTGGTGGTGGGCACCGACGGCTCGGCGGACTCGGAGGAGGCCGTGGCCTTCGGGTTCGAGGAGGCGGCGCGGACCAGGCAGCCGCTGAGGGTTGTGTACTGCTGGCATCCGCAGGATCAGCAGGCCGATTCGGTCGAGAGCACCGAGGGGTTGCTGCAGAACTGGCTGGCCGAGAGCCTCGCGCCGTCCCGCAACAAGTACCCGACGGTACGGGCGCAGGCGTCGGTGATCGGAGGCCGGGCGAGCGCTGAGCTCGTCGATCTGTCGGCGACAGCATCCCTGGTGGTGGTCGGTTCCCGCGGCCGCGGCGGCGTCGCCGGCCTGCTCCTGGGCTCCGTCAGCCAAAGCCTCCTGCATCACGCAGACTCGCCCGTCGCGATCGTCCGCCGGCACGAGGAGTGATGATGCGCCACCTGCTGACAGTCGCCGACGTGATGACCACCGATGTGGTCTCAGTCGCCGAGGACACGCCGTTCAAGGCGGTGGCCGCCATCCTGGCGGAGCACCACATCAGCGCGTCCCGGTGCGCAACTTGTACGGCGGCGTAGCCGGCGTAGTCTCCGAGACGGACCTCCTCCGCAAGGAGGAGTACCAGCGGGCCGGCAAGCACTGGCTCCATCGGACGGCCCGGACCAAGGCCGACGCGTTGACGGCCGGGGCGCTGATGACCAGGCCGGCGATCACCGTGGAGGGCGGCTGCACGCTGGACGAGGCCGCGCGGTTGATGGCAGCCCACCGGATCACCCGTCTGGTCGCGAAGCGCAGTACCGTCGCGTTCGCCGAGACACTCATCGCGGGCGTCGACGGTGTCGTCGGTGTCAGGAACGAGCTGACCTGGGCGTTCGACGACACTGCGCCTGCCGCCGGTACGGCGGGCCCGTTCTACTAGGAACCCGGTCCGGTGACCGCGACAGAACTCTCGACGACAGGGCTGGCCAGCGACCCGCGGGAGCCGGCCGATCGGCTGTTTCGCGATCTGCGCACGACACCGGACGGCCTGACGGAGAGGGAGGCACAGCGCCGGCTGGAGGCGTACGGGCGGAACGAACTCACCCGGCGGCGGGGGAGTGACTGGGTGGGTGAGCTCGTGCGGCAGCTCACCCACCCGCTGGCCTTGTTGCTGTGGCTCGCCGCCGTGCTTGCGGCGATTGGCGGTACGGGCGTTCTCGCGGCCGCGATCGTGGTCGTGATCCTGCTCAACGCCGGGCTCGCGTTCGCGCAGGAGCGCCAGGCCGAGCGTGCGGTCGAGGCGCTGGCGGCCTATCTGCCCGTTCAGGCGACGGTGGTGCGCGACGGGATCACCCAAGCCGTCGAGGCGCGCACCTTGGTGCCGGGTGATGTCGTTGTGATTGCCGAGGGCAACCGGATCTCGGCAGACGTCCGGCTGGTGGCCGGTGCGGTCGAGATCGACAATTCGACGCTGACCGGCGAGTCGGTGCCGGTGATCCGCTCCGCCGACCTGACCGATGTCTCGGGCAATCTCCTGGACGCCGGCGACCTCGCGTTCAGCGG
This sequence comes from Kribbella sp. NPDC026596, assembly GCF_040638415.1. Taxonomy (NCBI): domain Bacteria; kingdom Bacillati; phylum Actinomycetota; class Actinomycetes; order Propionibacteriales; family Kribbellaceae; genus Kribbella; species Kribbella sp. NPDC026596. Next base: position 8,979 of record NZ_JBEZYF010000110.1, on the reverse strand, counting down.
CACGAACTGCACTGCGGGCGAGGCCCGCGCGGTCGTGTTCGCGACCGGGATGCATACCGAGCTCGGCCGGATCGCGGCCATGTCGCAGGCGGCACCGTCGGGCTGTTCGGTGAGACCCGGGTCGTACGGTTGCGGCATGACGGCGAAGCGGAGCTGGGTCGAGCAGATCATGGGCCTGCCGATCAGTGTGCTCGCCCGCGGGGACGTGGCGCAGTCGTCGCGGGCCGACGCGGCGGTGCGGGAGGTCTTCGCGGAGTTGATCGAGGTCGATCGGGTGTTCTCGCCGTACAAACACGACAGCGTCGTGAGCCGTCTGGCGCGCGGGGAGGTGGATTGGGACGCGGTGGATCCCATGGTGCGGGATGTGGCCGGGCGGTGCGTCCGGGCCCGCGACCTGACCGGCGGTCTGTTCGACGCTGAGCTGCCTGGTGGTGGATGGGATCCCTCGGGCCTGGTGAAAGGCTGGGCGGCTGAGCGTGCGGGCGAGCGATTGCGTGCCGTCCCTGGCCTCGACTGGTGCCTGAACGCGGGCGGCGACGTCCTGGTGCGGTGCCCGAGCGGCGAGTCGTTCACCGTCGGGATCCAGGATCCGCGCGATCCAGGGCAGGTGGTCGCCAGTATCGCGCGGACCGAGGGAGCCGTGGCGACGAGTGGTACGGCGGCCAGAGGCGCGCACCTCTACGACCCGCGGACCGGCGGTCCGGCGGCGACCCGATGGCTGTCGGTGTCGGTGTACGGTCCGTCGCTGGAGACCGCCGACGTTCTCGCGACCGCCGCGTTCGTCGCGGGGGACGACTGGCCGGCGGTACTCGACGCGCTGCCTGGCTACGAGGGCCTGGGGATCCTTGCTGATGGCAACCTGTTCGGCACGGACGGCTGGCCGCGCGACGGATCGACGGTGGCACCGTGACCACGCCGCGACGGATCCTGCTGATCGAGGATGACGCCGACCTGGCCGGACTGCTGGACCGGGTGCTCGCCGACGAGGGGTACGCCGTGACCAGAGCGGGCGACGGTCATACCGGGCTTCACCTCGCGCTGACCCAGCCGTTCGAGGCGATGATTGTCGACCGTGGCCTGCCGGCCGTCGAGGGTCTGGACCTGATCGCACGATTGCGCAGCCGTGGCATCGTCACGCCGATCCTGGTCCTGTCGGCGCGGAACCGTACAGAGGACCGGGTCGAAGGACTCGACGCCGGTGCCGAGGACTATCTGGCGAAGCCGTTCGAGCTGACCGAGTTGCTGGCGAGGTTGAGAGCCCTGCTCCGGCGCCACCTCGATCACGCCGGTCAACTGGCCATCCCGGGTGGTTCCCTGGACCTCGCCAGCCGCACGGTCCGACGGTCGGGCGGAGGCACGGTGGAGTTGTCCGAGCGCGAGGCGGCTTTGCTCGCTCTCCTGGCGGCGAGGCCGGGTGTCGTGTTCAGTCGTGGTGACCTTCTCGATCGAGTCTTCGACGACGCCGAGTCGGAGACAGTAGTGGACACCTATGTCCACTACTGCCGGCGCAAACTCGGCCGTGGAGTGATCAGTACGGTGCGCGGCCTCGGCTACCGGCTGGGCAGTTCATGAGCGGCGGGCCGATCGGTGACGAGGTCCTCGTCCGGAGAGCTGCGCGTGGCGTCGCCCTCCAGGTCGCGGCTCTGGTCGCGGTGGCGATGCTGGTCCTGATCACTCTGGTCACGATCGTGGTGGTCCGCGGTCAAACTGGTGCTGCCGACGATCTGCTCCGGTCGGCCATCGCGACAGCCGATGACGTCGGCGATCCTCCGGCTGGAGCCTGGCTGGCGATGACCGGCCCAGCTGGTACGACGGTCACGCCGGGGCTGCCGGACGAACTCCTCCCCGAGTTGGCCGCGATGCGTAGCAGTGCCACCGGACAGGTCAGGCTGGCTACGGTGGAGAACGACGACGGTGAGTACCGAATCGCCACCGGGATCATCAAGGGCAGGCCTGTCCAGGCTGTGCTCGATCTGGCGACGGCGCATCAGGAGCGTGCTCGTCTGCTGCAGGCGATGGGCTTCGCGTCGGCCCTCGGCCTGCTGTTCGCCGGGCTTCTCGGCGTCCTCATCGGCCGTCGCGCGGTCCGCCCGTTGGCCCAGGCACTCACCCTGCAGCGGACGTTCGTGGCCGATGCGGGCCACGAGTTGCGCACGCCGTTGACCTTGCTGAGCACGCGGGCCCAGGTGCTCGACCGAGCGCTCCGGCGTGGCGTTTCGAGCAACGAGGTCCTGCGTGATTCCGACGGTGTCGTGCAGGACACCAAGCGACTTGGAGAAGTCGTCGACGACCTGCTCGCGGCCGCCGACCCGCGCGGAGCCGAGGATCATGAACCAGTCGATCTCGGCGGAGTCGCCGAGGCCGTCGCGGACAGCGCGGCGGCCCACGCGGAGCGGGCCGGCGTGCGGCTTCGCTGGCACGCGGACGGCGGCAGCCTGCTGGTTCTCGGCTCGGCCAGCGCCATCCGGCGCGCGACGATCGCGCTGGTCGATAACGCGATCGAGCACACACCACCTGACGGCGAGGTGCGGATCGCCGTACGGCGGCAGCGCCGGGAGGTGATCCTCGCGGTGAGTGACACCGGTCCGGGGATCGGCCCGGAGGAAGCGCAGCGAGTGCTGCGCCGGTTCGCCACGGGCGGACATCGCGCCGGCCGCGCACACTACGGCCTCGGCCTCGCGCTCACCCACGACGTCGCGAACCGTCATGGTGGCCAGCTCCGGCTGGCGCCCAGCCAGGTCGGCGCGACGTTCGAGCTGGTCCTGCCGTCGGTCGAGGAACCCGGTCCAAGGAAGGCCTAAGAATCCGCGGGCATCGTCGTGGCATGACGAACCGCGGTCCTGCGCAGGCGACGAGCCGGCATCGCATCGCGCATCTCCGACGGCGGAGTCCTCGTACGCCGGTCTGGTGGCGCGACGCCATCGGTGTCCTGAGCTGGGGCAGCGTGTTGGTGGTCGTCGCCTTGTGGTTGTCCGGACGTGGTATCCAGTTGCTCGCGGCCGGGGCGGCTGATCTGCTGACGTCGCTGGGGCGGTTGGCCGGTCTGGTGGCAGCGGACTTGTTGTTGGTGCAGGTGTTCCTGATGGCCCGGGTGCCCATGATCGAGCGCAGCTACGGTCAGGACGAACTGGTCCGCAGGCACCGGCTGGTCGGCTTCTGGTCGTTCAACCTGCTGATGGTCCACGTCGGGCTGATCCTCGGGGGCTACACGCTGCGCGATCACAACAATCTGCTGCGGGAGACGTGGGACGTCGTCACGACGTACGGCGGAATGCTGCTCGCGGTCGCGGGAAGCGTCGCGTTGACCGTTGTCGTCGTCACCTCGGTCCGCGTAGCCCGTCGGGCGTTGCGGTACGAGTCATGGCACCTGCTGCACCTCTACGCCTATCTCGGGGTTGGGCTGTCCGTTCCGCACGAGATCTGGACGGGTGCGGACTTCGCGACGTCGCGGGTTGCCCGGCTGTACTGGTGGTCCGCGTACGCCGTAGCGCTCGCCGCGATCCTGGTCTACCGCGTGGCCCTGCCACTGTGGCGAACGCTCCGGCACGGACTGACGGTCCGCGAAGTGATTCGCGAGGGACCCGGCGTGGTGACGGTGCTGCTGGCAGGTCGAGGCCTGCACCGGATGCCGGTCCAAGCCGGTCAGTACTTCGTCTTCCGATTCCTCGACGGCCCGGGATGGTCGCGCGGCAATCCGTACTCGTTGTCTGCCTCGCCGGCTCCGGATCGTCTGCGGGTAACCGCCAAGGCGGCCGGTGACGGAAGTAGCCGGCTGGCGGGGTTGCGCCCTGGCACCAGGGTCGTGATCGAAGGCCCCTACGGCCGGCTCACCGGTGAGCGGCGAGTCACCGGCAAGGTCGCGATGTTTGCCTGCGGCATCGGCATCACACCGCTGCGGGCTCTGCTGGAAGAACTTGCCTATGAACCGGGAGACGCGGTCCTGGTCTATCGGGCTCACGAGGCTGGCGACGTGGTGTTCCACGGCGAGCTCGAGCAACTGGCTCGCCTTCGCGGGATCACCGTGCATTACCTGCTCGGCCGGCGAATCCGGAACCGGGAGTCCTGGCTGCCGGAGAGCGCCGCGGCGTGGACCGACGAGGACGCGATGCGGCAGCTCGTCCCCGGCATCAGCGGGTACGACGTCTACGTGTGCGGACCTGATCCGTGGATGGACGCGGTGTGCGCGACGACCACCCGAATCGGTCTTCCGCCGAACCAGCTTCATCAGGAGCGGTTCTCGTGGTGAAAGGAGTACGTGCGTGAGGCGCGGGATCAAACTGGTCATGTCGGCCACCACTCTGGTAGTCGTTGGCGTGGCACTACGGGCCGGCGTTCAGCCGCATCCGGCGGCCGGCGTAGTGTCGTCGGCCCAGGCAGAGCGACCTAGGCAGATAACCACTCGTCCGAAGCCGCCACCTGCCAATCGCTCCGACCCCCGGACGGCACCGCCGAGCCGACCGAGTCCGGTCCCACACACGGCGGCACGCCCAAGCCCCTCGAAGTCCGTTTCGGTGACGGTCACCGGTGATCTGGTTCAGACGGAGTACGGGCCGGTGCAGGTCGAGATCAGCCTGCAGAGTGGGCGGATCGCTCGTGTGCGTGCCCTGGCCCAGCCGAGCGGGGACGGGCAGACCGACGCGATCAACAGCTACGCCGTGCCGCAACTGGGTCAGGAGACACTTGCTGCGCAGAGCGCGCGGATCGACACGGTATCCGGAGCCACCTTCACCTCCGGCGGCTACCGCCAGTCGTTGCAGTCGGCTCTCGACGCGGCTCATCGGGCCGGTGCGCGATGACGAGCCACGCGGCGCGGCTACGGCGCAACGCGGCCGTCGTCGGAGCCACCGGAGTCCTGCTCGGTCTGCTCTTCCTGTACCCGACCAGCACGAACCGGACCGATTCGCCCACCGCCACCGCCAAGCCCGGGGTCGTCAGAACAGGACCGGCGAGCGGCGTCCTGACGGTCAACGGCGCCTCGGCCGGCACCCGCTACGGGCCGCTGCAGGTCCGCGTCACGATCCGTTCGCAGCGCCTGGTCGCCGTGACCCCACTCCTGTATCCATCGTCGGGCGGACGAGACCGAGAGATCAGTGCGTTCGCCCTCCCGCAGTTGGAGCGGGAGGCAATCGCCGCCCAGAGCGCGCAGATCGACACGGTGTCGGGCGCGACGTTCACCTCCGACGGATACCGCCGCTCGCTGCAGTCCGCCCTCGACGCAGCCCACCTGCAGGGCTGAGGCCCTCCAAGAAAGCCCCAAGAACAGTCTGCCAGCGTGGCGATATCAGATCAGAGCGACCTGAAGGAACCTGATGCAAACCATCAACGGGCTGCCTGCCCATGTGCTCCTTGTCCACGCCATCGTCGTACTGCTTCCGTTGTCGGCGGCGTTGCTCGCACTGACCGCGATCTGGCCGGCCGCCGGACGCCGGTTGGCCGGTCCGAACGCGATCCTGGCGGTGCTGGTCGTCGTACTGGTACCGATCACGACGAGCGCGGGAGAGTTCCTCGAGCACAACCTCAGGCCGAACTCCCTCATCCATCGCCACGCCGAACTCGGCGACACCGCCATCTACGCCGCCGTCGCGGTCGCCGTCCTGGCCCTGATCGTCTGGTGGCGGCAACGGGAAGGCCGAGGGACGCCGACGAAGCGTGCCTACCTCGCCCCGGCCTCGAGCACCGTCACGGCACTTGTGACAGTGATCGCCTTCCTGGTCGCGGGCGCGGCGGTCTACGACGTGGTCAGGATCGGCGACTCCGGCGCCAAGGCGAGCTGGAGCGGCTGGGCGCAGGGTTCCTGAGGCCTCGCGCTCACGGGTGGGCGGTGGGGATGTCGCGGCCGTCGAGGGCTGGGAGGGCTAGGGCGGTGAGAAGGGCGGTGCCGGCGAGGAGCCAGAGGTAGCTGGGTTGGAGGCCGGCGCCGAGGGGGCCGGCGTGGAAGGCTTGGTGGATGGGGGAGTAGGGCTGCCAGGACTCGAAGCGCGGCAGAACGAGACCGATCGCGTAGACGAAGTAGGCGGCGGCAGCGGCGGCCGAGGCGATGCCGATCGCGGTGGAACGGCGTCCGGTCAGGGCACCGGCGGCCAGGGCAAGTACGCCGTACTCCGTGCCGAGCAACGTGATCGCGAGAGCACCACTCGCGGCCGCGGGCACGCTGATGCCGAGGCCGAAGATCAGGCTGCCGAGCGTGGTGGCGACGAACAACGCGAACCCGAGGACCGTGATCGACAGTGCCAGCGCGAGCGCCTTGTCCAGGACGATCCGGAAGCCGGAGACGGGCGTGACCAGCAGCAACTCCAGGGTCCCGCGCTCCTCTTCGCCGGCCAGAGCCCGGGCGCCGTGGCCGATGCTGTAGACCAGGAACAGCCCCGGCAGCATGAGCGTGAACAACTCGGCGTTGAGGAAGCCGGCGCCGGTGGTCATGGCGTCGAGGTCGAAGAACTTCCGCAGCTCCTCGGGGAACGACTGGTACAGCTCGGTCAGGTTCGGCATGTCCCGGACCGATGGCCACAGAGCGCTTTCGAGGAGCACGAGCACCGCGATCGCGATCGACCATCCGATCAGTCCGCGGCGGGCGTCGTACATCGACTTCGAGAAGACGTTGCGGAACATGGCGTTCACCTCTGACCGGAGTAGTAGCCGAGGAATGCGGACTCCAGGTCGGCCTCATGGCTGACGACGCTCGTCACCTCGTACGGCGCGACCACCTTGATGAGCTCGGCGGTCGACCCGGCCACGACCACATGTGCGGTCCGCCCGTCGATGGTCAGCTCCTGCACACCGGGTACGGCGTGGATCCGATCGGCCGGCGGGGTGTCGGCGAAGGTGAGGTCGAGGCGGCGGCGGGCGCTGTCCCTCAACGTTTGTACGGACTGCGTGGTCACCAGCCGGCCGGCTCGCAGGATCGCGACGGTGTCGGCGACAGCATCGACCTCGGACAGCACGTGGGACGAGAGGAAGACGGTCTGCCCGGCGTCCCGGGTCTCGCGGAGCAGGTCGCGGAACTCGCGCTGCATGAGCGGGTCCAGCCCGGTGGTCGGCTCGTCCAGGATCAGCAGGTCCGGGTCATGCATGAACGCCTGGACGATGCCGACCTTCTGCCGGTTGCCACGGGACAACGCGCCGATCCGAACACTCAGGTCGAGGTCGAACCGCTTGGCCAGGATCTCGATCCGGCCCCGGTCGACTCCGCCGTACAGGTGGGCGAAGTAGTCCAGGTACTGCGCGCCGGTGAGATCGGGGTAGGCGACGAAGTCCCCGGGCAGGTAGCCGATCCGGCGCTGGATCACGTCGTACTGGTCGTTCGCGTCGAACCCGAAGACCACCGCCGAGCCGGACGTCGGCCGGATCAGTCCGGCCAGCAGGCGGATCGTGGTGGTCTTGCCGGCCCCGTTCGGCCCGAGATACCCGAGGATGACGCCGGCCGGAACGTCCAGATCGAGACCTTCGAGTGCGGTCCGGCGGCCGAACCGCTTCGTCAGTCGCCGTGCTTTGATAACGATGTCCATGGCAACGAATCCTCAGGCGTGGTGGATGACGGCGACCGGGCAGTGCGAGTGATGGAGCAGGCCGCGGGCCACCGATCCGAGCCGCAGTTCGGTGAACGCGGTGTGCCCGAGTCCTCCGACGACGACCAGATCGGCGAGCTCGGACTCGCGCGCGAGCACGCGGACCGGATGATCGGCGACGGCGCGGTGCTGGACGGCCACCTCGGGGTACTTGACCGTCCACTCGTCGAGGGTCTGCGTGAGGAGTGCGTCGGCCGGGCCGGCCCAGGGTGGCTGGCTGGGGTCGGTCCAGACGTTGGGATCGGGATAGCTCTCGCGCAGTTCGACAGCGTGCACTCCATGGAGCTCGGCGTCTGTCGCGTCGGCCAGTTCGAAAGCGAAGCGCAGCGCGTCCCGGCTCTCGAGTGAACCGTCGACTCCGACCACGATCCGTCGGTGGGGCGGGGCTGCAGGGTCCCAGCTGTCGGGTACGACGATCAGCGGCACGGTGGTGCTGAGCGCCGTACACGCCTGGGATGTCGATCCGAGAACGAGCTCGGCGAAGCCACCCATGCCGCGGCGCCCGACGACGAGGGCCTGGGCGTGCTCGGACAGCTCGAGGAGAACCTTGGCCGGATGGCCGTGGCGGACCTCCAGTGACGCGGCCGCGAATCCGATCCGTTCGAGCTCCTGCAGGGCGTCCTCCAGCACCTCGCTGCCATCGTCCGGTCCGGTCGGTGGGGCGTTCGCGGGCAGCTGCGGGCGACCATCCACGATGTACACGGCATGCAGCGACGCGTGGCGCAGGGTGGCGTAGGACGCAGCCCAGTCGAGCGCGATCAAGCCGTCGCGCGATCCGTCGATCCCGACGAGCACAGGCGATTCGGCTGACATGGGGACCACCACCCCTCGGTTCGTAGTCCTGCAGCTCCAGTCAAGCCGCGGGCAGGACCTGCGGGGAGGGCCGAAGGTCCTCGGGATGGCGGCTGTTCGGCTCGCGGTGCTGAGGTGAGAACGGCCCTGACCGGTACGGCGCTGAGGTTCGACGATCGAGGTGTCGGAATCGAGTGAAAGGACACATCATGACCACCACGCCGAACCGGCGCCATCTGCCGGCTCCCACCATCGAGCCTGACGGCGATCGGTACCCGGTCATCACGCCGATGGCCGGGCGTGCGCTCGCCGTACTGCGGATCGTGTACGGGCTCACGTTCTTGTGGGCCTTCTTCGACAAGTTGTTCGGCCTCGGTTACGCCACGCCGTCCGGCAAGGGCTGGATCGACGGTGGCGACCCGACCGCCGGATTCCTGGGCAAGGGCACCAACGGCCCGCTGGCCGACTTCTACCAGGGCCTGGTCGGTGACTGGTGGGTCACTCCGCTGTTCATGGTCGGTCTGGCTGGTATCGGTCTGGCGCTGACGATGGGGATCGGGATGCGGATCGCGGCCGGTGCCGGCGCGCTGCTGTACCTGCTGATGTGGTCGGCGAACCTGCC
>NZ_JBEZYF010000109.1:0-19221 GCF_040638415.1 Kribbella sp. NPDC026596 | reverse complement strand
TCCTAACACCCCCTGCTGCTCGCGGGCGGGGGGCGCCCACCCGCGCCCCGCGGTCCCTGGGTCGGGCGCGCCCCCCCGGGGGTTCCCTAACTGCGCCCGCAGTTCGTCCACGCAGCCGACGGGGAACAGCTGGAGCTGACGTTCGTGGACGGGGTGCGAGCAATTCGCCTCGTCCTGCACTACCGGATGGTGGGGGATGTGGTGGAGCGGTGGGTCTCCGTGCACAACGACGGGGACGACGAACTCACCTTGCATCGGCATGACTCCGCCGGGTTCGTGGTGCCTCGGGGCAACACCGTCAAGTACTTGTGGGGCGAGTGGAACAGCGAGTTCCAGCAGTCCGAAGTGGTGTTGGAGCGCGGCCGCTTCACGATCGGGAGTGCACAGGGGATCACCGGGCATTCCTACTCACCGTTCCTGGCGGTCGACGACGACGGTACGGCGTACGGCGTGCAGTTGGCGTGGTCCGGATCGTGGGAGATGACCGCGGACGTCGACGCCACCGGGGTCCTGCGGATCCAGGCCGGCCGGGTCTCGTCGAGCCTCGGGACGAAGCTCGCACCGGGGGAGACGTGGGTGTCTCCGAAGGCGGTCGGGGCTTGTAGCTCGGAGGGAGCCGACGGACTGGCGCGGGTCTTCCACGACTACGAACGCGCACTGTCGAGAAGCCTCACGCCGAAGGTGCTGTACAACTCCTGGTTCGCGACCGAGTTCGACATCCGCGCCGAGCATCAGCTCGAACTGGCCCGGCGCGCGGCGAGCATCGGCGTCGAGACGTTCGTCGTGGACGACGGGTGGTTCGTCGGGCGCTCGGACGACACCGGCGGCCTGGGAGACTGGTACGTCGACCCGGCCAAGTTCCCCGATGGCCTCGACACCTTCATCGGGCAACTCGAGGACATCGGGCTCGATTTCGGGTTGTGGGTGGAGCCGGAGTCGGTGAGCCCCTCGTCCGAGTTGGCCGCGAAGCACCCCGAGTGGATCCTGCGCACCCCCGGCCGCGAACCCGTCCAGATCCGCAACCAGCTGCTCCTCGACCTGAGTCGCGACGACGTAGCTGACTTCATCTGGACCACGCTGGACCGACTCCTGTCGTCGTACCAGATCACGTATCTGAAATGGGACGCCAACCGGCCGCGGCTCGACAGCGGGGAGCAGCGCAGAGATCTCGACGGGCGCGTGGTGGCCAATCTGTACGCGATCCTTGACCGGCTCCGAGCCGAGCACCCGGACGTGTACGTCGAAGGGTGCGCGGGCGGCGGTGCCCGTGTCGACCTCGGGATGGCGGCGCGGGTCGACACGCTCTGGCCGAGCGACAATACGGCCCCGCTGGATCGGCTCAGGATCCAGCGCGGCTTCCGGACCGGCTTCGCGCCGCACCTGATGAGCTCCTGGGTGACCGATGCCGTCGGCACCCATGACGGGCGCGACCGGTCCCTCGACTTCCGCTTCCACGTCGCGATGGCCGGCGTACTCGGCATCGGCGCGGACCTCTCGCGCTGGACCGACGATCAGCTCGCGACTGCCGCGCGACACATCGAGCAATACAAGGGCATCCGTGACTTGATTGCCAATAGCAAGGTCTACGGACTCGAGGCCGGCGTGCAGTACGTCGGTACGACACGGTCCGTGGTGTTCCTGTGGCAGACGGGTGACGGCAACGTGCGCGGGACGTTGCCGACCAGGCCGCGACGTGTGCCGCTCGTCCAGCTGGATCCCGCGAAGAACTACCGGGTGGGAGACGAGGTCCACCCGGGCAGCTATCTGCTGCAGGTCGGCGTCCGCTGGGACGGCTCGACCGACTCGAACTGCCTGGTCGTCGAAGCACTCGACTGACCGTTCCGCTCAACGGCAGCAAAGGACAACAGATGAAGCGACTCCTCGGTGGGGTGATCGCGGCGGTCCTGGTGACCGCTTCACTCGCCACCACCACAACCTCAGCCACGGCCACTCCGGCCGCGGCGCCCGTGCTCAGCCCCACGCCGTACATGGGCTGGAACACCTACTACGGTCTCGGCGGTGACTTCACCGAGGACACGATCAAGTCGGTCGCCGACTCGCTGGTGAGCCGCGGGTTGGCCAAGGCCGGCTACGACATCGTCTGGCTCGACGGTGGCTGGCAGGCCGACCAGTCGCGGAGCGCGGCCGGTGACCTGGTCCCGAACCCGGCCAAGTTCCCGAACGGTCTGAAGCCGCTCGTGGACTACATCCACAGCAAGGGTCTGAAGGCCGGTATCTACACCGACGCGGGTCCGTACATCCCGGGCAAGTGCGGTCTCGGCAGCGGCGGCTACTACCAGCACGACGCGGACCAGTTCGCCGCGTGGGGCTTCGACGCGGTCAAGGTCGACTACCTGTGCGGCATCGCGGCCGACCTGGACCCGAAGACGGTGTTCACCGAATTCGCCCAGGCGCTACGGAACAACGCGAGCCACCGGCCGATGATCTTCAACCTCTGCAACCCGGTCACCTCGCCGGACTGGGGCAACTACCCGGAATCGCAGCAGTCGATCAACTCCTGGACCTACGCGCCGGGGATCGCCCAGTCGTGGCGGACCTACACCGATGTCGGCTTCCAGGGCGACATCAAGTTCAAGGACGTCCTGCGCAACTACGACGCGAACGCGCGGCACCCCGAAGTCGTCAAGCCGGGTGCGTTCAGCGACCCCGACTACCTCGCGCCTGAGCTCGGCATGACCGACGAGGAGTTCCGCACCCAGTTCACGCTGTGGGCCGTTGCCGCGGCGCCGCTGATGGTCGGCAGTGACATCCGCAAACTCAGTACGACGACGATCGGCATGCTGACCGATCCCGACGTACTCGCGATCAACCAAGACCGGGCCGCGGTTCAGGCTGTCCGGGTCGGTGCCGCGGGGACGACGGAGACCTGGGTGAAGCGGCTCGCCGACGGCAGCCGTGCCGTGGTGCTGCTCAACCGAGGTGACAGCGCGAAGACGCTCACCACGACGGCGGCCGCGGCCGGTCTGCAGGGATCGCGCTTCACACTGAAGAACGCGTGGACGAACGAGGTGACCGAGAGCGCCGGCACGATCAGCGCGGCCGTCCCGGCACACGGTACGGCGCTGTTCCGGGTCCAGCCGGCTACCGGCGTACCGGGGATCCCGCATGTCACGGCGGGCATCCCGCAGGTGACCAAGGTCGGCACCGACGCACAGCCTGAAGGCGTGGCGCCGGTGGTTGCCGGTGGCGACGAGCTGACCGTGCAGGTTGCCGTCCGCAACGACGGGCTGCTGCCCGTGTTCGAGCCGGCGGTGACGCTTGCCGGTGGCACCGGATGGACCGTCACCCCGTTGTCGAAGGCCCCGATTTTGCTGGCCGGAGGCAACCAGGCGACATTCGCCTTCACCGTGAAGCTCGTCGCCGGGGCCGCGCCCGGAACCGCGAGCCTCACCGCGTCGACGTCGTACCAGGCGATCGGGTACGGCGTGCAGCGGCAGACGACCGTGTCACCGGTCGTGGTCGCGCCGGCGCCGCCCGCCGGGATCGTCCCGCTCTCGCACCACGAGTGGATCACCGCGACCAGCGGCTGGATGTCGCCGACCGTGGACGAGAGTGTCGGTGGGGGCAATCCGATCAAGCTCGTCGGTCAGACGTACCCGACCGGGATCGGCGTCGCGTCACCGTCGCTGATTCGCTACTACCTGGGGAAGTCCTGCACCCGGCTGACCGGGGTCGTCGGGATCGACGATGTGGTGAGCAACGTCGGGCCGGACGGCGGGACGTCGACGTTCCAGGTGGTCGGTGACGGCAAGGTGCTCTTCGACAGCGGCGTCGTCGACCGGTTCACCCCGAAGCAGGTCGACGTGGACCTGACCGGCGTACGCGTCCTCGACCTGGTCGTCGGTGACGCGGGCGACGGTGGGTACAACGACCGCGCCGACTGGGCGGCTCCGACCGCTACCTGCTGAGTTCTCGCACTGGAGGGGCAGGTCGATCATCGGCCTGCCCCTCCGATGTGTTTGGGTGGGCTGTTTGATCGATCCACCAAGGTGAGGGCTCATGAGGCATCGGCGGTTGAAGCTCGGTAGCGCGCTCGTGGTGGGTGTGGGGCTTGTGGTCGGTGGGGTCGTGCACGTCGCGACGGCCGATACGAAGCCGAGCGCTGACAGACCGCCGCTGGATGGGGCCGTTGCCCTCAGCACCGACGAGGTCGCGGCGGCGGCGCCGGCCGATGCGAGGGGATCGATGCAGCCGGCAACTGTCGGGCAATCGAGCGTCGACGGGGAGCCCGGTGCCGTCGGGGAGCCGGCCGCTGTCGGGAGGCCTTCGAAGACGGGGCAGTCGAAGACCGCGGTGGCGCCGCAGGCGGCTTCGGTCACGCTGCCGTCGACCGGCAAGTTGAAGATCAAGGGCGTCTACCAGAGCACGAACTACTACTGCGTGCCCGCGTCGAGCGCGGTCAGCCTCGGCACGTTCGGCGTCAACGTCACCCAGCAGACGCTGGCCAAGCAGATGAAGACGACGACGTCGGGGACGTACGACAAGACCGCGCTGCCGGTGATCAACGGCTACGTCAACTCGCTCGGGTACTCCGTCTGGGACACCGATACGACCGACAGTGCGACGAACCTGCTGAACTGGGCGGCGCACGACATCGGCGTACTCAAGCGGGCGCCGAAGATCGGTGTCTGGATGGAGAAGCTGCCCTGGAACAAGGGGACGAGCGGGCACTTCGGGCACGCGATCATGATCTACGGGTACGACCTGACCAGGAAGACGCTGACCGTCTGGGACCCGTGGAAGGCGACCGGCGGTACGCACACGCTGACCGCCGCGGCGCTGAACAAGACGATGCAGCAGTACGGCCTGTCGTACGTGTCGGCGCACTCCGATGCGGACCTGACGAACTCCGGAGACCTGAGCGGTGACGGGCTCGATGACATGGTCGCGGTGGATCGGCAGGACGGGACGCTGTACCGGTACACGAACAACGGCAAGGGCGCGTTCGACGGTGGCAGCAGCGCGGTCAAGCTGAGCACCGGGTGGAACGCGATGACCGAGATCGCGGCCGTGGGTGATCTGACCGGTGACAAGAAGCCGGATCTGGTCGCGGTGGAGAAGTCGACCGCGAAGCTGTGGCTGTTCCCTGGGGCGACTCCGTCCGGGGCGACGCGCGTACTGGTCGGGAACGGCGGCTGGAACGGGATGCGGGACCTGACCGGCATCGGCAACGTCATCGGTGACTCGCACCCGGACCTGATCGCGGTCGAGAAGTCGACGGGGATCCTGTGGGCGTATCCGGGCAAGGCCGGAGGTTTCGGACCGCGTCAGCAGATCGGGACCAAGTGGACCGGGCTTGGCCAGCTGACCGCGGTCGGTGATCTGTCCGGCGACGGCAAGCCCGACCTCATCACGGTCGACCCGAAGACCGGGAAACTCTGGCTCTACAAGGGTCCGACGTTCGCCGGCGGTACGGCACGCGTCGAGATCGGCACCGCCGGCTGGAACGGCATGCGCTCCCTCACCGGAGTCGGCGACCTGACTGGCGACAAGATCCCCGATCTCATCGCCGTCAACAACTCCACCGGCCAGATGTACCTCTACCCCGGCAAGCCGAACGGCCTCGGCCCCCGCACCCTCCAAGGCTCCGGCTGGAACAGCTGACCTACTAGGCCCAGTCGACTTCCGCCGACTGGAACCAGGTCCAGCCGCGGCGTCGCGGGTCCAGGACTTTTCGGCGGCTCCGGGGAGGCGGGGGAGGAGCATGAAGTGGAGGTCGGGTTCGGTGGGGATGGTTTCGCACCAGATGGCGGCTTCTACGCCGACTACCTGGTCGTCCGACTCGACTCCTGGGGTGTTGTCGACGGGGTCCCAGGAGATGGTGTCTTGGATGGAAGCCGCTGTGTAGAACGGAAGGCCGACGCGTTTGCGGGTCTCCTCTTGCTCGGGGTCGGAGGAGGTGTCGGCGTGGGGACGGTCGAAGTAGAGCCAGGTGGACGCTGACACGAGGAGGCGTGTGCCTTGGGCCAGAGCCTTCGGGGCGTCGTGTTTCGCCTTGCGTAGGCCCTCGACCAGGATCGGGAGCAGGTCCTCGGGGGGCATCGTCGCGCCGGCGGTGTTGCCGTCCATCGAGTCGAGGTCCATGTCGAGCCAGTACTGCACGACGTCGGCGGGGTCGATCTTGGCGCGGGCGATCTCCTGCCAGCCGACGACCCGCTTGCCGCGGGCACGGACGAGTGCGGCAGCTCGCTCGACGAACGCGGCGTGGTCCTCGTCGGACATGCCCCACGTCTCGTCCCCGCCGATGTGTACGTACGCGCTCTGCGGGAACTGCGGGATGACGGCGTCCAGCACCTCCTCGACGAACGACCACGTCGCGGCCCGATCGGGCTCGAGGGTGCTGAGCTGGAGACTGGCCCCGTTGCCCAGTTCGATGGAGCGGACCTCGGCCGGCGCAAGGTCGGGATAGCTGCGGAACACCGCCGACGTATGACCGGGCATGTCGATCTCGGGCACCAGGGTCACGAATCGCTCGGCGGCGTACGTCACGAGCTCAGCCAGCTCCGCCTGGCTGTAGTAGCCGCCCGGACGGTCGTCGACGGCACCACTGGCGCCGACCTCGGTCAGCAAGGGCCGGGTCGGTACCTCGAAGCGCCAGCCCTGGTCGTCGGTGAGGTGGAGGTGCAGCACGTTGAGCTTGTACAGCGAGCACATGTCGATGACGCGACGAACCGCCGCCGGGCCGTGGAACGTCCGTACGACGTCCAACGACAACCCGCGCCACGCGAACCGAGGCCCATCGATGATGTGAGCAGTCGGCAACGTCGCCGCGGCGTCTCCCGTATGAGCGGTGATCAACTGCCGGAGCGAGGTGAGGCCGCGATGCACCGCCTCCGCCGTCGGCCCCCAGACCCGAACGCCCGCGCCGGTGATCTCGAGCCCGTACCGCTCGTCGGCCTCAGCGTTGCCGTCCGCCCGCAGACCTGCCGCGGGCGCGACGTCATCAAGGTCGGCGCTGTCGATCAGCACGGTGATCCCGGCAGCCTCGGACGCGAGCGAGATGCCGGAGTCAATCCGGACCTCCTCGACGAATCGCTCGGCGAGGTCGGCGAGTTCGGCCGACTGTACGACGACGCCGACGCTCTCATCGACGACGTACGTGCCGTCATGGGCCGTTGTCCGGGCAGGTGCGGGGATCAGCGGGAGATTCATGAACCGAGTCTGCGGTAAGCGAGGCCGCCAAGGGCACCCCGAGCGTGGTCGGATTCTTTCTGACTTTGCCGACTCGCCGTTTGGTAGTGACATCGCGTTCAGCGTGGGGCAGTCTCATCCTGTCGGGAACTGCTTGTTTGGAGACTAAAGGAGACATTTGTGCGCAAAGTCAGCCGCCCCCGCGCCCTCGCCGCCGGTCTCGCGGCGATCGTGACGACAAGCCTGGCGCCAGCGATCGCCCAGGCCGCCAACCCCTCCCAACCTGATCACGCCGCCGCCGCGGTGCCGGTGCAGCTGGTGTCGATCACCGACTTCCACGGCTACCTTCGCCCACCGTCGCCGGCCGATGGCGGAACCATCGCCGGTCCCGACGGGACCGCCCAGGTCGTCGGCGGAGCGGCGTACCTGGCGACCCACCTGAAGAGCATCCGAGCGGGCAAGCAGAACTCGATCTTCTTCGCCGACGGCGACAACTTCTCCGGCTGGCCGTTCGAGGTGGACGCGCACGCCGACGAGCCGACGATCGAGGTGCTGGACGCGCTCGGCGTCGAGTTCTCCAGCGTCGGCAACCACGAGCTGGACGTGTCGAAGAGCTTCCTGGTCGACCACATGACCAAGGGCAAGTGCTTCGGCCAGGTCGGCGTCGACAGCTGCTTCACCGACTCGACGGGCCGCCGCTTCCACGGCGCGGACTTCGAGTTCCAGTCGGCCAACATCGTCGATGCCAAGGGCCGTACGATCGTCGCCCCGTACACGATCCGCTGGGTCCGGGACCACGGCCGCGCGTACCCGATCGGCTTCATCGGAATGACTGTCCCCGATACGCCGGTCGGCTCCACGTCGTACCAGCCGGACCTGAAGGCGCTCGACACGGTCGAGTCGGCGAACCGGGCCGCGGCCGAGCTGACCCGAAAAGGTGTGAAGGCGATCGTGCTGAACATGCACGACGGCGGCACCGACGCATCGGCGACGTACGACAACTGCGTCAACCCGACCGGACCCGCCATCGACCTGGCTCGCCAGGTGACGCCCCAGATCGACGCGATCGTCACCGGGCACTGGCATGCCGCGTTCAACTGCAGCATCCCGGACCCGGACGGCAACCCGCGCCCGGTGGTCGAGGCCGCGAACCACGGCCGGCTGATCAACGAGATCAACCTCCAGCTCGACGGCAAGACCGGTGAGGTACTGCGCGACCGGACGACCTCGACCAACCACGCCGTCACCCGCGACGTGACGCCGGACCCGAAGATCCAGGGAATCGTCGACTACTGGGCCGCCGCCGGGAACCGCAAGTACGCCGAACCCGTCGCGACCGTCACCGGCGACTTCACCCGCACGGCGAACGCGCTTGGCGAAAGCACCCTGGCCAACCTCGCCGCCGACGTACACCTGTGGACCGCCCGGCAGAACGGTGGACACGCGGACCTCGGCGTCATCGCGGCCAAACCCGCCACCGGGTCGACCGCGCTGCGCGGCGACCTCCTGGTTGCCAACAGCAACAAGCCGGGCGACGCCGACGGCCGGGTGCTGCTCGGTGAGTCGTGGGACGCGTACGGTTATGGCAACCCGGTCCTGACCGTCAGCCTCACCGGCGCCCAGCTGGACGCCGTCCTCGAGCAGCAGTGGCAGACGCAGACCAACGGCACCGTGAAGTTCGCGCCGCTGGCCCTGTCCGGCAACGTCACCTATGCATTCGACGCGAGCCGCCCGGTCGGCGACCGCATCGATCCTGCCGACGTGAAGATCGACGGCGCCGCCCTCGACCCGGCCAAGACCTACCGCGTCGCGGCCCTCGCCTACACCGTCATCGGCGCCGACGGCTACTCAGCCTTCAAGAGCTACACCAACCCGGTCCGCAACAACACCGACCACGAGACCTTCGCCGCCTACCTGAAGGCCCACAAGACCCTCACCCCGACGCCCCTCGACCGCGTGACGCAGAAGGGCTGACGCGGCATAGTCGATATGTGGTACTCGCGTTCGACGACGATCTGGAGTTCGATCCCGCCTTGTTCGAGGTACGGCGGGGTGGCGTTGCGGTGCCGCTGGAGCCGCAGGCGTTCGACGTACTCGCGTATCTCGTCTCGCACCGTGACCGGGTGGTTCCGAAAGAGGAACTGATGGACGGGATCTGGGGCGGCCGTTTCGTCAGCGAGACGGCCGTCACCAGCCGGATCAAGCAGATCCGGCGAGCACTCGGCGACGACGGCCACAGTCAGCGGATGATCAAGACTCTGCACGGCCGGGGCTACCGATTCGTCGCCCCGGTCGAGGCCCGCGCAGTGCTGCGGGCGACCGAGCCGATCCGCTACACCCTCAGCGACGGCCTGCACATCGCCTACCAGGTGACCGGTGGTGGTCCGCTCGACATCGTGCTGATCTCCGGTTTCGTCTCGCACCTCGAGCTCGACTGGGGCGATCCCCGGCACGCACACTTCCTGCATCGGCTGGGGTCGTTCGGTCGGCTGATCCGGTTCGACAAGCGCGGCACCGGGATGTCCGACCGTCCGTCAGGTCTGCCGGATATCGAGACGCGGATGCACGACGTACTGTCCGTGATGGATGCCGTCGGCTCCCAGCGGGCGGTGCTCGTCGGGTACTCCGAGGGTGGCCCGATGGCGATCATGTGCGCGGCGGCTCACCCCGAACGCGTCGCCGGGCTCGTGCTGTACGGCACCTGGGCGAAGCGGATCTGGTCCGAGGACTATCCGTGGGCGCAGAAGCAGGACGTGCGAGAGGCCTACACCAACCTGCTCGTGGACAAGTGGGACTGGGAGGCCGACATGCGGATGCGCTGCCCGTCGGCCGACGTACCGATGCAGCGGTGGTGGGCGCAGCGCATGCGCGCGTCCGCGACGCCTTCCACCGTACGGGCGTTGATGGACATGAACTCGCTCGTCGACGTCCGGGACGCGCTGCCGGCGGTCCGGGTTCCGACGCTGGTGCTGCACCGGGTCGGCGATGCGCTCATCGACGTCGGCGGATCGCGGTACCTCGCCGAGCACATCCCCGGCGCACGGCTGGAGCTGCTCGAAGGCGACGACCACTTCGTGACCGGTAACCCGGACCAGATCCTCGACCCGATCGAGCGCTTCGTGCGCGACCTGCCGGCACCCGCCGGTCATGCGGTCGCCCTGGCTGCCGTCGCCGTGCCGGCCGGCCCCGGAGCCGGCGACCTCACCGCCGGCCTGGTCGCGGCCAGAGGACGCCGGCGCTCCGGTCCGGGCGGGCGGCCGGTGGTGCTGTTCGACGGTCCGGCGACCGCCGTCCGGGCCGGGCTCGCGCAGGTCCACAGCACCGACAAGCTCGGTGTCGCGATCGCGGAGGTCCCCGGCGACGAGACCGAGCTCGACGCGTACGGCGTACAGGTCGCGATCGCACTGGCCGACCAAGCGGCGCCGGGATCGTTGTGGCTGACGTCGGCGGTGCGCGATCTGCTCGCCGGCTCCGGTGTCGTGACCGAGTTCGCCGGCGAGCAGGTGATCGGTGGCGCGGAGCCACAGGCGGTGTTCCGCGCCCTCTGATCAGGCGCTGTGATCAGGCGCTGTGATCAGGCGGTGGCGACGTCGATCGATACCGGGACGCCATGCGTGATCACGTCGTACACGGCCGATCGGTTGCGCGACTGCGCAACCAGGGAGGCCAGCTTCTCCGCCTCGGCGTCGCCCTTGACGTGGAAGACGACCCGGATCGCTTCGTACCCGTTGCGGACGTCCGGGTCGAGGCCGAGGATGCCGAGCAGGTTGATGTCACCCTCGACGGTCGAGGTGACCTCTTCGAGGTTGATCCCGCGGGCCGCGGCGATGTTCGCCAGGCCACTGGTGAGGCAGGCGGCCAGCGCGTGCAGCAGGTGCTCGGCCGGCGTCGGGCCGTTGTCGCCACCGACGAGTACCGGCGGGTGGTCGGCGTCGAAGGTGAAGTCCGCCGGACGCGTGTTCTCCTGTCCGGCTCCGTAGAACCCGTTGATCGTGCCACGGTTGTGCGTTCCGCTGATCCACCGGTTGGTGGCACGGAACTGGAACCGGGCGATCTCCGGCTGGGCCTTGACGGCGTCGAGGGTCGCGAACAACGTGGCGGTGTCGACGCCGTTGCGGCGTCCGTCGGTCGTGGTTGCGGTCATGATGCTCTTCCCTTCAAGCGGCGAGAGTTGCGGTGAGTCCTGGAAACGAGGCCAACGCGTCGGCCTCACGTTCGAGTGCGTCGCTGAGCTGGAGTTGCAGCTCCACGAAGCGGTTCGGCGGCGGGAAGGCGGTCAGCGCGCGGGTCAGGTCGAACACCTCACACCCCATCGCGTCGCGGGTCTCCTGGTACGACGCCATCGCGGCCGGCTCGCCCGATGGGTCGCGGAGGCTGTGGTCGATCGCGGTCGCCAGCAGTTCGGCGTCCCGGAACGCGTCGGTGATGCCGTGCCCGGTGATCGGGTCCCGGTGGTAGCCGGCGTCGCCGACGAGTGCCCATCCCGGGCCGTGCGCCTGGCGACGGTAGTTCGGCAGATTCGCCGTGCCGCGCATCCGCGCCTTGATGCGGCCGGCGCGGACCCGGCGCCCGAGGTCGGGTACCAGGAGTTCGAGCTGTTCGACGAAGGCCGCGGTACGCGCGGTGCCGGCGGTCCGGATCGGCTCCAGCAGGGGAGTCGGGCGGATCAGCCAGACGCAGGCCTCGCCATCATTGGTCGGGAAGACGCCGGCGAACGCATCCCGTGCGATGTGGAACTCGTAGGTGTCCGGGCTGAGGCCCGTCACGTACGTATAGAAGACCGCGCACGGGGAAGTGAACTCCTCGAGTGTCCCGGCGCCGAGGAAACCGGCCATCCGCGACCTGCGACCGTCCGCGCCGACGACCATCCGGGCGCGCAGTTCAACCCGGTCGCCGCCCGCGGAACGACCCTCGATTCCGGTGACCCGCCCATCGTCCGACCGCAGTACTCCGGTCGCGGTCAGACCGGTCCGGAGCCGCGCGCCAGCTTCCGTCGCCGCATCGGCGAGGAGGCTGTCGAGAACCCGGCGACGTGGTGCGACGAGCGCGTCCACGCCGGCGCGCGGCTTGATCCGCCGTACCTTCGGCTCCCCCTCGATGTCGAAGCGTACGTGCGTGATCTCCGGGGCGCCGCCGGCCAGGACGCGATCGAGCAGTCCCCAGCGGGACAGCTGGACGACGCCGCCGCGGATCAGTCCGTGCGTCGACAGCGTGTCGCTCGGCAGCCGCGTCTTGTCGACCAGGAGGACGTCGTGGCCTTGTCCCGCCAGCAACCTCGCGGTCGCCGCCCCGGCGCAGCGCGCTCCAACCACCACAACGTCGTACATCTCCTGCCCCCATCTCCGATGAGACGACTCTGCGCGAGCTACACCGCGGGAAGCTTGGAGACAAGGTGGAGGATCCGATCACCACGAATCCTCCACATTTCCACCGCCCGGCCGCCAAGCCACCGGGTGCGGTCCCGCCGACCTTGGGACGATGGCGACTCTTCTCGACAGCCGGCCGCACGCGCTGGCATTTCGCGACGCGGCCTCGGTCGCGCTGGGCCTGGCCGCATTCGGGGTGACTCTCGGGGTGACGATCTCGGCGCTCGGCTTCGCAACGCTGCCCGGACTGGTCGGTGCACCCGTGGTGTACGCCGGAAGTGCGCAACTGACTGCGGTCACGCTGGTCCAGCAGGGCGCAGGGCTGGCTGTTGTGGTGGCGTCGGCCGCAGTCGTGAATGCCCGCATGCTGTTGTACAGCGCGTCGTTGTCACCGCGGTTCAGTGGACAGCCGACCTGGTTCCGGTGGCTGGCGCCGCATTTCATCGTCGACCAGACCTATCTTCTGGCGAACGCCCGGCCCGATCTCGACCCGCGTACTTTCCGGCGCTACTGGGGCTGTCTGGGATTCTTCGTGCTGGTCGTCTGGTCGTCGTCCGTCGCTACAGGGCTGGTCGTCGGCCCCGCGCTGCCGGAGATGCCGCATCTTGCCTTCGTCGGCACCGCGATGTTCCTGGGTCTGCTGGCGCCCCGGCTGACGAACCGCCCGGCCGTGGCCGCGGCGGTGACCGGAGGATCGGTGGCCGCGGTGGTCGGCTTCGTCCGGCCGGAGCTCGGCATCGTGGGTGGCGCGATGGCAGGCGTGCTGGCCGGATCGGCGGTACGGCGATGACCGCGTTGGCGGCCATGGTGGCCCTGGGAGCAGTCAGCTGGCTGCTGCGCATCGCCTTCATCACGCTGCTGCCCGCCGACCGGCTGCCGACCCGGCTCCAGGACGGACTCGAGTACCTCGCACCCGCGGTACTCGCGGCGATCGTGGCGGTGGAGCTCGTCGGACTGGCGCGTGACACCGAGCCGCTAGATGCGATGGCCCTCGCGGCCGCGAGTACCGCGATCGGCGTGGTCGCCTATCGCACCCGCAACCTGTCCCTCGCCTGCGCCCTCGGCGCCGCAGTCGTCCTCATCCTGGACTTCCTGACGTGAGCCTTCAGCGGGATGTGCGGTGCCGGCGGCTAGGACGGCGCCGCCGGCACCGGGTCAGCGGTTTCGGTGTTGTTCGGCGAGGTCTTTGAGGTAGAGGGCGCTCTGCTTGGGGGTGCGGGTTTGGGTTTCGTAGTCGACTCGGATGATGCCGAAGCGTTTGGCGTAGCCGTAGGCCCATTCGAAGTTGTCCATCAGGGACCAGGCGAGGTAGCCGCGGATGTCGGCGCCCTGATGGATGGCTTCGGCGACGGCGGTGAGGTGGCTGGTGAAGTACGCCGTACGGTCGGTGTCGGCGACGTAGCCGTCCGAGTCGGGGACGTCGGCGAAGGCGGAGCCGTTCTCGGTGATGACCATCGGGAGGCCGGGGTAGTCGCGGGCGATGCCGACGAGCAGGTCGGTGAAGCCTTCGGGGACGATCTCCCAGTCCATCGCGGTCCGCGGCTTGTCCAACGCGATCGTCCGGCTGACAGGCAGGCCGGCGGCGTCCACGGTGCTGCCGTCCTCGGCGTACCCGGTGAACTTCTGCGAGAAGTAGTAGTTCACCCCGAGTACGTCGATCGGCGCGGAGATCGTCTCCAGGTCGCCTTCGAGCACAGGCAGTTCGACACCCTCGCGAGCCAGGTCCGCAACGACATCCGCGGGGTAGTGGCCGTGGACCAGGGGATCGAGGTAGATCCGCCGGCCCATCCCGTCTGCCCGTCGGGCCGCCTCGACATCCGGCTCCGCGTCCGAGGCCGGGTACGCCGTGGCCACGTTCAACGTGATGCCGATGTCGAGCTTCCGCGGTGATGCCTCACGCATCCGCTGCGTGGCCAGCCCGTGCCCGAGCAGCAGGTGGTGCACCGCTGACAGAGCCGCCGGGTACTCGCGTCGCCCGGGAGCGTGAGCGCCGTACGCGTACCCGAGCATCGCCGAGCACCACGGCTCGTTCATCGTGGTCCAGGTGCCGACCCGATCCTTGAGTGCGTCGAACACCAGCATCGAGTAGTCCGCGAACCGGTACGCCGTGTCGCGCACCGGCCAGCCGCCCGCGTCCTCGAGCTCCTGCGGTAGGTCCCAGTGGTACAGCGTCACCCACGGGTCGATGCCCTGGGCAAGCAGCTCGTCGACGAGCCGGTCGTAGAACCCGATCCCGGCCGGGTTCACCGGACCCTTGCCGCGCGGCTGGACCCGCGGCCACGCCACCGAGAACCGGTACGTGTCCAGCCCGAGCTCCTTGATCAAGGCAACATCGTCCGGCATCCGGTAGTAGTGGTCGCAGGCAACGTCACCGGTGTCGCCGTTGTCGATCGCGCCCGGCACGCGGCAGTAGGTGTCCCAGATCGACGGAGTCCGGCCATCGGCTTCGACGGCGCCCTCGATCTGGTACGCCGACGTCGCGACACCCCACCGGAACCCGGCCGGCAGGCTCGCGACCAGCTCGGCGTCCCCCGAGACAGACGTTGTGCTCATCCACGTCCTCGCTTCGCTCCGGGCGCGGCTGAGACACGAGATGCGCTGTGTTGGATGATGAACTCGCTTCGCTCGTTCATTGGTCACCCTTCAGAGATGTAGGCCGGAGCCCGGCCGGGCAGCCAGCAGGCGACGGACCGGCTGGGATCATTGCGCGCCGACGGGATCCCCAGCAGCGGGATCTCCACCGAGCAGCGGTCGAACGCATGCGGACAGCGCGGGTGGAACGAACAGCCCGACGGCATCCCGCGCAGGTCGGGTGGCGAACCCGGGATCCCGGCGAGCTCTTTGCGGACACCGCGCAGCGCCGGAAAGGACTTGAGGAGCCCTTCGCTGTAAGGGTGCAACGAGTCCTTGTAGAGATCGGCCGAACGCGCCTCCTCGACGATCCGGCCGCCGTACATGATCGCGATCCGGTCGGAGAACTCGACGAGCAACGACAGGTCGTGCGTGATGAACAGGACGGAGAACCCGAGCCGCTCACGCAACTCGACCAGCTGGGCCAGGATCTGCCGCTGCATCACCACGTCGAGCGCGGTGGTCGGCTCGTCCATGATCACGATCTGCGGTTCCAGTACGAGCGCCATCCCGATCATCACGCGTTGCCGCATGCCGCCGGACAGCTGGTGCGGGTACGCGTCCATCCGGTCGGCCGAGATGCCGACCAGCTTGAGCATCTCCTGGGCCCGGGCGACCCGGGCCTGCGCGCTCAGCTGGGGCTCGTGCGCCTTGATCACGTCGAGCATCTGGGTCGAGACCTTGTGGACCGGGTTGAGCGAGTTCATCGCACCCTGGAACACGATCGACGTCTCGGCCCAGCGGAACCTGCGCAACTCCGGGTCCGTCAGCGCCATCACGTCGTACGCGTCCCCGCCCGGCGGGTGGTAGACGACCGAGCCGCCGCTGATCACGCCCGGAGGCGGCAGCAGTCGCGTCACGCCGTACGCGAGTGTCGACTTCCCGCTGCCGCTCTCGCCGGCCAGGCCGAGCACCTCGCCGCGATGCAGCGTCAGCGTGACATCGCGGACCGCCTGCACCGCCTCGTCGCCGAGGCCGTAGTCGACGTGGAAGTTCTTGATCTCCAGCACGGGCTCTTTCATGCCGCGTCCTCCTCGCGCCGTACGACGGGCGTCACGGGCGTGGCCTTTTCACCGAGGACCGGGGTGAAGCCGACCCGCATCCGGACCGAGTGACCGTCCTTCGTCTTCACCCGGGTGTGACCGCTGCTGCGCAACCGCGGGCTGACGAACTCGTCGATCCCGAAGTTGATCAGCGACAGCGCCGTACCGAGGATCGCGATCGCGAGACCGGCCGGGACGAACCACCACCAGGCTCCCTGAGCCAGGGCCTGCTGGCTTTGCGCCCAGAACAGGATCGTGCCCCAGTTCCACTCCGAGATCGTCGAGATGCCGATGAAGGCCAGGGTGATCTCGGACATCACCGCGAAGATCACCGTGCCGACGAAGCCGGAGGCGATGATCGCGGTCAGGTTCGGCATGATCTCGGCGGTGATGATCCGCCAGGTGCTCTCACCCGTTGCCCGCGCGGCCTCGACGTAATCACGCCGCCGCAGCGACAGCGTCTGCGCCCGCAGCACTCGCGCGCCCCACGCCCACGACGTGAAACCGATGACCAGGGCAACCATCAGATCGCCGGCCGAAGGGATCGTCGAGGCGACGATGATGATCAACGGAAGTGCCGGGATTACCAGGAACACGTTGGACAGCGCCGACAGGCTCTCGTCCGCGGCGCCGCCGAGGAAGCCCGCGCTGACGCCGATCAGGATCGACAACGCGGTCGCCACGATGCCGGCCAGCAGGCCGACGAACATCACGCCGCGCGTGCCGACCAGGACCTGGCTGAAGATGTCCTGCCCCAGATGCGTGGTCCCGAACCAGTGCTTGCCGGACGGCGGCTGGATCAGGTCGCTGCTGCGGGCCGACGGGTCGTACGGCGCGATCCACGGGCCGATGATCGCGATCAGGCAGAAGAACCCGAGCACGATCAGGCCGGTCGCGGCCTTGGGGTTGGCGACGAACCGCAACCGGCGCCGCTTGGCTGGTGCCGCGGCGACCTCGGGACCTTCTGGCGTGACCGCGGTGATGGTGCTGGCTGGCGCTGACACGGTGATCAGCCCTCCTTCCGGGTACGCGGGTCGAGCAGGAGGTATGCGATGTCGGCCATCAGGTTGGCGACCAGCACGGACAGCGTGATCACCAGGAACACGCCCTGCATCAGCGGGTAGTCCTTCGCGCCCACGGCCTGGAACAGGTTGTAGCCGATGCCCGGGTAGGAGAAGACGATCTCGACCAGCAGCGTGCCGCCGACGATGAAGCCGAGTGACAGCGCGAAGCCGGACACGTTCGGCAGCAGCGCGTTGCGGGCCGCGTAGCTGACCATCACCCGGCGCTCGGGCAGACCCTTGGCGTGGGCAACGGTGATGTAGTCCTCGGACGCGACCGTCACCATCATGTTCCGCATGCTGAGGATCCAGCCGCTGACCGACGAGATCAGGATCGTCACCGCCGGCAGCAGGCTGTGCTGGATCGCGCTGCCGATGAACTCACCGTTCCAGGACGGCACCAGGCCCGGCTCGTACCCACCCGACGACGGGAAGATGCTGTTCGGGCCGGCCAGCAGCGTGATCGCCAGCAGCCCGAGCCAGAAGTACGGGATCGACGACAGGAAAGTTGTCACCGGCAACAGTCCGTCCAGCCAGGAGCCGCGTCGCCAGCCGGCCAGGACGCCGAGCGACGTACCGATCATGAAGCTGGCGAACGTGGTGATGCCGACCAGTGCGATCGTCCACGGCAGGCTCTGCCGGAGGATCTCCGAGACCGGCGTGGGGAAGAAGGTGAACGACAACCCGAGGTCGCCGTGGAACACCTGCCCCCAGTAGTCGACGTACTGGCTCCACAGCGACGCGTTCTTGTCCAGGCCGAACAGCACGTACAGCGAGTTGATCGCCTCGGTGCTCATCTGGCCCTGGAACTTGTTGATCAGCGAGGTGACCGGGTCACCCGGGATCAGCCGCGGGATGAAGAAGTTGATGGTCAGCGCGGCCCACGCGGTGAAGAGGTAGAAGGCGATCCGTTGCAGCAGGAACTTCACTTGGCCGCTCCTTCCTCGTAGAGCCAGCAGGCCGCCCAGTGACCGTCGTTCGCGGGCAGGTCGAAGCGGGGCGGAAGGTCGGTCGAGCACTTCGGCATCGCGTGCACGCAGCGCGGGTGGAAGCGGCACCCGGACGGCGGCACGATCAGGCTCGGCGGCTCGCCGCTGCCCTGGTCCTCCGGAGCGCGTGGATCACCCACGCGGTCCAGCCGATCGGGGTCGGGAGCGCTCTCGATCAGCAGGCGGGTGTACGGATGCGCCGGGTTCTGCGTGACGGTTTCGGAGTCACCGCCCTCGACGATTCGACCGGCGTACATCACGAGCGTCTCGTCCGCGAAGTACCGGGCCGACGCGATGTCGTGGGTGATGTAGAGGATCGCGAGGTCGAGCCGTTCTTTCAGGTCCCGGAGCAGATTGAGTACGCCGAGCCGGATCGACACGTCGAGCATCGACACGGGCTCGTCCGCGAGCAGCGCCTCGGGGTCCGCGCCAAGTGCGCGGGCGATCGAGACGCGCTGCCGCTGGCCGCCGGACAACTCGTGCGGGAACTTGTCGAGATAGCGCTCCGGAGGGGTGAGCTGAACCTGCACCAGGAGGTAGCGCAGGTTCTGCTCGAGATCCCCGTCGCGGCCGTGGATCTTCAGCGACCGGGTCAGGTGGTACCGCACGGTGTGCGTCGGGTTCAGCGAGGCGAACGGGTCCTGGAAGATCATCTGGACCCGGCGGCAGTACGCGCGGAACTTGCGGCCGCCGCGGACCGTGATGGTCTCGCCGTGCAACCGGATGTCACCGGACGTCCGCCCGTACAACTGGGCGAGCAGCCGGGCGACGGTCGACTTCCCCGAGCCGGACTCGCCGACCAGCGCGGTCACCCGGCCCCGGCGCAGCGTGAGCCTGATGTCGTCCACGGCGTGCACGACCTTGCGGTCACGGGTGAGCAGGTCGCGGACGCCCCGCCGGACGGGGAAATGCTTGGTGAGGCCGTCGGCCTCGAGAACCACCTCGGTGTCGGTCACCGTCATGGAATCGGGTCTCTCTG
>NZ_JBEZYF010000108.1:0-19940 GCF_040638415.1 Kribbella sp. NPDC026596 | reverse complement strand
ACAAGCCCCACGCCACCGCGCCCCCGCTCACCACCCACGAACCCCCCCCCACGCCCGGTCACACCAGCCCCCCGCTCACCATCCGCTCCCCACCGACAAGCCGAACGCCCGGGTGCACCGGCACCCGGGCGTCTCGCATTCGGCCGCAGCGATCCACCGCGATGAGGTGGACCCTCTGGATGATTTACTGAGAGTGGTCTAGTCCGGGAGGCGGGGGCGCGCCTGCGACCGGACCAGATACGTGGACGGCCCAAGTCCTGCTGACGGGGGAGCAACAGGGCCTGGGCCTAGCCATGAAGAGTACTCATGATGGGTGCCCGCCACAAGCCCCGATTTCACTGCGCGTGTCGCTGGGCTCACCCGACCGGCGCGCGGAGCACCGGGCACGACATGCAGCGCGGTCCGCCACGGCCGGAGCCCAGCTCGGAACCGGAGATGCGGATGACGTCGATCCCGGACTCCTCCAGGCGCGCATTGGTCTCGATCGTCCGCTCGTAGGCGATGCACACGCGCGGCGCGAGCGCGAGGGTGTTGTTCCCGTCGTCCCACTGCTCGCGTTCGGCGGTGACCGGGTCCAGGCCGGTGTCGATCCGGCGCAGTGTGTCGATGCCGAGGGCCTTCGCGGCGGCCACGAGGAACGGCTCGGGCTCCGCGACGTGCAGCTGTTCGCCGTCGGTGGTGACGGCGAGCGCACGCATCTGCTCGGCCATGTTCGGATACATCAGTACGGCGTCGACGTCGACCATCGTGCAGACGGTGTCGAGGTGCATCGTCGCGCGCTGCTGAGCGATCGGCACCGCGAGTACCGTGTGTGCCAGATCCTTCGCGAACACCCGCCGGGCCAGCCGCTCCACGCCGGCCGGCGTCGTCCTTTCTCCGACACCCACGGCCAGTACGCCGGGGCCGAGCGCGAGTACGTCACCGCCTTCGACGTGCTCGAGCTGGTGGCCGTAGACCTTGTCGGCACCGACGAACCGCCGATGGAACGTGTAGATCAGCTCGGTCAACTGGGTCTCGCGCACGCGAGCCGGCATCGCGAGCGAGGTGACCGCGACCGAGTCCCGGATCCAGAGGCTGGAGTCGCGGGTGAAGAGCAGGTTCGGCAGGGGGTCGATCAGGAAGTCCTCGTGTGCCAGCAGGGACGTGACCAGCCCACCTACGCGGACTTCGTCGTTCCGTACGCCGGCCATCAGGGCCTCGGCGAGCTGAGCCGGATCGAGCTCGCCGAGCGAGGCCCGGAGGTACTCGCGCAGGGTGTCGCCGAGCCGAAGGTCCTCGGTCGCGCCGCTGACCGCTTGAGCGCGGGCCGCCGGGTCGCTGAGCGCCTCGGTGAGTAGCTCGCCGAGGTACAGCACCTCGACGTCGCGATCCCGGAGCGCCTGGGCGAACGCGTCGTGCTCCTCCTGAGCGCGGCCGACCCACGGGATGCCGTCGAACAGCAGCTTGTCATTGTTCCGCGGGGTGAGCCGGCGGAGCTCGTTCCCCGGCCGGTGCAGCATCACCGTCCGCAGTGGTCCGACTTCACTGTCGACGCCGTACGCCGCCCCGACTGCCTGCGCCTCGGTCATGAGCCCACCCTCTCCACGAATGCCGCATCGAGTCCGGTCTGCCAACCACGCTACGGCAGCCCACCGCCTCTGCGGCAGACGTCACGTTCTCTGTCTGATTGTCCGACAATATCCCTCGGTAAGCCGGGATCGCCACGGGGTGGGGGATATCGGCCAGGTGGCAGATGTTCCGGCGGTCGCGCGGCGGCAGGATTTCCGGTGTCAGGACGACTCGACATCGGAAGAGGTAGTGAGATGACGCGCAAGGTGACCGCCAACATCATGCTTTCGCTGGACGGCCGGGTGAACGGTGCCGGCGGGGACTACGATATGAGCTGGATCGTGCCGCACGCGATCACCGAGGCGGCGCGGGATCACATGATCCGGGTGACCGCGCCGGCCACCACGATCCTGCTGGGCCGGAAGAACTACGAAGGCTTCGGCGGCTTCTGGCCCGCGGTCGCGGACGACGAGAACGCGGCGCCGCAGGACCGGGCGGTGTCGAAGTGGATGACCGAGACGGAGAAGGTCGTCTTCTCCTCGACGCTGACCGAGGCTCCGTGGCAGAACTCGCGGATCGTCGACGCCGATCCTGCCGACGCCGTCAAGCAGCTGCGAGCCGAGGGCGGCGGCGACATCATCGTGCTGGCCAGCGTCAGCGTGATCCAGGCGCTGCTGGCCGCAGACGAGGTCGACCAGCTGAGCATCACGCTCGCGCCCGAGCTGGTCGGTGGCGGAGCGCGCCTGTTCGACGACGGTCTGCCGGGGTCGTCGTGGCGGCTGGCCGACTCGACGCCGACCGAGTCCGGCGCCATCTGCCTGCTCTTCGACCGCGTCCGCTCCTGATGGTCGTACGAAAGAACGAGATATCCACAGCAGCCGGGATCTGACGCGGTCGATCGGCTGGGAAGGAACTAGGCTGCGGTGCTGTGTCCGGTCATGATCTGCCATCCGAGCCTTATCAGCGTGCCGTCGCCTGTGTGATACCGGCGAAGGACGAGGCGGAGCGGATCGCGGCCACCGTGGACGCGGTGCACAAGATCATCGGGGTGGACCTGGTCGTGGTCGTCGACGACGGCTCCGCGGACGGTACGGCGCAAGCCGCCGAGCGCGCCGGGGCAGTCGTCGTCCGGCACGACCGGAACCGGGGGAAGGCGGCGGCGATGGAGACCGGAGCGGCGGCGGTCGCGGAGCGCGACGGCGCCCGGCCGCGGCACCTGCTGTTCCTCGACGCCGACCTGACCGACTCCGCGATGGCCGCCGCGCCGCTGATCGAGCCGGTGCAGACCGGCCAGGCCGACATGACCATCGGCACGCTGCCGGTGCAGCTGCGGCCCGACGGGTCGAAGGCCGGTGGCCACGGGTTCGTCGTCCGGCTGGCTCGGGCGGGTATCGAGGAGGCGACCGGCTGGGCGCCGGAGCAACCGCTGTCGGGGCAGCGCTGCCTGACCCGGGCCGCGTTCGACTCCGCCGTACCGCTGGCGGCCGGGTTCGGGGTCGAGACCGCGCTGAGCATCGACCTCGGCCGCAAGGGCTTCCGCATCATCGAGGTGCCGATCGAGGTCGCGCACCGAGCGACCGGGACGGATCTGCGCGGCCAGCTTCACCGCGCGAAGCAATACCTGCACGTCCGTCGCGCCCTCGCCGCGCGCAGCGCCCTGCCCGCGGAGGGCGGCGGTCCGTCGCTGCGCAGCCTGTTCCCGCGGAAATCGTCGCAATGAGCACCAGCGAGACCACCACCGACCGGCAGTTGGGCAACCGGTACGGGCGTCGCGCGGTCGCGTTGTACCTCGCCTGTACGGCGCTGATCGTCGCGGCAGGTCTGCTCGGCCCGTCCGTGGTCGTGCTGACTCTGACCAACCGGCACGCGTGGCTGCCGTCGTACTGGTTCGACAGCAAGCCGAACGACTGGCTCGTCACGGTGATGATCTACGTCGCCATCCTGCTCGGCGGGTACGGCGTCTTCCTGGCCACCAAGGCGCTCAAGAACGGCTGGGCCCCGCGGGTCAACCGATTGATTGCCCTGGGCATCGGTACGACGGCGGCCATCACGCTGGTCCCGCCGATGGCCTCCGGCGACGTGCTGATCTACGCGGCGTACGGACGGATCATGTCGCTCGGCGGCAACCCGTACACGACCGCGCCGGCGGACACGATCCGGCTCGGCTACGACCCGGTGATCGCGGCGACCGAGCGGCCCTGGCAGGGCGCGAAGAGTGTGTACGGCCCGATCGCCACGTGGATCCAGTGGATCGCGTCGCTGATCGGCGGCGACTCGATGCAGCTGACCGTGTGGATGCTGCAGTTGTCCGTCGCGATCAGCCTGGTCGTCACCGGACTGCTGCTGCTCAAGCTCGTCGGCCCCAACCTGCCGAACCGTCGCCGCGTGATCATGCTCGGAATGGCGAACCCGCTGATCCTGTGGACCGTCCTGGCGGGCGCGCACAACGACGCGATCGCGGTGATGTTCGCGGTGATCGCGCTGGTGCTGTTCCGGCGGCACGTGTTCTGGGCAGGCATTCTGCTCGGTGTCGCGGGCTGCACCAAGCTGTCCATCGGCCTGGTCGGTGTGGCGATGCTGTGGTCGCTGCGAGCGGATCGACGCAAGGCACTGATCTTCTGCGGCGGCGGTGCGCTGGCCATGGGCGGTCTGTACGCCGTGGTCGGGCTGCAGGCGTTCCAGCAGGCGCGCTCGCAGACGTCGTTCATCTCGACGGGTACGCCGCACAAGGTCCTGCTGAGCTTCTTCACCCTGTTCCTGCCGAACGGGCTGGTGCGGACGGTCCTCGCGATCCTCGCCTGGGTCGGCCTGATCGTGGTCGCGATCCTGCTGACGCAGGTGTTCCCGAAGTCGCTGGTCCCGCAGACGCATCCGGACGACCCGACGCCGGCCGCGATCCGCTACACCGCGATCTACGCGATTGCCTGGATCCTCACCGCGATGTACTCACTGCCCTGGTACGACCTGATCGCCTGGGTCGCATTGGCCGCGGTCGCCGCATCGAAGGTCGACGGGCTGATGGTGGTCCGGACGACGATGCTCGCGATCGCGTACGTCCCCGGCCGAGATCCGAACGCACGCCAGGTCGCCGCGAGCCTGTCCGACTCCCTCGAGTGGTTCAGCGCGCGGCTCCGCGACACGATCTGCCCGGCCGTCGAACTCGCGGTCCTGGTCCTGCTGATCGTCTGGGCCCGTCGCGGCGGAGCACAGTGGTGGCCGTACGACTGGCCCCGCCGCAAACAGAAGACCCTTCCGCAGAAGGCCGAAGCCCGCTAGCCCCAGAGGTCGTGCCCGGCGGCGATCGCCTTGGCCAGCACGGTTTTGACCGGCTTCTTCAGGGCGGAGGCCGCGGCGGCCACGTCGTCGTACTCCGGCTGCACGTTGACCACCTGACCGCCGTACCGGGCGATCTTCACGTGGATGCGCTGCCCCTCGACGTCCACTGAGGCGAACTCCCGATCCGCGGCGTGCTTGCGGATGCCGAACTCCCGCAGGCCGATCGCAGAGGTCTCGGCCAGGATCACCGAGCGGACCACTTCGGCCTTCGCGCTGCCGACCAGGACCGACAGGGTGTGCGCGGGGCGGCCCTTCTTCATCAGGATCGGGGTCAGCCACGCGTCGGCCGCGCCCGCCTCCATCAGCCGGGCCAGCACCTGCGGCCAGATCCGCGGATCCAGATCGTCGACGTTGGTCTCGTAGACGAGTTCGGTGGACGACTGCTCGATCGACTCACCCAGCACCACGCGCACGATGTTCGGCACCTCGACCGGGTCCCGCCCGCCCGCGCCCACGCCGGTCTGTTCGATCCGCATCGGTGGCAGCAACCCGAAGTCGTCGGCGAGCGACGCCAGCAGGGCTGCTCCGGTCGGCGTCGTCATCTCGTACGCCGCTGTGCCGCCGGTGACGGGTGCTTCGGCCTCGGAGAGCAGATGCAGTACGGCTGGACCCGGGATCGGGATGCCGCCGTGCTGACCGCGCACCTGGGTGCCGCCGCCGAGTGCGATCGTCGAGACGACGACTCGGTCGATATCCAGCGCGACGAAGGCCGCTGCCACGCCGACGATGTCCGCGATCGCGTCCAGGGCACCGACCTCGTGGAAGTGCACGGCATCCGGCTCGACCCCGTGAGCCGAAGCCTCCGCGCGAGCCAGGCGAGCAAACGCGTCCAAGGCCCGGGCCCGGACTGCGTCGGAGAGATCTGCCTCCTCCAGGAGACGCCGGACGTCGGCCCAGGCCCGGGTAGGCGGATGACCTTGCCCTCCGCCCGATCCAGCGTCGTACTCGTGCCCATGCCCAGCGGCGGGCTCGGCCGCCGGCGCATGCCCGTGGCCATGCCCGTGGCCGTGTCCGTGGTCGGCGTCCGGGAAGTTCTCCGGGTGGGGCGTTCCGTTCACCTGGACGCTGGCTTTGGTGGCGGCGATCTGGTGGCGGAGGGTGTGCTCGACGGTCACGGACAGGGAAGGGTCCACAGCGGCGACGGCCGCGTTGACCACGGTCACGTCGGCGCCGGCGTCGAGGAACGCGCCGAGCAGCATGTCACCCGAGGCGCCGGCCGAGCAGTCGATCCAGGCGATTCTCACTGGGTCTCCTTCGACTCGCGAGGAGCGGAGCGGCGGGCGACCCGGGCGGCGAAGACACCGGCACCGAAACCGTTGTCGATGTTCACCACGGAAACCCCGGGCGCACACGAGTTGAGCATCGCCAGCAACGCCGCCAGCCCACCGAACGAAGCGCCGTACCCGACCGACGTCGGTACGGCGACCAGCGGTACGCCGACGAGTCCGCCGACCACGCTGGGCAGCGCACCCTCCATGCCGGCCACGACGATCAGGCAGTCCGCCGCGTCGAGGCGCTCACGCACGCCCATCACCCGGTGCAGCCCGGCGACACCCACGTCCGTGATCAGGTCGACGTTCGCCCCGAAGACCGTGGCCGTCGTCGCAGCCTCGGCCGCCACCGGGGCGTCCGACGTACCGGCCGCGACCACGGCGACCGTCCCACGCAGTACGGGCGCCGCACCGAGCACCGCCGTACGCCCGACCGGATCGACCACCGCGGACGGCATAGCCGCGGCGACCGCCTCCTGGGCCTCCTCCGTCAGCCGGGTGGCAAGCACGGCGTGACCGGGGTGCGTTGCGTGCAGTGTGCGCAGCAGTTCGACCACCTGGGTCGGCGTCTTGCCGGCGCCGTAGACCACCTCGGCGTCGCCGGTCCGCTCGAGCCGATCGGTGTCGAGACGTGCATATCCCAGGTCGTGGACACCCGGCTGAGGACCTTGGTCAGGCAAATGAGTCACGTCGAGAATCTACGTGGCCTGGGACGATGCCACGCCGCGTGGTCCAAATATGCACTCTCCGCAGTCGCCTGAATACTCAGGCATAACAGCTCATGCCTTAGGCTTCCTGCGTGTCTTCGTCGTTAGCCGGTGCATTTGGAATTGCCGCTCTGTTCGTGGCGGTGCTCGCCCTGGTGTTTGCCATTCAGGCCTTGCGGGCTCATTCCGGCACGTCCAAGTCGGCCGGTGTTGCGCCGAGTCTGGCGCCCGAGCCGGAGCCCCAGCAGCCGGAGGCCAAGCCCGGCACTGTCCGGTCCGAGCTGCGCAAGCTCGGCAAGGAGATCGAGGTCACTCGCGGGGAACTGCGCCAGACGCTGCAGCACCTCGCCGTGGTCCGGTACGACGCGTTCGGCGACACCGGTGGGAAGTTGTCGTGGTCGATGGCGCTGCTGGACGACAAGGGCGACGGGGTCGTGCTGACGTCGATCAACAGCCGGGCCGATGCGCGGACGTACGCCAAGGAGGTCAGGGCGTTCGCGAGCGAGGCCAAGCTGTCGCCAGAAGAGGAAGAAGCCATCGAGACCCTCCGGAAAGAGTCGGAGCAGACCAGCTAGCGGCGTTTGGGGACTCGGGCGGTTAGGGCGCCGGGCTCGATTTCGGCGGTGAGGAAGCGGCCGGGACCGATCGGGTCCCCGTCCAGCTGCCGTTGGACGTCGACCGCCGCGACGATCTCGACCTTGCGCCCGGTGAACCGCTCCAGGTACATGTCCTTACGGTTCGTCCGCGTCATCAGCCGCCAGACGACGATCGGCCACTGCGTCACCCGGCGCGGGGCGATCACCACGACATCGAGCAGCCCGTCATCCGGTCGCGCGTCCGGCAGCAGCGGGATGTTCGCCTGCAGCATGCCGACGTTGCCGACCACGACCGTACGGACCCGCCGCTCGATCGGCGCCTCGTCGTCCAGCGCGAGCCGCACCCGAACCGACGGGTGGTTGATGTTCTTGGCCGCCGACACCAGGTACGCCGTCCAGCCGATCTGCGCCTTCAGGTGCGGCGGCGCGTCCGAGATGATCGCCGCGTCCAGCCCGAGCCCGGCCATTACCGCGAACCGGTCCGTGTCCAGCTCGTCGCCGCGCACGCTGACCAGGTCGATCCGCCGGTCCCGGCCGTCCAGGATCCGCTCCAGCGCGTCGTCCAGGTCGAGCGGGATGTGCAGGTTACGGGCCAGCAGATTGCCGGTGCCGGCCGGGATCACCCCGACCGGGATCCCGGTGTATGCCAGCGCCGCGCAGACCACCCGGACCGTACCGTCACCGCCGGCGACCAGCACCAGATCCGACTCGTTCTCGATCGCCTGCTTGGCCATCGCGTTCCCGGCGTCGTCCACCCGGGTCTCCAGCCACAGCGGGTCGTCGTACCCGCGGACCGCCAGCGCCCGGGTCACCTTCCGCCGGAACGCCACGCCGTCGCCGACCTTGATCGGGTTCACGATCACGGCCGCCCGCGGCGGGATCGTCGTACCGTCGCTCTCCGCCGGCGTACGGCGTCGCCGCCGGCGCAGCCCGGGACGGAGACCGAAGCCGATCGACGTCGCGGTCAGGATCGCCAGGCCGAGCGCCCACCCGCCGAGCACGTCGGACACGTAGTGCACGTTCAGCGCGATCCGGTCGGCGGACGCGATCCACACCGCCGCGATTGTCGGCAGCATCACCAGCAGGCGGAACCGGCGCCGCCAGCCGCGGACCGACGGCAGCACGACGCCCAGCGCGCCGGCCATCACGAACGCGGCGGTCGCATGGCTCGAGACGTACGACCAGCCGACGGCGTCGACCAGCGCCTGGGGCGGCCTGGGCCGCTCGAAGATGTACTTGACCGCCTGGACCAGGCCCAGCTCCGCGCCCGCGGTCACCAGCAGCCAGAACGTCAGCACCCGGGCCCGACGCTGCCAGAGGTACGCCGCCACGACGACGACTACTGCCCGTGAGGTCCACGGCAGGACCACCGCGCCGACGACCTGCCAGAAGTCGATCACGCTCTCGTGGGTGGCGCCGTACGCCGCGGCCCGGGCCGAGACGGACTGGTCCCAGCGCTCCAGCGGCGGCCAGTGTTTGAAGACCAGCACGGTGATCACGATGAACGGCAGCGCACCCAGGACGACCGTGAGCACACGGCCGACCGAACTGGGTGGATGGTGGTTCATGACCCGCTCAGATCCCCCTCGATGATCGCGTGCAGTAAGTGCTTCATCGAGAGCCGCTGGCACATCCAGCGGCGCCCCAGACGCCCGCTGGCGGCGTTGTCGTCGTCGCGCGATGCTCCGCATCGCGCTCCTCCTCCGCCTTGCCAGCGAACGCCTGGACCACCGCTAGATGCACCATCGACTCTCGATGAAGCACACCACATCATCCCGAATAGACTTCGCCGTCTGTGACACGCCCCGATACCCTCGTCGTGTGATTGACGCGAAACTGCTCCGTGAGAACCCTGATGTCGTGCGCTCGGCCCTGACCAAGCGCGGTGAGAGTGCGGACCTGGTCGACCAGATCCTGGTGGCCGACAGTGAGCGTCGATCGTCCCTCTCCGCCTTCGAGTCGCTCCGGGCCGAGCAGAAGACGCTCGGTAAGCAGGTCGCCCAGGCCAAGGGCGACGAGCGCACAGCGCTGCTGGACCGGACCAAGACCCTGGCCGCCGAGGTGAAGGCGAACGAGGCCGCCGCGAACGAGGCCGGGAACCGCTTCGACGAGCTCGCCCGCGCGCTGCCGAACCTGGTCTCCGACGAGGCCCCGGTCGGTGGCGAGGACGACTTCGTCGTGGTCGAGGAGGTCGGCAAGCCGCGGGACTTCGCCGCCGAGGGCTTCGAGCCGCGCGACCACCTCGAGCTGGGCGAGCTGCTCGGCGCGATCGACATGGAACGCGGCGCGAAGATCAGCGGCTCGCGGTTCTACTTCCTCAAGGGCGCCGGCATGCTGCTCCAGCTCGGCATGCTGCAGCTGGCCATCCAGCAGGCGGTCGAGTACGGCTTCACCCCGATGATCACCCCGACGCTGGTCAAGCCCGAGGTGATGGGTGGCACCGGCTATCTGTCGGCGCACGACGACGTGTACCGGCTGGCCGACCCGGATCTCTACCTGGTAGGTACGTCGGAGGTGTCGCTGGCCGGCTACCACATGGACGAGATCCTCGACCTGTCCGACGGCCCGATCCGGTACGCCGGCTGGTCGTCCTGCTACCGCAAGGAAGCCGGGTCGCACGGGAAGGACACCCGCGGGATCATCCGCGTCCACCAGTTCGACAAGGTCGAGATGTTCTCCTACTGCAGCCTGGACGAGGCCGCCGCCGAGCACCAGCGGCTGCTCGGCTGGGAGAAGGAGATGCTCGACAAGATGGAGCTGTGCTACCGGGTGATCGACACCGCGACGGGTGACCTCGGCATCTCGGCGTACCGGAAGTTCGACTGCGAGGCGTGGGTGCCGACGCAGGGCCGGTACCGGGAGCTGACCTCGACGTCGAACTGCACCGACTTCCAGGCCCGCCGGCTGAACATCCGGCACCGCGACGCCGACGGCAAGACGCAGCCGGTCGCGACGCTGAACGGGACGCTGGCCACCACCCGCTGGATCGTCGCCATCCTGGAGACGCACCAACTGGCCGACGGCTCGGTCCGGGTCCCGACCGCTCTCCGCCCGTACCTGGGCGGCCGCGAGATCCTCGAACCGGTTGGCCGATGACGGACGGCCCGCGGCCGACGGCCGTTGCCCTGGACATCGATGGAACGCTGATCGACCACGACGAGGGGTTGTCGCCCGCCGTCGTCGACGCGGTACGCCGTACTGCCGCGCAGGTGCCGGTGAT
Source organism: Kribbella sp. NPDC026596 (assembly GCF_040638415.1). Taxonomy (NCBI): domain Bacteria; kingdom Bacillati; phylum Actinomycetota; class Actinomycetes; order Propionibacteriales; family Kribbellaceae; genus Kribbella; species Kribbella sp. NPDC026596. The sequence continues at coordinate 9,262 of NZ_JBEZYF010000108.1, read as the reverse complement.
CCTGGCGACCGGCCGGGCCTGGTCGACGACGAAGCCGGTGGCCGAGCGGTTCGGCCTGCCGGCCGGCGGATTCGTTGTCTGCAGCAACGGTGCGCGCACGCTGCGGTTCCCGGACGGGAAGGTCGTGGACGAGCGGACGTTCGATCCGACCACGGTGATCGCTTCCGTGCGCAAGTACGCCCCGAACGCCCGGATGGCGGTCGAGGAGTACGACGGCAGTTACCTGGTCACCAAGCCGTTCCCGGACGGTGATCTCGGCACCGGTGCGACGATCCGGGTGGTCAGCGACGACGAGCTCGCGCCGGAGCCCGTGACCCGGTTGATCATCCGGGACCCGGAGCAGTCCGAGGCCGACTTCGTCCGCCTGGCGGAACGCCTCGGCCTGCACGGCGTGAGCTACTTCGTCGGCTGGACCGCGTGGCTCGACATCGCGCCCGAGGGTGTGGACAAGTCGACCGGGCTGAAGGTCGCGCTGGCTCAGTACGACCTGGACCCGTCCGGCCTGGTCGCGATCGGTGACGGCCGCAACGACATCGAGATGCTGACGTACGCCGGTCGCGGGATCGCGATGGGGACGTCGCCGGACGAGGTCAAGGCCGCCGCCGACGAGGTGACCAAGTCGGTCCAGGACGACGGCGTCGCCGCCGTCCTCAACCGCTGGTTCTGATTCTTGACGGTTGTCAAGAGCAAGCGAAAGGCCCGGAACCCCTGTATGTACAGGAGTTCCGGGCCCTTCTTCCGATAGTCCGCTGGCGGGCCGAGTATCGGATCAGGCGACCCGGCTGCTGCCGGTCCGGCGTGGCTGGAGCTGCTGGTGGTCGATCACGGTGTCGAACGCGTCGAGTACGGCGTTGACCTCCGGGCGCGGCCGCGGCGTCTTGGCCGCCGGGCTCTGTCCGCGGCGGGCGCGGCGCAGGTGACGCTTCACCGTCGACAGCGAGCATCCCAGTCGCATCGCCAGGGACTCCAGGCTGTCGTTGGGGTACTGCGTACGCAGCCGCAGCACTTCCTCGTGGCTGACCGGCCGGCGGGTGCCACGGGCACCGGCGAGCTGGTCGAAGTCGTCGGCCTGGACCTCGACATCGAGCAGGTTGCGGATCGAACGCCGTTGCACCGCGGTGGTTCCGGCGACGAAGCCGCTCACGTCGTGCTCCGCGACGGCGCTGTACAGGCAGTCGGTGAACAGCGGGCATGCAGCGCACAACGTTTTCGCGTCACGCACCAGTTGCTCGTACCGCTCCCGGGTGCGACGGGTGGCGGACGCGGGCGGCGGCTCTTCCATCAGGCGGTGCTGGAAAATGTCCGAGCGGGCGATGCAGCCGGTCATTGCCCCTTCCCTGTTGGAAGATGTGTCGACAGCCACTCGGGAGCTATTGCCCCCTGGCCCCGCTAGATTGGCGCTGTTGACGGTCATCAATGGCTCCCCAAGTATCAGGACCCGCGTGAACGAACGGTGAAACGACGTTCGGTCCTACAGATCCACTAGCTGATGGACCGGCGAACTGTTGCCGGACCCACCGTGTCGTCCCGGGCGCGGGACGCACCGATCCATAACTGTTGACGCCGCTGCCGCGGTTTTGGTTGCAGCCAACTCCGCAACGGTTTGGTGGCGTTTGTGTGTTGGTCAGGGTTGGTGGGGCAGTATCAGTCGCGCTGATCCAGAACAGGCTTACGACGCGGCCGAATCGCCCCCGGTTCCCCGCCAGACCAACGCATGAAATCACGCGCAAACCGGGCTGCGCAGGGGAACTTGCTGCCTTTGCAGCATCCTGCCGTAACGGTCTGATGACGTTGTCAAAAGCTCAATCAGATAAGTCAGAAACGTCTGAAACCGACGTCGGATGGCTTGCGCCGGACGTGCCGACAGGAGTAGTGGAACCTGGAGGATACGGTGGCCGCGTGACCGCCACCGACAGCCCTCGTCCACCCCGCCTGATCGGCACCGATCTCGACGGAACGCTGGTCCGCAGCGACGGAACGGTGTCGGCGCGTACCCGCGCGGCGGTCCTCGCGGCCCAGCACGCCGGAAGTGTTTTCGTGATGGTCACCGCCCGGCCACCTCGCTGGCTGCACGACCTGTCCGACCTGGTCGGTGATCACGGTGTCGCAATAGTTGCCAACGGCGCCATTCTGTACGACGTCGTGCGCCGCAAGGCGATCCGGACCCGGTTGATCGACCCGGCGGTCGCACTCGAGGTCGCGCAGGCGATCCGCGCGGAGATTCCCGAGGTGGAGTTCGCGATCGAGCGATCGGACCGCTACGGACAGGAACCGAACTACCTCAACCGGTGGCCGCGGCCCGACAACACGCTGGTCGCCGCCATCGACGTACTTCTCTCCGAGCCGGCTGCCAAGCTGCTCGTCCGCCACCCCAGCTGGCACTCCGACGAACTGCTGGCCCGCATCGGTCCGGTCGTCGGCGATCGGGTGACCGCGAGTCACAGCGGTGGTCACAGTTTGGTGGAGATCTCCGCGAGTGGTGTCTCCAAGGCCGCGATGCTGGCCGATTTCGCTGCGGACCAAGGGATTTCGGCGGCCGAGACGATCGCGTTCGGTGACTCGGTCAACGATCTGCCCATGCTGGCCTGGGCGGGTACGTCGTACGGCGTGGCCAACGCGCATCCCGACGTACTGGCCGTGGTCGACGTGGTGTGCCCGGCAAACGACGAGGACGGCGTCGCCGCCGTCCTCGAAGAGTTGTTTCAGCCTTTGAATTAAGGGATCTACAGATACATCCCGCCGCTGCCGGGGCCGTCGGTGTTGCCGGCCTGCGGCGCGCCGGGGAAACCGGGGACACCCTCCTCGGCCGGCACCTGCTGGCCACCGGGGAGTGCGCGGCGCATCTGCTCCAGCTGCTGGCGCGCCGCCATCTGCTGGGCGAACAGCGCGGTCTGGATGCCGTGGAACAAGCCCTCCAGCCAGCCCACCAGCTGGGCCTGCGCGATCCGCAGCTCGGCCTCGGTCGGCGTGGTGTCGTCGGTGAAGTCGAGGCTGAGCCGTTCCAGCTCCTCGACCAGCTCGGGCGCAAGGCCGCTCTCGAGTTCCTTGATGGACGCCTCGTGGATCGCCTTCAGCCGTTGCCGCGAGGCTTCGTCGAGCGGAGCGGACTTCACCTCCTCGAGCAGGTTGCGGATCATGTTGGCCACCCGCATCACCTTGGCCGGCTGCTCGACCAGTTCGGTCACCGATCGCGGTTCGTCCTGCTCGTCGTGCTCGTCCCGATCACGCTCGGAGCGCGGCGGCCCCTCGACGGCCATTCCGTCCGGCCCGACGATCAGCACCTTGCCGTCCTCGGTCCGCGCACCGGCCATCGGAATTTCCTGGCTCTCGCTGCTGCTCTCGGTCATTTGCCCATCCTAGATCTGCTTCTGGATCCGCTGTCCGCACCCCGAACGGTCGCCTGTGGACAACTCAGGACGCCTTCGCGCGATGCCGCCGGACCGCGTCCCGGTTCGCGCAGGCGGGGCTGCAGTACCGCTGCCGGCCGGTGCGCGAGAGGTCGGCGTACACGGTGTCGCAGCCCGCCGCCGCACAGCGCCCGAGCCTGGTGATGCCACGGCCCGCCAGGTGCAGCGCCGTACCGGTGCTGATCAGCGTCGCGACCAGCCGGCCGACCGGCACTCTGTCCGGCCGGTAGTGCATGTGCCAGCCGTCGCCGGCGTGGTTGGTGAGGCGTGGATGCTCGGTGTACTTGGCCAGCATCGCGTTGATCAGGTCGACCCGCGTCCGCTCATCGGTCGCGTCCACGACCGCGAGCCACTCGTCGAGAGCGACTCGCACTGCCGCCAGGTCCGCCGCGGTGACGCGGCGCTCGCGGACCAGGCGGCTCTCGACGCCACTTTCCTCGCACCGCTCGGCCAGCTCCTCGGGGGTGGTCGCCGGCCGGGTGACCAGATTGACCGCGAGCAGGACCGCGTCCGCGCCGTAAGGGTTGAGATGCATAATGCCATTACATCACGATGGACACATGACAGCCGGAAACGAAGTCCATCGGCACCGCTGGAACGCGGTGTCGTCCCATCAGGTCAGCGAAGGCCTGGTCGTGTACCAGCGGTGTGCCTGTGGTCAATGGAGAGTCACAAGCACACCGCCGTACCCCGTCGCCCACCCCGAAATCGCCCAGGCCGGCTAGTCGATCCGGCTCACCATCGGTAGCCGGGACCGTGTCATCAGCCAGGCGAGCAGCCCGGCGAAGAGCGGTACGACGATCACGATGCCGCCGAGTTCCGCCCACGGGACCATGAAGTGCGGGGAGCCGAAGGCCGCGTGGGCCGTGTAACCGTAGAGCGCGCCGACACCGACCCCCAGAACACAGCCGAGCTGGCCGAGCACCCAGGCTTGGGCGGCCGCCAGGGACCGCCGCCGGCGCGGTTGGGCCCCGATCGCCGCGAGGGTCGCGAGATCCGCGCGGCCCTCGGCGGCCGACAACGACACGGAGATCGCCACGCCGAGCAGGGTGACCACGGTCGCCGCCGCGAGAATCCCGATCAGGAACAGGCGCGCCGGGCTCTGGTAGCCCTCCTCCAACTGCAGTACGTCGTCCCCGCCGAGGATCCGCGCCACCGCGGCGAACTCCGTATCGGTCGGCTTGCGGGTCAGCTCGTACTGGATCTCGGACACGTCGATCCGGCCGTACTTCCGGGCCCCGTCCGGGGTGATCAACGCGCTGCTGCGGAGGAACTCGACGTTCGGCGTCATGCCCACGGAGGCCGCCTCGACGGCCCAGCCCTTGTCGCCGGTGTCCGACGGGCCTTGGTTGTGCAGCGTGATGGTCTGGCCGGCCGTGAGCTTCGTACTGGGGATCACGACCTTGCCGGCCCGCAGTTCGGCCGCGGCCTCGACGCCGTACTCGCCGAAGCGCGCGATGAACGTGGGATCGACCACCAGCACCGAGTACCCCGTCATACCTTCGGTGTTCTCGGGCGCGTTGGCGTAGAGCGACGGCATGAAGCCGTACTGATCAGCCCTTGCGTTCGGCAACGAAATCGAACCCAGCTCGTAGGTGTGCCGGACCGGCAGGTGCGCGGCGACGTCGTCGACGATCGTGCGCGAGTACGCCAGCGAACCCGGGCCGGTGTCGAACCGCAGGACCGCGTCACCGTCGCGCGCGATCGGGGTGTACTCCTTCGCGTCCGCCGCGATCGCGTTCGACGCCGCGAAGGCGACTGCAGCCGTCGCGGCCACCGCCATCATGATCGCGGCTGTCGCCGGACCCGTCCGGTGCCGGTGCCGGGCGGCGTCCCGGACGGCCATCCGTGCGCTCAGCGGCAGCATCCGCGCCAGGCCGGCGAGCTTCCCGACCAGACTGGGCAACATCCACACGAGGGCGGCGATCGTCGCGGTGATCCCGAGCAGCACCAGGGCGATCGGCCCGGTGGGTGTCGCCGTCGGCTGGTAACCGGGCTGGCTCGATTGCTGCGCGTGCTTCAGCGCAGCGGCGATCAGGCCGCTGCCGATGGCCACGCACACCACGCCGGCGATCAGCAGAACGACCGTTGCCACCCGGATCCGGGCCTTCACCGCCGTCGTCGCGAATCGTCCGGCCAGCGCCGCCATCGGCGCCTGCAGGCCCGCACTGATCGCCGGTACGACGGCCGCCGCGAGGCCGGCGAGCAAGCCGAGGGCAGCGATCAGTACGACGGTCCGCCACGGAACCTGCCACGCGACGAACACCGACGACGTCATCCGCTCCCACAGCGGCTTTCCTGCGAGGACCAGCGCGAATGCGAGGGCGAGCCCGCCGATCACCCCGGCCAGACCGGCGAACAGCCCTTGCATCAGCACGATGCGGCGGACGTCCCGCGGTGTCCCGCCGGCCGCCATCACGAGGCCCAGTTCCCGGGTCTGCCGCCGGGCTCCGACGGCGAACGCCGTACCGGCGAGCAGGACGATCTCGAGGACGCCGAAGCCGATCACCAGCGCCACCGCGGCGTACGGGCCGATCTGCGCACTCGTCATGCCGTACGGCTCCGGCGGCGGGTGGACGATACTTGCCCGCGGCAACAGATACAGGCCGTGCCCGAGCAGTTGGGTCGAGAGGCTGTCCGCATCGGTCGCCGCGGGCAGCTTGACCAGGTAACGCACGCTGCCGGCGGTGTCCGCGGTCTGCAGCGGCGTGTCCGGAGGGGCGAAGATCGTAGGCGCGCCCGGACCCGAGATCGAGCGGACGAACCCGACGACGGAGTAGCTCGTGCCGTCCGCGGCGACCACGGTGCCGGACGCCGTACCGAGTCCGAGGCGATCGGCCAGCGACGGCGAGATGGCGATCTCGTTCTTCGCCGCGGGCAGCCGGCCCTCGTCCAGCTTCACGGTGCCCCGGGTGAGCGGACTCGTCCCGTCGCCGGTGACGAGGCCGACGGAGGTGTTCGACCCGGGGCCCCGGATCTCGACCGTGCCGGCGTCGACGAACTGGCGGGCGACGGTACTCCCGGCCGGCAGCAACGGCAGTGGATCGAACGTCGACGGCGTCCGGACCGCCTGCTCGGCGCCGCGGACTACGGGCGGCTCGCCGAACTGCAGCGACGGCCCGCCAGGCAACTCCTGGAGCTTCCCGTACTGCGTCACGCTCAACTGGGCGTCGGCCCGGCCGACCGTGATCGTGGCGAGCGTTTCACCCTTCGGGCTCGAGGTCTGGAAGACAACTCCCATCCAGGTCGCCGCGACTACCGGCAGGCCGATCAGCGCCGCGACCAGGAAGGTCCGGCCCAGCGACTTCCTCGTCGTCCGTCGGGCGATCCGCAATGGTGGACCCCAGTGGCCCATCAGAGCGTTTCCTGCAGCAATGCGTCGGCCTCGGGCAGCGGACCGGACTGGCCTACCAGCACACCATCGCGCAGGTAGACCACGCGATCGGCCCAGGCCGCGTGCCGGGCGTCGTGGGTGACGAGGACGCCGCCGATGCCGTGCTGGTCGCAGCGATCACGGAGTAGCTGGAGGACCGCTTCGCCGGTGTCGGAGTCGAGAGCGCCGGTCGGTTCGTCGGCGAGAAGCAGGCGCCGTTCGCCGACGATCGCGCGGGCGATCGCGACTCGTTGCCGTTGGCCACCGGACATGTCTTCGGGGAATCGGTCGGCGAGATCATCGATACCCACCTCCTGTAAGGCGGCTTCGGCGTACTTGCGGGCGGTTCGGGTCCGGGTGCCGTCGAGCTCCAGGGGAAGGGAGACGTTCTCGGCCGCGGTGAGGGCGGGGATCAGGTTGAAGTCCTGGAAGACGTAGCCGATCCTTCTCCGCCGGAGCGCGGCGACCGCGTTGCGGCTCAGCGTCGCCAGGTCATTGCCGTCGACAAGTACTTCGCCGTTGGTGGGCTGGTCGAGTCCGCCGGCGCAAGTGAGCAGCGTGGACTTGCCGGAGCCGGACGGGCCCATCACGGCGACGAGCTCACCGGGCGCCACCGCGAGGTCGACGCCGCGGAGAGCGTGGACGGCCTGCTCGCCCTGACCGTGGGTCCTGGTCAGGCCGCGGATGTCGAGAACGGCGCTCATCGTCTGGCCTCCTGCTCATTTGGTACCGCGTGGGTCTGTGGTGTCGCGGCGGGACGGCCGCGGTGGCGTAAGAGCAGGGCTTCGCAGTGGTCGAGCCAGCGGATCTCGGCCTCGGCGGCGAAGATCATCGATTCCAGCACGAGCTGCCACGAGATCTCTGCGTCGCGACTGCCGCGCTTCAGCCGGGTCAGCTCCTGCAGCGATCCCATCGTCGACATCCGCTGCCGCTGGACGACGGCGCTCACGTCCACGCCCGGTACGGCGAGTGCGAGCGCGAGCTTGATGGCGAGTTCGTCCCGCGGGCGCGACTCGCGCGCCACCGGGGTCTCGAACCACTTCGCCAGCTCGGCCCGGCCGGCGTCGGTGATCTCGTACATCGACCGCCCGTCACCTTCAGCGGACGCGGCACTCACCAAGTCGTCTCGTTCGAGCCTGGTGAGGGTCGTGTAGACCTGCCCGATGTTCAGCGGCCAGGTGGCTCCGGTCGCGGCCTCGAACTCACCCCGCAACTGGTAGCCGTACTTCGGCCCCTCCCGCAGCAACGCCAGCAACCCATGCTTGATCGACATGGATACTGAGTATGCATACCGAGTATGCGATGGTCAAGCGACCGGTCTAGTCCTCGCGGACCAGGCGCCGGACCAGGCGCGTGGTGATGGCGTCGACGTCGTACGGGCGGCCGGTGCCGGGCGTGAGCTGGTCCAGGACCAGGCCGTCGATCGCGAAGTGCAGGAGGCGGACCTCTTCGGCGCCGCCCGGCAGTCCGGCGTTCGCATTGAAGGCGACGTCGGCGTCGAAGCCCTGCCTGATCGTGCGGGACAGGATCTCGTGCAGGCCCGGTCGACGGGCGGCTTCGAGGCGGAGCTCGAGCAGGGCCAGGGAAAGTTCCGGGCGGCCGAGCAATCGCTCGACGATGTAGCGGACGTAGTCGGTCATCAGGTCCAGGCTCGGCTCTCGCTCGGCGAGTGGCTCGATCACTGCTTGGTCGGGGCCCAGCCGCTCGAAGATCCGCTCACCGAGGGCGCCGAGGAGGGCGTCGCGCGTACGGAAGTAGTTGGACGCGGTGCCGGCGGGGAGGCCGGCCGTGGCGTCGACGGCGCGGTGGGTCAGGCCGCGGGCGCCTGCTTCCGCGAGGACCTTCAGGCCGGCGTCGGCGAGTTGGATCCGGCGTTCGGGGTTGCGGGGCATGTTGACAAGGCTAGCAGGTGTCCACTACAACTGTCGTACACAACAACGACACCTGTAGTGATTAGGAGAACGGTATGCAACCCGCAGCATTCGGCGCGACCGTGGTCACCGACCGCACGGCAGAGGTCGCCACCTTCTACCAGCAGTACTTCGACCTGCAGATCGCCATCGACCTCGGCTGGTTCATCACCCTGCGCCGGGGCGAGGCCGACTGGGAGCTGGCCATCTGCGAGCGCGGGCACGCGACGGTCCCGGCCGCGGTGTCCGCCGCCGGGGAGAGCACGCACCTGTTCGGCTTCATCGTCGACGACGTGGACAAGGTCGCCGCCGCCCTTGCCGAGGCAGGCGTTCGGCTGGAGACCGATCCGGTCACCGAGGTCTTCGGCCAGCGGCACTTCTTCGTCCGCGACCCCGAAGGCACCTGGCTGGACGTCATCCAGCTGGTCGCCCCCGACCCCGACTGGCTGGCCGCCAACCTGCCGACCACCTAGGGCGTGTCTGACGGTCCCGCGCAGTAAGCGCGGGAACCGGGCACCCCCCCGAGAGAGTGTGGGGGGTATTGGCCAGGGGGGGGGGTTGTTTGAGGTGCT
>NZ_JBEZYF010000107.1:0-20101 GCF_040638415.1 Kribbella sp. NPDC026596 | reverse complement strand
GTCAGATCGCCCACCGCGGGTCCGCGGTGGGCGATTTCTTTGATCCGGATTCTATTGCAACAACTCTTTCGAAAGAGTACTTTCGACGCATGCCGAACCCACATCGTCGCCTCAGCGACCCGCGCGAACTCACCGCTCTGGCGCACCCGGTGCGGATGGCGATCATCGAGCTTCTCTCGATCAGCGGTCCGCTGACCGCGACCGAACTGGCCGATCGGCTCGACGAGACGCCGGCCAACTGCTCGTGGCACCTTCGGAAGCTGGCGCAGTACGGATTCGTGGAGGAGGCCGCGGGCGGGAAGGGCCGGCAGCGACCGTGGCAGGTGCCCGGGCTCGGATTCCGCTGGGACGACGAGCACGCGTCCGGGTCGCTCGACGAGCGGCGGGCCGCGCAGGCGCTGTCCGAGGTGGTGATGGGCCGCGCGATGGACCGGCTGCGGGAGGCACAGCAGCGCGCGCCGGAGGAGTCCGAGGAATGGCGCGAGGCGCACAGCAGCACCGAGATGGTCGCGTGGCTGACCGCGGACGAGCTCAAGGAGATGAATGACGCGATCAATGCGGTCCTCGACCGCCATGTGGAGCGACTGACCGAACCGGAGCAGCGACCACCCGGCTCGCGACTGTGCGAGTTCGTCGCGTGGGGCGTACCGACGTACCTCCCGGGGGTCGAGCCGGCATGAGGAAGCTGTTCGCGCAGCCCGGGTTCCGGCGCCTCTTCGGCGGGTTGAGTACGTCGATGCTCGGCGACTCGGTGATGCTGCTGGTGCTGAGCATGTGGGTGAAGACGCTCACCGGCTCCAACGCGCTCGCCGGGCTGACGTTCTTCTTCATGGTGCTGCCCGCGCTCGGTGCTCCGCTGCTCGGTGTCTGGGTCGACCGGCTGCCCCGCAAGGCGATCCTCGTCTGGGGCAACTTCGCCAGTGCGGCCGCGGTGCTCCCACTCGTGTTCGTGCGGGGTGAGAACGACGTCTGGCTGATCTGGGTGGTCGCGTTCCTGTACGGCGTCTCGTTCGTCGTCCTGCCCGCCGCCGTCAACGGGCTGCTCAAGGAGTTGCTACCGGACGACCTGCTCGTCGACGCCAACTCCAGCCTCGCCACGATCAAGGAGGGGTACCGGCTGTTCGGGCCGCTGGTCGGGGCCGCGATCTTCGCCACCGCGGGCGGCTGGCTGGTGGCGGTCGTCGACGCGGCCAGCTTCGTCGTCGCCGGACTGCTGATCGCGACGATCAAGGTCACCGAGAGCCCCGCGCCGGTGCGGAACACCTTCCGGGAGGACCTCCTTGGGGGTGTCCGCTTCCTGGTCGGCGACCGGGTGCTCCGCCACGTCCTCGGTGGGCTCGCGATCTCGATCCTCGTCATCGGTTTCTTCGAGTCGTCGATCTACGCGCTGATGGACGCCTTCGACAAGCCGCCGACTTTCTCCGGCGTCTTCGTGACCTGCCAGGGCGTCGGCGCGGTCATCGGCGGACTCACCGCGAGCCGCGTCGTACGGCGTCTCGGCGAGGTCTCCGGCTGTGCGATCGGCCTGGCCGCGCTGGCCGTCGCCACCATCGTCTGCGCCGCCGCGCCCACCATCGCGGTGGTGCTGGTCGGCGCCGGCATCTGTGGTCTCGGCCTGCCGTGGACGTTCGTCGCGTTCACAACGTTGCTGCAGCGCCGCTCGCCCGGCCACCTCATCGGCCGGGTGTCGACCGCGGTCGAGGTCCTGCTGTCCACGCCGCAGGCGATCTCCCTCGCACTCGGCAGCCTGCTCGTCAGCCTGCTGAGCTACCGCACGATCTTCGTCATCATCGCGACGGTGATCCTGCTCGGCGCACTCCAGATCGTTCTCACCCTCGGCGATCAGATCCGTCGAAGGCCGACCGTCAGCGTGGAGTAGAGGACCGAAGTTGTCCTGTACTGCTTCTAGCGTGAGGGGCAGCCGACCACGAAGGAGCAGGAATCATGACGACTGTGAACCCGATCCCCGAGGGCTACCACTCGGTGACGCCGTGGATCATCGGGCGCGACACCGCCGGGCTGATGGACTTCCTGGCGGCCGCGTTCGATGCCGAGGACCTGGGCGGACGGGTCGTGGACGAGCAGGGGAACATCGGGCACGCCGAGATGCGGATCGGGGACTCGGTGGTGATGATGTTCGACAAGCCGGACTGGCCGCCGACGCCGGCGTTCCTGCGGCTCTATGTGCCGGATGTGCACGAGACGCTGAAGAAGGCCGTTGCGGCCGGGGGCACGGTGGTGACCGAGCCGACGCATCTGTTCTGGGGCGATGTCGTGGCGCGGGTGCACGACCCCTTCGGGAACTTGTACTGGCTGCAGACGCGGATCGAGGTTGTCGACGAGGCCGAGATGGGGCGCCGGTTCGGCGACGAGAAGTTCACGAAGGCGCTGGACTACGTGCAGAGCTCGCTGTACCGCCCGGTGGGCTGATCAGTCCAGCGGTTTGGCGGGCGCGGCCTCGGAGGCCATCGCGTCGGTCAGGATCTCGGCGGTGAGGCCGATCTGCCAGCCGCGGGCGTGGTGCTCGCGCAGGAAGGTCGTCACCACGTCGATGCTCAGGTCGGGCGGCGGCGACCATGCGAGGCGCCGGATCGTGTCGGGGGAGAGCAGGTTCTCGGTCGGCAGCCGGTGTGCCTCGGCGATCTCCGAGACCGCGGCTCGTGCGGCGGACAACCGCGCCGCGGCGTCCGGGTCCCGGTCGGCCCAGGCACGGGCCGGCGGCGGGCCGTCGTACCGGGGTCCTTGTTTGGGGAGCTCGGACTCGGGGAGGCGGCGTGCGTGCTCGACGGCCTCCCACCAGGTCCGCATGTACCGGTGCGCGCCGCGGCCCTTGAACGCGGTCAGCCGCTGCAGCGTGTCCCGGTCGGCCGGCATCGCCGACGCCGCCTCGACGATCGCCGCGTCCGGCAGGATCCGGCCGGGGGAGATGTCCGCGGACTCGGCGATCTGGTCGCGGGCCTCCCACAACGCCCGTACGACGGCCAGACTCCGGCGATTGCGGACCCGGTGCATGCCCGACGTACGGCGCCACGGGTCGGGCCTCGGCTCCCGCGGGGGAGCCTCGAGGATCGCGGAGAACTCCTGCTCGGCCCACTCCCACTTGCCCTCACGGCGCAGCTCCTGCTCGATCGCTTCGCGCAGCTCGATCAGCATCTCGACGTCCAGAGCGGCGTACACGAGCCAGGGCGCGGGCAGCGGCCGGGTCGACCAGTCGGCGGCCGAGTGCTCCTTGCGCATCCGGTAGCCGAGGACTTCGCTCACCAGCGAGGCCAGGCCGACTTTCGGGTACCCGAGGAGGCGGCCGGCCAGCTCGGTGTCGAACACCGTCCGCGGCACCATCCCGACCTCGGCCAGGCAGGCCAGGTCCTGGTTGGCGGCGTGGATGATCCACTCGGTGTCGACGATCGCGTCACCGAGCGCGGACAGGTCACCGAACGGGATCGGGTCGATCAGCGCGGAGCCGGAGCCCTCGCGGCGCAGCTGCACCAGGTACGCGCGGTGCGAGTACCGGTAGCCGGACGCGCGCTCGGCGTCGACGGCAACCGGGCCCGTGCCGGAGCGGAAGGCGTCGACCACCTCGGTCAGCGCGGAGTCGGAGTCGACGACCTCGGAGAGCCCGTCGCGCAGCTCGAGCAACGGCAACTGCGCGGTCGGGTCGTCCGGGACGGGCGACTGCTGGGTCTCGGCTGGGCTCATCGGCCCCGCTGTCCGCGCCGGGTCGGCATCGCGACCACTCCCGGCGGAACCGGCGGCAGGCCGGCCGCCGTGCAGAGCACCTCGCCCCACGCCTCGGCGTGCCGGGTCACGTCCACGCTGCCACCGTCACCAGGTCCCGGTACCGGACTCCAGGACGCGCGGATCTCGATCTCCGCCGTCGCGTCGTCGTCGGCCATGCCGCCGAAGCTTTCCGAAACCACTCTGGTGACGGTACCGCTCGGGGCCAGGAAGTCCGCACCCCGGTCGGTCAGCGCCTCCATCAACCAGGTCCAGCCCACGCCACCGAGCAGCGCGTCGGTCACCATCTCCGGTTCGACGGCGGCACGCACGTATGCGACACAGCGGAAGGTCGACTGCCAGGCGTCGTTCCCGTCCGGGTCGTAGAGGATGACCAGGCGGCCGGTGGCGATGTCGTCGCCGTCGACCGTCACGTCGGCGCTGACCGCCGCCGCATGCGGTGCGATCCGCTGCGGTGCGGGCATCTCCTCGACGAATACCTCGGGCCGGAACCGGGCACCGCGCAATTGCGACACTGCCTCGGCGAACTCCGCGGGTGGCGCGTCGACCTGCTTGCGGGCACCCATGCTTCGCAGCCTACGACCGATTACTCACCGACGCTGCTCTCGACGCGCCGGTAACAGGCCGCGACCACCCTGTGAGCAGCGTAAAGGCGGCGTGGGATCATCGCTCTGTGCCCTTGACAGACACCTCGGCGATCGCCCGTTCTCCCTTCTTGCTCGCGGCCCGCGGCGAGCCCGGACCGCACACGCCGGTCTGGTTCATGCGCCAGGCGGGGCGTTCGCTGCCGGAGTATCACAAGGTTCGTGAGGGGACCACGATGCTCGAGTCGTGTATGCGTCCCGACCTCGTCGTGGAGATAACGCTGCAGCCGGTACGCCGTTACGGCGTGGACGCGGCGGTCTTCTACTCCGACATCGTCCTGCCGCTGAAGTCGGTCGGTTTCGACATCGAGATCAAGCCCGGCGTCGGCCCGGTGGTCGCGAACCCGATCCGCGACGCCGCCGGTCTGGAGACGGTCCGCCCGGTCACACCGGCCGATGTGCCGTACATCACGGAGTCGGTGCAGCAGTTGGTCTCCGAGCTCGGCGGGACCCCGCTGATCGGGTTCGCGGGCGCGCCGTTCACGGTCGCGTCGTACCTGGTCGAGGGTGGGCCGAGCAAGGACCACGCCAAGACGAAGGCGCTCATGCACGGCAACCCGGCGCTGTGGCACGCGCTCGCGGACCGGTTGGCCGATGTCGCCATCGCGTACCTCTCGGTTCAGATCGAAGCGGGTGCGTCCGCGATCCAGCTGTTCGACTCGTGGGCGGGCGGGCTGTCGCCGCGGGACTACGAGCGGTTCATCCAGCCGCACTCGGCCAAGGTCTTCGACGCGCTGGCGTCGTACGGCGTACCGCGGTTGCACTTCGGCGTGAATACGGGCGAGCTGCTCGGCCTGATGAGCGCGGCCGGCGCCGACGTCGTCGGGGTCGACTGGCGCGTGCCCCTGGACGAGGCGGTACGGCGGATCACGGCGGCCGGCGCGGGGCCGAAGCCGGTGCAGGGCAACCTGGACCCGGCGCTGCTCTTCGCCGGCTGGGACGCCCTCGAGCCCGAGATCGACCGGATCCTCGCCGAGGGGCAGGCGGCGCCCGGTCACATCTTCAACCTCGGCCACGGTGTCCCGCCGAACGCCGACCCCGAGGTCCTGACCCGCATCGTGAAGTACGTCCAAGCGAAGTCCGCCCGTGTACCTGCCTGACCACGAGGTGACGCTGGAGCGTCTCACCGCCGCGCACGCCGACGCCGTACTCGCGTTCGAGCTGGAGAACCGCGAGTACTTCGCCGCGTGGGTGTGGGACCGCGGTGACGACTACTTCACGTCCTTCGCGGCCGTTCACGCGGCCCGCCTGGCCGAGCAGGAGGCCGGGGTCTGCCAGTTCCACGTCCTGGTGGACAAGTCCGGTGCGGTGGTCGGCAGGGTGAACCTGGTCGACCTCGAGGACGGGTCGGCCGAGCTCGGCTACCGGATCGCGGAGAAGGCCGGCGGCAAGGGACTCGCCACGGCCGCGGTGCGCGCGGTCGTCCAGCTCGCTGCGTCGGAGTACCGGCTGACGAGGCTGTGGGCGGGGGCGTCGGACCGCAACCCCGCGTCGCAGGCGGTCTTGACGCGGGCCGGCTTCCGGCCGTTCGGCAAGTCGAACACGGACCTGGGGCCGGGGACGAGGTACGAGTTGATGCTGGAGGAAGCTTGAGCCGGGTAGTTGTGGTTGGTGGCGGGATCAGTGGGCTGGCGGCTGCGCACGCACTGGCGACTGGGCCGAACCCGCCGCAGATCACCGTTCTCGAGGGCTCGCCACGGCTGGGTGGCAAGCTCGCGGGCGCTGAGCTCGAGGGGGTGCCGGTCGACCTTGGCGCCGAGTCGGTGCTGGCCCGGCGGCCGGAGGCGGTCGACCTGATCCGCGCGGTCGGGCTCGGCGGTGACGTGGTGCATCCGGGGACGACGTCCGCGGGGCTGTGGGTCGGGGACAAGATCTGGGCGATACCGCCGACGATCATGGGTGTCCCCGTCGATCCGGCCGCGACTGCCGACGTACTCGGGCCTTCGGCCGCCGCGGAGGTCGCGCACGAGGTGGAGTTGCCGGCGCCGGAGCTCACCGAGGATGTCGCGATCGGGCGGTTCGTCGCCGAGCGCATGGGGCACGCGGTGACGGACAAGCTGATCGATCCGCTGCTCGGCGGGGTGTACGCCGGCAAGGCTGACGAGATTTCGCTGGCGGCCGCGGTCCCGGAGCTCTACGCCAAGCTGCGAACCGCGCCGAGTCTGCTCGCGGCGACCGCCGAGCTGCGGGAGGCCGGGCAGCGCCGGGCCGGTCAGCCGGTGTTCGCGGGCGTCGTCGGTGGGGTCAACCGGGTGATCGACGCGCTCGAGAAGGATCTGACGGCTCGCGGTGTCGAGATCCGGCGCAAGCTCGCCGTACGGCGGATCACGCGGACGGCCGATGGTTACGCGCTGGAGGCCGGGCCGGTGCCGGCGCCGACTCTGCTGACCGCGGACGCCGTGATCGTCGCCGTTCCGGCGCCGCCCGCGGCCCGGATGCTGGCCGACCTGGTGCCCGTGGCATCGACCGAGCTGGCGACGATCGAGTACGCGAGCATGGCGATCGTGACGCTGGCGGTCCGGAAGAAGGACTGGCCGGCTGATGCGATCGGGTCGGGGTTCCTGGTGCCGTCGGTGGAAGGGCGGACGATCAAGGCTGCGACGTACTCGCACGCGAAGTGGGAGTGGTCGGGCGAGGCCGGGGGAGACCTGGCGGTCCTGCGTGCCTCGGTGGGACGGCTCGGTGAGGAATACGTCCTGCAGCGATCCGATGAGGAGCTGGTAGCGCTGGCTACCGTGGACCTCGGGCGTGCCATGGGGTTGCAAGCGCGGGTGGTCGGGTCGCTGGTGACCCGGTGGGGTGGTGGGCTTCCGCAGTACGCCGTGGGGCATCTGGACCGCGTTGACCGGGTGGAGGCGGCCGTGGCGGCAGAGCCCGGGCTGGCTGTGTGCGGAGCGGCGTACCAGGGTGTGGGGATCGCTGCCTGCGTGGCGTCGGGCAGTACGGCAGCCACCCGGGTGCAGGCTCATCTGGCCGCATTGGAGACAATGGGTTCGTGACAGAGAAGCCGAAAGCTCGCGAACTCAACAATGTGATCCGGTACACCCTGTGGTCGGTCTTCAAGGTCGAGACGCCGCTGGGGGACGCGGACCGGGACGAGCTGACCGCCGAGCTGTCCGACCTGCTGGCGAAGCTGCGGGCCGACGACGACGTGGTGATCCGCGGGATCTACGACGTCGAAGGATTCCGGGCCGACGCCGACTTCATGATCTGGTGGCACGCGCCGACTTCGGACGCGCTGCAGAAGGCGTACCACGCGCTGCGCCGGTCGCGGCTCGGGCGGCACCTGGTTCCGGTCTGGTCGCAGTTCGCGCTGCACCGGCCGGCGGAGTTCAACAAGAGCCACATCCCGGCGTTCCTGGCCGACGAGGAGCCGCGGGCGTACGTGTGCGTCTACCCGTTCGTGCGGTCCTACGAGTGGTACCTGCTGCCGGACGAGGAGCGGCGCTTCATGCTGGCCGAGCACGGCAAGATGGCGCGCACGTACCCGGACGTGCGAGCGAACACGGTGGCGTCGTTCGCGCTCGGCGACTACGAGTGGATGCTGGCGTTCGAGGCCGACGAGCTGCACCGGATGGTCGACCTGATGCGCGATCTGCGCGGGTCCACGGCCCGGCGGCACGTCCGCGAGGAGACCCCGTTCTACACCGGCAAGCGGACCGAGCTCGGCGAGCTGGTCACGAACCTGGCGTAGCGGACGTGCACCGCAAGGCGTTCCCGGTCCTGTACGTCGCCGACGTACGCCGGTCCGTGGAGTTCTACACGCTGCTCGGCTACGAGTCGACGTACCAGTTCCCGCTGGACGGCGAACCGCACTACGTCGGCCTGGAACGCGGCGACTCCTCGCTCGGGCTGTCCGACGAGAGCTGGCCGGAAGCCCAGCTCGGCATCACCGTCGGTACGGCGCCCCGCTTCGAGCTCTTCGTGTACGTCGACGACGTCGAAGCGGCTGTGGAATCCTTCCGGGCCGCCGGGTACAAAGTCCTGCAGGAGCCGGCGACCATGCCCTGGGGCGAGCGCCAGGCCTACGTCTCCGACCCCGAAGGCAACCCGGTCGCCCTCGCCACGCCTGTTTAGGTGCCAGGCTTCTGGAACAGGTAGTCCTCGGCGCGCATGGACGAGGGCGGCTTGACGTCGTCGGGGAGCAGTTCGCGCAGATCGCGCTCGGTCAGGCTGTCCGCGTCGCGGGTGGACAGCCGGGTCGCCTGGTTGGAGATGGCCTCCTCGAGCACGTTCCGGATGAACCGGCCGTTGCCGAAGTTGTGGCTGCGCGGCGCCGGCGGGATGACGCTGCGGACCTTGGCCAGCACGTCGTCGGTGTAGATCATGCCCTTGTGCCCGGCCTGCAGCTCGAAGATCGCGATCAGCTGGTCGTTGTCGTACTCGCTGAACGACAGCAGCTTCGGGAACCGTGAGGCCAGCCCGGTGTTGGACTCCATGAACCGCTGCATCTCGCGGTGGTACCCGGCGACGATCACGATGCAGTCGTCGCGGTGGTCCTCCATCATCTTCAGGATCGTGGTGACGGCTTCGAGGCCGAAGTCGCCCGGGCTGTTCTCCGGCACCAGGGTGTACGCCTCGTCGACGAACAGCACCCCGCCGATTGCCTCGCGGAACTTGGCCGCGGTCATCGGCGCGGTCTGGCCGACGCTGGAACCGACCAGGTCGGACCGGTCCACCTCGATCACGTGACCCTGCTCGAGTACGCCGAGCTGCTTGTAGATCCGGCTGAGCAGCCGGGCGATCGTGGTCTTGGCGGTACCGGGCTTGCCGACGAACACCATGTGCCGGGCGCGCTCGTGCGTCGGCAGACCGAGCTCCTTGCGGCGCAGGTTGGTCCTGACCTCGGCCACCATCCGGCGGACCGCGTCCTTGACCGAGTCCAGCCCGATCAGCGTGTCCAGCTCCGCGAGCGGGTTGTCCCCAGGCGTAGCCCCGGGAAGAACCAACTCCTCAGGCTCTGGCCGGCTCTGAGGAGCGACGGACTCCAGAGCGACGTCGGCGATCGGCGCAGGCTCAGGCTGGGCCGGCGGCTCGGGCTCAGGAGCGACCTCGGCCACAGGTTCGGGCGCGGGGACGGCCGCGATCCTCGGCTCCGGGACAGCCTCGACCGGCTGGCGGTGGTCTTCGTGGAGGTGCCGGAAGAAGGTAGTCAGGTCCGGGATCTGCGGGTCCGGCCAGGGTGCGTCCGACAAGACGCCGGACAGGTGGACCGACACGCGGGTAGCGGCCGCGGCCCAGGAGCGCGCGAGTACCTGCTGGTCGTCGCGCACCGCACGGGCGAGCCACTCGGTGTTCCCGGCCAGCCAGGCAGCCGGCTCGAAGTCGTCCTTGGTGTCAGCGACCGCGTTCACCACGTCCCAGCCGGCGCCGCCCATGACCTGACCAACGGCCGGCGGAAGGCCGTCGAGCCCGGTCGTCAGGATCAGCTGAGCCATCAGCTGCGCGAAGGAGCCGGCCTGGTCGTCCGGAACCGTCATCAGCAGCTTGGTGTGCGCGTCCTGCAGCGTGCTGAGCGAGTACTGCAGGGCCGACGCGGAGCCGGCCAGCTCCGGCAGCACCGCGCGCTCGTTGTCGCTGAGCGCGGCGGTCCGCCAGAACTGTGCGATCGTCTCGTAGTCGGCAAGGGCGTGCATGCGAGTGACCTCGCGGTCGGCCAGCACCCGGTCGAACACGGTGGTCAGAACACGGGCGCGAGCCGCCATCGGCGGCGCGTCGACGAACAGACTCACCACGTCCCGAGACAGCTGCAGCGCCTGTCGGCGGGCCTGCTCGGGGAAGCTCCGTGCACCAGACACCGCCTGCAGCGGCCAGTCGGTGTCCGCGACCCGGATCACGTATCCGGCACCGCCGAACCGGTACGGCGGCCGGTAGAAGTCCCGAGTGAGTTCGGCCGCGATGTCGGCGTACTCGCCGTGCAGGACCGGGATCCAGCCGGTCAGCAGCGGGGCGACCTGATGGGTGAACCACACCGCGGCCGGCGTCCCGTTGACGAAGTCCGGAAAGGCGGCCGGCCGCAGCGTGTTCGGGTCCTCGGCCCAGGCGCGCAGCTGGCTGCGGACACCGGCCAGCCAGTCGCCCGGCACCTCCCAGGGCTGGTCGGCAGCAAGGACATCGAGAACGCCGGGTCTCCGGGTGTCGTCAGCCACGCTGGCTCACTTTAGTGCGTCAGCGGGCGACGCCCGGAGCATCCTCATCCCGCGTGGGTGATGTCGGTCCGTGGCGGCGGGTGATCGACTTCTGACGGTCGGCACCAGGGGAATCGAGAGGACGGCGACATGGGTGGTGTCATCGGCGAGATCCTGCCGCTCGCGCTGGGGGTGGCGATCAGCCCCATTCCGGTGATTGCCGCGATTCTCATGCTGCTCTCGCCCAGGGCGGGGTCGACGAGCATCGGATTCCTGGCCGGGTGGGTGGCCGGGATCGTCGTCGCGGCGACGGCGTTCACCTTGCTGTCCGCGCTCCTGCCGGAGTCGGACTCCGACGCGTCGAAGCCGGTGCTCGGCACGATCAAGCTGGTGCTGGGGGCACTGCTCATCCTGCTGGCGGTCCGTGAGTGGCGAGGCCGGCCCCGGACCGACGCCGAGCCGGCGCTGCCGAAGTGGATGTCGGCCATCGACACGCTGACCCCGGTCAAGGGACTCGGCCTCGGCTTCCTGCTCTCGGCCCTGAACCCGAAGAACCTGATCATGGCCGCCGGGGCCGGCATCGCCATCGGGTCCGCATCACTCGGCACAGGTCAGGTCGTCGTCGTGCTGGTGATCTTCACCGTGATCGCCGCGTCCACCGTCGCCGTCCCGGTGCTGGCCCACCTCGCGGCCGCCGACCGGATGGCCGCCCCACTCGAGTCGCTGCGCGGCTGGCTGGTCCACGAGAACGCCGTCGTCATGGCGACCCTTCTCCTGGTGATCGGGGTCGTCATGATCGGCAAGGGCATTGGAAGTTTCTAGGCGGCCCGGGCCTCAGGCTGAGGCGGGCTCGAGGTTGAGGCTGACGCTGTTGATGCAGTAGCGGAGGTCGGTGGGGGTGTTGTAGCCCTCACCTTCGAAGACGTGGCCCAGGTGGGAGCCGCAGTTGGCGCACCGGACCTCGACGCGCTTCATGCCCAGGGTGGAGTCCTCGATGTACTGGACCCGGTCCTCGGCCAGCGGCGCGAAGAACGACGGCCAGCCGCAGTGCGAGTCGAACTTGTTCTCGCTTCGGAAGAGTTCCGCGTCACACGCCCGGCACTTGTAGACACCGACGGTCTTGGTGTCGGTGTACTCACCGGTGAACGGCCGCTCGGTGCCGGCCTTGCGCAGCACGTGGAACTCGGCGGGGGAGAGTTGCGCCTTCCACTCCGCCTCGGACTTACTCACGGCGTACTGCTTGATGTCATCTGTCACGACCCCAGTATCGGCGCCCGGGCAAGCAAAACCCCGCCCGGACGCCGTACGTAAGGGTCCCGTGATCGGTCAGCGCACCCAGGACGGGAGCGGGATGACGCGGACCACCTGGGGGTCGTGGTCACTGATCTGGTCCGGGAACTCGGCGTTCATGTGGACGACGTCGTACGTCGAGGCGGGCTGCAGGTTCTTCGAGATCAGGATCTGGTCGAGGATCTGGCTGTTGCCCTCGAACACATAGCTGTAGCGCTCCTTCAGCGGCAGGGTCCGCGGCATGTCGATCAGCGCGGTCGTGCCCGACCCGACCAGGATGTCGGCGGTCTCGGACCAGTCGAAGTCGTTCAGGTCACCGAGCACGATCACGTTCGCGCCCTTGTCCTTGGCGAAGATCTGGTCGGCGAACCCGCGGACCGCCTGGGCCTGCAGGTGCCGCTTCGCCGCGGTCACCTGGACCGGCGGCTGGGTGCGGCCCCACAGCGGGTCGTCGCCACCCTTGGAGCTGAAGTGGTTGACCACCACGAACAGGGTCTGCCCGTGCCAGGTGAACTCGCCGGCCAGCGGGACGCGGGTGGCGGCCCACGCCGCCTGGTTCCCCGGGTCGACGCGGCCCGGCGACGAGCTCAGGTGCGGCCGGCCGAACCGGTCGGTGGTGATCGTGGTCGCGACCGTCGAGCCGCCGCCCGGGCGGTCGACGAACTTCACCGGCTTGTCGGTGCGGTACATGAATGCGACCCGGATGTTGCCGCCCGGCTCGCCGCCTTCCATGTTGTTGACCGGGTCGATCTGCCGGTAGGCGTACTTCGGTCCGCCCGCCTTCTGGATCGCGGCGACGAGCATGTCGAGGGTGACGTTGGCCGCGGTGGTGCCGGAGTTCGTGGCGCCGTCGTTGTCCTGCACCTCCTCCAGGCCGAGGATGTCCGGCGCGGCGAGGTTCTTCACGACCGCCTGCGCCAGCCCGTCGAACTTGGCGTCACCGTCGGACGGGTCCAGGTTCTCCACGTTGAACGTCGCCACCGACACCTGCAGCGGCGAGGACTTCTGCGTCGTCTCCCGCTGCACGCCACCGTCGATCACGGTCGGGGTCACGGTCGGCAGGAACTTGAAGTTCCCGAACGAGTAGTCCAGGACACCGGTCACCACGCCGGCCAGCTTGTCGCCCGTCTTCGCGTCCGGGATGGGCGTGAGTACGTCGTCGAGCAGCACGCGCTCGGGGTTGCTGTCGGTCTTCTGCAGCAGGATGCCGCCGCGCACGGTCCGTACGCCGGACCCGGCCGGTACGACGGACAGTTCGCGGAACGAACTGGTCGGGCCGGTCACCTCGGGCTGGTCGATCCCCAGCCACATCCCCTCCAGCGACTCCCAGAAGTCGAGCCCGTCGTTGGCCGGGTCGAACGCCGTACTGGTGGTCTCCACGTCACCGTTGGAGTCGTCGTCGATCACGGTCGACGGCGGGACACGCCCACCCGGGCCGACGATCGTCGGAGCCGGTACGGCGGCGGTGCCGGTGACGGTGATGGTCGGGTTGGTGAGCTCCGTCGTGGTCAGGTTGTCGGTGCCGCCCGAGCCGCCGGGGCGGAACTCGGCGACCGTGCCCTTGACCGTGACCGCGTCACCGACCGACACCGTCGGCGCGGAGCTGGTGAAGACGAACAGGCCCTCGCTGGTCACCGGGTCGTTGTCCGGCTGCGGGTCCTGGAACCAGAACCCGTTGGTGGTCTTCGCGGTGACCACACCGGTCACGTTCTCGGCCACCTTGCCGTTCAGCGGCGACAGGTGCGCGGCGCCCTGGATGTCGTGGATCTTCGCGTCGACCGGCGGTTCGGTCGGGGTCGAGGTCAGCGTGCCCGGCGAGGGGTTGCCCACGGCGAAGTCGGCACCGTTGTTGTCGGTGTCCTTCGTCGGGTCGATGCGCGCCGCGGACGTCGTGTTCGACAGCGTGCCGGTCGGTGCGGTCTCGGAGTCGTTCGCCGCGGTGCCGTAGCCCACGTAGTCACGCACCGACGGGTCGGCGTGGCAGGCTGAGCCACAGGCGAGCGCGGTCTGAGTGGTGACCAGCGCGACCTTGCCGGCGCCCGCCGCCATCATGATCGTGCCCGAGACGTCCGGAGTCGGCATCGGTGCGCCGTTCCCCGCGCCGGCGCCCTCCTGGACCAGGTACGCCGCTCCCGGGGCGATGCTGCCCGTCAGCCTCGTGACCTGCCACGTCGTGCCGGTGGACGAGGCGTACTGGACCGACCAGCCGCTCACGTCGACCGCGGCCGAGCTGTTGTTCGTCAGCTCGATGAAGTCATTGGTGTACGGCGCGCCGCTGTTGCCGCCACCGCCGTACACCTCGGTGATGACCACGTCGGCGGACGCGGCCGCGGCCGGTCGGGCCACGAACGCGGCCACCCCGGCGAAGACGAGACTGGAAGTGACCACGAGGGCGCCCAGGCGGCGCCGTGATCGGATCTGGGCAGACATGTGCCGGATTCTCACACCGGGACCCTGCCCGGCCAAGGTCCAACACGTGAACACCAGGTACGTGCCCGAAAGGCACGGGTGATCATTCGCCGGGCGCGTGGGCGTGCAGCGCGAGCAGATGGTGAACCTCCAGCGGCTCGGCCTTGCCCTTGAGCGTGAGCAGGCCCAGGGACTCGGTGACAGCGTCCGGCAGGAGCTCCTTGGTCCCAGGGCCGATGGCGACGCCGCCGCCCGGAGCCTGGCCCTCGATCCGGGACGCCACGTTCACGGTGTCGCCGATGACGGTGTGGGTCCGCCCGCCCTCGGTCCCGAGCAGGCTGACCGACGCGATGCCGCTGTTGATCCCGACCCGGAACTGCGGCCAGTGCGGGTGCGCTGCCCGGACAGCGGTCGCCGCCTCCTGCAACGCGAGCCCTGCCGCGGCCGCCCGGGCCGCGTGGTCCGGCTGATCACCGCGCTTGTTGAAGGTCACCATCAGCGCGTCCCCGATGATCCGGTCGACGACGCCGCCATGCCGCCGTACGACGGGCGGGACGACGACCTGGAAGTACGTGTTCAGCATCGAGGTGACCTCGGCCGGACCGTGCTTCTCGGAGAATGTCGTGAACCCCTCCAGGTCCGCGAACAGCACGCTCAGCTCACGCTGTCCCGAGACGGTGTCCTCCAGGTACAGATCCGCGAACCGCTCCTCGTACCACTGGATCCGCACCCCGGCCATGACCAGCACGAACGCGGCGAGCATGAGCGCGTGCCACTCCCACCACGACAGCGCCCAGTTCCGGGCGAACACCAGCGCGACCATCGCCTCGGCCAGCAGCACGAACGCGGCGACCATCGACAACAGCATCAGCGACGGCCGCTCCCACCACGTCCGCAGATAACGAGCCGCGGCGATGACGTAAAGCAGGACAGCCGGTACGGCGAGCGCCGTAAGGATGCCGTCGGCAACCTCAGGCACCGCCGTGGCGTGCAGCGGTGGCAGCCGGAGCACGGAAGCGGCTGCCCACAACGCCATCAGCGTGAGCAGTCCGGCCCGAAGCCACCGCCCCCAGCGGACCGCCGCAACCGCCCGCCCACCCGACAGATTCAGGCTGGACAAGAACGCGAACACCGACCCCAGCGCCACACCTACCGGAGTCGCGAGCGTGAACCCGGCGTTCGGTGTGTCCAGCAACACCTTCGGCGTGGCCAGCGCGTGCAACCCGAGAAACCCGGCCGCCGACAGAAACGCCAGTGACACCAGCAGCACTCGCGGATCGCCCCGCCGAACCGCCGCCGCTCCTGTCACATACGCCAGTACGGCGCTCAACCCGGCCGTCACGAGCACCAGCCAGAAGTGCGACGGGTGATGTTCCCAGTGCACGTCGAGCCGCGGCTCGCGGATCAGCAGGATCAGCCCGGCCAGCGGGATGAGCAGCGCCAGTGCGGTCAGCGCGACCATTGCCGGGGTGTAGACGAACCGCTGCGATGTTGTCTGGTTCACCCGCTCGCGCTCGCGCTCGCGATCAGGCATCCGACGAGACCTTGAGATGGGTGTGGATCTGCGACACGACCACCGAGCCCTCGCCCACCGCGGACGCGACCCGTTTGACCGACCCGCTGCGCACATCCCCGATCGCGAACAATCCCGGGACGGTCGTCTCGTAAGGCTGCGGCGGCCGCTCCTCGGGCCACCGCGGATCCGCGGCCGCGTCCGAGCCGGTCAGCACGAATCCGTGCTCCTCGCGGCCGAGATCCTCCGGCAGCCAGCCGGTCCCCGGCACCGCGCCGATCATCACGAAAAGCCCGTTCGCGGGCAGCGTCTCCTCGGCGCCGGTCTCGCGATCCCGCAGCGTCACCTCCTGCAGCCGTCCTTCGCCGCTACCGCCGACGACCTCACACGAGGCGCGCACGGTCACGTTGGGCGCGGCGTCGATCTCATCGATCAAGTACTGCGACATGCTCGCGGTCAGGTCCTTGCCCCGGATCACCAACGTGACCTGCCGGCAGTACCGGGCCAGGTGCAGCACGGCCTGCCCGGCCGAGTTCCCGCCGCCGACCACGCAGGCGTCAAGCCCCTTCAAACCATGGGCTTCCGACACACTGGCGCCGTAGTACACGCCGTTTCCCATCAGCTTCTCCAGCGACGGTACGGCGAGCCGCCGATAGGACACCCCGGTCGCCAGGACCACGGCCCGCGCCGTCACCTCGCCCACATCACCGATCACGGCGACGAAGTGGCCGTCCCGCTTTTCGATCTTCTCCACCGTCCGCATCAGCATGAAATGCGCACCGAACACCCACGCCTGCTGATAGCCCCGCTGCGCCAGCTCCGACCCGCGGATCCCGCGCGAGAACCCGAGGTAGTTGCGGATCAGCGAGCTCGTTCCGGCCTGCCCGCCGATCGACTCCCGTTCCACCACCAGCGTCCGCAGCCCCTCGGACGACGCGTAGACAGCCGCTGCCAGCCCACCCGGGCCGGCGCCGATCACGAGCACGTCGAACGACGAATCCTCGCCCTCGGCCAGCCTCGTCGACACACCCCACGCCTCGGCGATCGCCACATCGGTCGGATCGTGCAGTACGGCGCCACCCACCGCCGACATCCACACCAGCACACCGTCGCCCGGATCCGGTTCCCCGATGTACTCCAGGACGTCGTTCGCCAGGTCCGAACCGCTGGGCCGAAAAGCGCTCGGGATGCCGTTGCGCGCGAGCAGGCTGCGGATCTCCTGACCACGGACCGAAGTGGCCGAGGCGATCACCACCACCTCACGCCAGTTCGCGACCTCGTACCGCGACCACTCCTGGACGAACTCCGCCACCGTTCGGTGGAACAGCTCGTCGTGCGCGATCCACGGCTTGAGTACGTAGTAGTTGATGTCGCCGACCGACATCGCGGACAGGATCGCGGCGGCGGTCGCCCGGTCCGCCCACGCACCCCACTCGATCAGCAACGCCCGGCGGGCGTCGGGATGCAGCGTCCGGGACGCGGCGAAGATCTCGGCGCGGTGCTCGTCCGGGATGGCATGGTCGACCAGGACAACGGCGACCCGCTGTGCCGCATCGTGTGCCCGGCGTAGGGAGTCGAGTGCGGCGGCGGCCGACGGTTCGCCGCGCACACGGAAGTCCGCGCCGAAGCCGCGTTCCAGCTCTGTCTCGCATCGGTCCAGACGCCCAGGGTCAGCGTCGACGACGAGCAGTAACGGCCGTGCGCGATGCAGCTTGTTCAATGCCCCGGGATCCCCGCCCATGCTTGTGACGGTAGGTCGGCCGCACCGGGGGAGCAATGGCCAAAACGTTTGTTCGCCGGTCCTGCCCGCCCCAGTGGGACAGGACCGGCGAAGTTGTCACAGTCAGTCAGTTGACGCTGACTGCGGACCACGCGGCGGCGACGGTTGCGCGCTCGGTGCTGTTGGCGCCGTACAGGTCGGTGGCCGCGTTCAGGGTCGCGGTCCGGGCCTGGGCGTACGTCGTACCGGTGGTCATGTATGTGGTCAGTGCCCGGTACCAGATCTTGCCGAGCTTGTCGTGGCCGACGCCGGTGACGGTCGAACCGTTGCAGGTCGGCGAGTTGTGCGGCAGGCCGCCGATCGTCTTCGCGCCGGAGCCCTCGGCGAGCAGGTAGGCGAAGTGGTTCGCGATCCCGGAGGAGTAGTGCACGTCGAGGTTGCCGACGCCCGAGGACCAGCAGTCGGGGGAGTTGCCGTCCTTGCTCGGCTTGTCCATGAACCGCAGCGCCGGGCGGTCCTTCATGATCTCTTCGCCGATGTAGTAGTCGCCCGGGTCGGCCGCCTTGTTCGAGTAGAACTCGACGAGGGTGCCGAAGATGTCGCTGGTCGCCTCGTTCAGGCCGCCGGACTCACCGGAGTAGGTCAGGTTCGCGGTTGCCGAGGTGACGCCGTGGGACATCTCGTGGCCGGCCACGTCGATCGACACGAGCGGACCAGCGACGACGTTGTCGCCGTCGCCGTACGTCATCTGCTTGCCGTCCCAGAACGCGTTCACGTAGTTGGTGCCGTAGTGTACCCGGCTCGGGACGCCCTTGCCGTCGTTGAAGATGCCGTTCCGGCCATGGGTGTTCTTGTAGTAGTCGAACGTGGTCGCGGCGCCGTAGTGCGCGTCCACGGCGGCGGTGGCCCGGTTCGCGTTGGTGCCGGTGCCCCAGTGGTTGTCCGCGTCGGTGAAGCGCGTCGGCGTCGGGCAGCCGAGGCCGAACAGCTGGCACAGGATGGAGTCGGTCTTGTTGTTCGCGTCGGCGGTGAAGCCGTTGCCGCGGGCCGGGTCGGTCAGTGTGAAGCCGCCGGTGGCCGGCGTGGTGTCGAGCGGCACGGTCCCGCTGTAGAGGCTCTGGCCGTCACCGGTCGCCGTCTCGATGTGCTGCTCGCTCACCAGCTCGGCGCCGGTCAGGGCGTCCACGGTCGTGGTGATGTGGCTCGGCGTACCGTCGGCCTGGGTGCCGACCGTGGTGATCAGGTAGGCCAGCCGCGGCGCGCCCTTGCGGGCCTCGATCACCAGCGTGGGCTTGCCCTCGGCCTTCAGGCCCTTGCCGAGTGCCTTCGAGGTGGCCGAGGCGACGCTGACCTTCGGCGTCCGGTTCACGTTCGCGCTGCGGGTCAGCGTCAGGCTGGCGCTCTGGAAGCTGCCGTCCTTGGCCTGGTGGACGACCACGTCACCACCGAGGACCTGGAGCCCACCGATGGTCCGGTCCATCCGGACGTGGCTGGCGCCGTCGGGGTCGACGATGACGTCCTTGACCACGAACGCGTCGGCACCGGTGGCCCGCAGTACGGCGAGATTGTCGCCGATCGCGGCCTTCGCCCGGGCAACGGCCGCGGCAGATGTGGGGACGGGGTCTGCGGTCGGTGCACCCGTAGCGGTGGTGGCACTGGACAGACCGAGGGCGGTAGTGGTCGCCACTGCGGTGGCAGCGGCGAACAGGGCGGATCTGTTCATCCTCGCGCTCCTTCAGAGGTGTCCCGGGGGCCTCACGCCCCAGGAACGAGGTGCAGGAACGTTACCGCTCGGTCACCTACCGTGGCCAGAGGTTGAGAAAAGTTGCCTTTCCTGCAGCCTTGCGGGAAATTC
The DNA here is from genome assembly GCF_040638415.1 of Kribbella sp. NPDC026596. Classification (NCBI taxonomy): domain Bacteria; kingdom Bacillati; phylum Actinomycetota; class Actinomycetes; order Propionibacteriales; family Kribbellaceae; genus Kribbella; species Kribbella sp. NPDC026596. Next base: position 807 of record NZ_JBEZYF010000107.1, on the reverse strand, counting down.
CGCATTTTCGTCGGCGTCGGGCGATAGCGTCGCGGCATGGCGAAGAGCACAGCGGTGGTGGTCACCGTGGGAGACCGCGAGGTCCGGGTGTCCAGCCCCGATCGGGTTGTCTACGAAGCGACCGACTGGGCTCCGGAGGTCACGAAGCTGCAGGTCTGCGAGTACTTCATCGGTGTGGCTCCCGCGTTCATGCGAGCCTCCGGCGACCGTCCGGTCGCCCTGGAACGCTGGCCCGGCGGGTGGCGCGAGGGGATGACGCTGTCGGTGGATGCGACCGGTCGTCAGACCGGGGACGGCTTCTACTCCAAGCGCCTCCCCAAGGGTGCGCCCGACTGGCTCCAGACCTGCCGCATCCTGACGCCGAACGGCCGCCCGATCGACGAGCTGTGCCTGACGGAGCCTGCCGCCGCGGTGTGGGCGGCCCACATGGGCACGCTGACCTTCCACCCGTGGGCCGTGCGGAGCAACGATCTCGACCACCCCGACGAGCTGCGCCTCGATCTCGATCCACAGCCCGGCGCGACGTTCGCCGACGCCCGGCGGGTGGCCGGCGTCGCCCGTGAACTTCTCGAGGAGCTGGGCCTTCGGGGATATCCGAAGACCAGTGGCAACCGGGGTATCCACATCTACGTGCGGATCCGGCCGGAGTGGACCTTCGACCAGGTCCGGCACGCCGCGATCGGCCTCGGCCGCGAGCTCGAGCGCCGCGACGACGGTGTGACGACGGCCTGGTGGAAGGAGGAACGCGGCGAGGCTTCGATCTTCCTGGACTTCAACCAGAACCTCCGCGACCGCACGGTCGCGGGC
>NZ_JBEZYF010000106.1:0-20274 GCF_040638415.1 Kribbella sp. NPDC026596 | reverse complement strand
GCACCCTCATCCACACCGGCGCCCGCCCCCACCGCACCATCGACGGCGAACTCGACCCCCGCCCCCGAGACAAACGCCAAGCCGACGCCCTCACCACCGCCCTCACCATCGCCGCCGCAGCCACCGACACCGGATTCAAACTCCGCACCACGCACACGACAGCCGCAGCAGCCACCCAGCCCATAACCGACACCGACGCCGACACGGCAACCTCAGCCACCAGCCCGACAGCCACCACCATCACCACCGGCCCCGCAACGTCCCTCGTGGACCGAACGGCCGCGACGACCGCCCGAATCCCCGGCTTCGGCGCCAAGGCCAACATCACCGTCACCATCGACTTCAACGACCTCAAAACCGCCACCGCCAACGCCATCGGCGACACCGTCTACAGCGACGGCCTCTCCGCCGCCACCATCCGCCGCATCGCCTGCGACGCCAAAATCATCCCCCTCGTCCTCGGCTCCAACTCCGAACCCCTCGACGTCGGCCGCGCCGAACGCCTCGTCACCCGAGCAATCCGCCGCGCCCTCAACACCCGCGACAAGGGCTGCGTCATCTGCGGCGCCCCACCCGTCCAATGCGACGCCCACCACCTCACCTCCTGGATCGACAACGGCCCCACCGCCATCCACAACCTCGCCCTCCTCTGCCGCCGCCACCACACCGACCTCCACAACGGCCACTGGACCATCACCATCACCAACGGCGTCGTCCACGTAACCCGCCCCACCTGGGCCGACCCACCTCCCCCAAGCCGCACCGTCCAACGAGCTCATCAACCGCGCCCCGTCCAAGGCGCCGACCTCGTCGCCGCCGAGAGCTCTCCGGGACAACCGCACGAACCCAACGCCGGTCATTCAAGGCACAAGTCCGCCCCGCCCTCACCACCCACCGGACCGGCCTCATCCGGTCCTCCCCGCACGCCCCCATCGCGCACCGGTCCTCCCGGTGTAACCACACCGCCAGGCCCCGGCCGGACACCCCCACCATCCCCGTCCACGGCCCCGCCTGCCCACAACTCGGATGTTCTCGGCAACCGGGAGCCGGATGTCGACCACGTCGCCTCAAGCACCACCACATCAGAAACGACAACCCCATCAGCAATTGTCGCCGCCTCACCGACGCCCGACTCCTCCAGCCTCACCACAAACACAACCCGCCCAGGCCTGCTCCATCGACGCCTCCAGGCCGAGCACCCCGAAGGCATCACACCATCCGCCCTCCGCGAAGCCGCAAGCCTCGCCATCTGGGGCGAACCTCCCACCCCCACACCCGAGCCCGTCGCCTCAGACACAACCCCGCTCCCCGACGATCCCCCCGACGACCACCACGACCGAGTCGCCGACCCATGGCAAGAGTCCATAACCACCTCCGGACCCGCCCCATAACCCACCCACGCGGACCGGCGGCCCGAAGCCACCACCACGACAAAGGCTGCGAACCGCCGGTGCCCACAGCCGTCGATCGTTGCCGCACCTGCGCGTCCTCGAACCCGGTCGCGTCAACCTCGGGACCCGATCAACTCGCCAACTCACGCCTGCCGCGAATGCCGAGATCCGTTAGCGCCCTGGCTCAGCCGGCGATCCTCACCTGCGCTCCAGCCCGAGCCCACCTCAGCGTCACCACGTCCCGCCTAAGACATACGCGCACCATCCACGCCCGCGACCGCAGTCCCCACCCGCGACCGCAGTCCCAACCTGCGCCGGACGCGGTCAACTGCCCACCTCCCCACGGGGCGAACCCTCGCGCCACCCCGTGCCGCCCACCCATCGCCTATCCAGGCCCGGCACCCACACCAACCCAGTGGCTCGTGACACGGCTCTGCGCCGCCGCGAAGAGGCGTCCTTCTGCATCACCACGTGTCCACACCCCGCGCCATACCCGCCGGCCCGTGACACGACTCCGCGCCCGCCGCCGAAGGCGGCCGATCGGGCCGCCGCGAAGCGGTGTCCCTTCTGCCTCACCCGCCATCAGCTCGGCGACACACACCACGTGTCCACAGCCCCCGCGCCAAACCCGCCAGCTCGTGACACGATCCGCGGCTGCCGCCGAAGGTGGCCGATGGGGCAGCCGTCGCGGAGCGGTGTTCTTTTGGACTAGCCCCGTGCTGACGGATGTCATGGGTGGGTCGTGACGGGCGATCCAGGGGTGGGGCGACGGCCGGCGGAAAGCTACAGGTATGACGACAACGACTGCGGTCAGCCTGCGGGGTGTGACCAAGAAGTATGGGGACGTGCAGGCCGTCGCCGGGGTGGATCTGACCATCCGGGCCGGTGAGGTGGTGGCGTTGCTGGGGCCGAACGGTGCCGGTAAGTCGACGACGATCGAGATGCTGCTCGGGCTGGTGAAGCCGGATCAGGGCAGCGTGCAGGTGTACGACGGGACGCCGGTCGAGGCGATTGCCAAGGGCCACGTCGGGGTGATGTTGCAGAGCGGCGGGATCATCGAGGACGCCAAGGTCGGCGAGCTGCTGAACCTGGTGGCCGGCCTGCACAAGGACCCGATGCCGGTGAAGGAGGCGCTCGAGCGGGCCGGGATCGCCGACCTGACCGATCGGAAGATGAAGGGCCTGTCCGGCGGCCAGAAGCAGCGGGTGCGGTTCGCGATGGCGATCATCCCGCAGCCTGAGCTGATCGTGCTGGACGAGCCGACGACCGGCATGGACGTCGAGTCCCGGCGCGACTTCTGGGCGTCGATGCACGACGAGACCGCGCGCGGCCGGACCGTGCTGTTCGCGACGCACTACCTGGAAGAGGCCGACGCGTACGCCGACCGCGTGGTGCTGATGCGGCACGGCAAAGTCGTTGCCGATGGCACCGCTGCGCAGATCAAGGCGAGCGTGTCCGGCCGGACCATCCGAGCCACCGTTCCCGGTGCCGACCTGGCTGCGCTCGCGTCGCTGCCCGGCGTACGGAACGTCGAGACGCGCGGCGAGGTCGTTCTGCTGCAGTGCGCGGACTCCGACGACACCCTGCGGTACCTGCTGGAGAACACAGCAGCCCACGACATCGAAGTCACGTCCGCCGACCTGGAGGACGCCGTACTGGCCATCAGCGCAGAGCAGGAGAGCCTGGCATGAACCGCGACTATCTGATCTTCGACATCCGCCGCACGCTGCGGAACCGGCGGGTGCTGATCTTCTCGATCCTGATGCCGCTGGTGCTGTTCATGATCTTCGGCATGACGCTGCCGAAGGACGCCAGCGAGGGCGGGATCTCCGCGATCGCCTACGTGATGGTGAGTATGGCGATGTTCGGCTCGATGTCCGCGGCGATGAGCAGCGGCGGGGTGATCGCGGCCGAGCGCGACGGCGGCTGGAACCGGACGCTGCGGCTCACCCCGCTGAAGCCGCAGGCGTACGTCGTCACCAAGGTGATCCTGTCACTGCTGCTGGCGATCCCGCCGCTGCTGGTCGTGTTCGTCTTCGGCATGATCTTCGGCCACGTCCACCTGAGTCTGAGCCAGTGGGTGACGGTCGCGCTGGTCTCCTGGCTCGGCGCCCTGCCGTTCGCAGCCATCGGCCTGGTCATCGGGTACATCGCCAAGCCGGACAGCGTGCAGCCGATCACCGGTCTGAGCACGATGCTGATCGCGGCCTTCGGCGGACTGTGGCTGCCGGTCGACCAGATGCCGTCGATCATGAAGCACATTGCCCAGCTGACCCCGGCGTACTGGACCGGTCTGACCTCCCGCAGCGCCCTGACCGCGGGCGGCGTGGACACCCAGGCGCTGCTGGTGGTGCTCGGCTGGACCGTCGTCCTCGGCATGATCGGCCTGCGCCGGTTCCGCGCCGACACCGCGCGGGCCTGAGCTCGGGACCCGGTCTCGACACCGAAGCCACTACCGTGACCATCATGAGGAGGCTGCCAACCCTGCTGGATGGGCCGGACCGGGAACGGACCGGACCCGGCCGGTGGGGTTGGCTGGCGGCCGGGATCTGGTTGTTCTACCTGTCCCAGCCGTTCGAGGAGATCCTCGATCACCAGCATGGCCCGACCCGGGTCCTCGGGCTGGTCACGGTGATCCTGTTCGCGGCGTCGTACCTCGGTTTCTTCGCCTGGATCCGCTGGGTCGGGCTCGGCGTCGGCGGGCTGCCGACCTGGCAACGGCTGGCCTACCTGGCGGGCATGCTCGCGCTGTGCCTGCTGATGCTGCCGTCGGCCGGCCAGAAGGCGCTCACCTGCCTGGTCTACATCGCGGCGATCGCGATGATGGCGCTCGAGGTCCGGCTCGCCGTGGGGATCGTCGCGGTCCTGCTCGGTGGCGCCGAGCTGTCGATGCGGCTGGTGCCGGGCTGGTCCGATGACGGCAGCTACGGGTTCGCGATCTTCCTCGGCGCGCTGGCGGTGTTCGGCCTGCGGCGGGCGATCCAGCGCAGTATCGAGCTCAACGCCACCCGCAAGGACATGGCCGAGCTGGCCGTGCAGGAGGAACGAAACCGGTTCGCCCGGGATCTGCACGACATCCTCGGCCACTCGCTGACCGTCATCACAGTGAAGGCGGAGCTGGCCGGCAAGTTGATCGAGGCGAACCCCGAGCGAGCCGCGGCCGAGGTGGCCGATGTGGAGAGTCTCGCTCGGGCAGCGCTGGCCGATGTCCGGGCGGCGGTCGCGGGATACCGCGAGCTGAGTCTGGCCGGCGAGCTGGTGTCCGCCCGGGCCGCACTGCAGGCAGCCGAGATCAAGGCCGATCTTCCGACCACGATCGACGAGGTCCCGGAGGAGATCCGGGAGCTCTTCGCCTGGGTGATCCGGGAGGGCGTGACGAACGTCGTACGGCACTCGGGCGCGAAGCGCTGCACGATCAAGCTCAGCGCCACCCAGATCGAGGTCATCGACGACGGCAAGGGTCCGACACCCGGCGGGGGCGCATCCGGGCACGGGCTCGTGGGGTTGCGCGAGCGGGCGGACCAGGCCGGTGCGAGTGTGCAGGTCGGCCAGGCACCTGGCGGCGGATTCCGACTGGCTGTCAGAGTTGGCCCGTGAGTATCCGACTGCTGATCGCCGACGACCAGGCACTGGTCCGTGGAGCCCTGGCCGCGTTGCTGGATCTCGAGTCCGACCTGGAGGTGGTGTCCGAGGTCAGCCGTGGTGACGAGGTGATCGAGGCCGCGAAGGCGACCAAGCCGGACGTCGCCCTGCTGGACGTGGAGATGCCGGGACTCGACGGGATCGAGGCCGCCGCGGCACTGCGGTCCGCCGTGCCCGGGGTCCGGGTGCTGATGGTGACCACCTTCGGCCGGCCCGGGTACCTGCGCCGCGCGATGGAGGCGGGTGCTGCCGGTTTCGTCGTGAAGGACACTCCCGCGACCCAGCTCGCGGACGCCGTACGCCGGGTGCACCAAGGTCTCCGCGTGGTCGATCCGTCACTGGCCGCCGAGACCCTGGTCGCGGGAACGAGCCCGCTGACCGGCCGGGAGTCCGACGTACTGCGCGCCGCCCGGGAGGGAGGCACGGTCGCCGACATCGCGAAGGAGCTCCACCTCTCCGAAGGCACCGTCCGGAACCACCTCTCCGCCGCCATCGGCAAGACCGGCGCCCGCACCCGGGCCGAGGCCGCCCGGATCGCCCTCGACAACGGGTGGTTGTAGTCCGGTCACAACCTCTAGGCTGACGCTCTAGGGGAGGGGGATCTACGATGTCGATCGAGCAATTCAGCGTGGCGGGGCGGCTGGCGGACACCGGTGAGGGGATTACCGGGGACGAGTTGCAGCTGGCGGCGCGGAATCACGGGATGCCGCTGGAGGGACTGCGGTACGAACTGACGCCTCCCGGACTGCACTACGTGCTGGTGCATTACGACATCCCGGCAACGAACGCGGCCAATTGGCGGCTCACTGTGGACGGGTGCGTCGAGCAACCGTTGTCGTTCGGGCTGACCGAGATGCGGGCGATGGGACGCCGTACCGTCCGGGTGACGTTGGAGTGCGCGGGCAACGGGCGGGCCGCGTTGCAGCCGCGGCCGATCAGCCAGCCCTGGTTGACCGAAGCCGTCGGTACGGCGGAGTGGACCGGCGTGCTGCTGTCCGATCTGCTGCGGGCGGCCGGGATCCGCGAGGATGCCGTGGACGTGGTGTTCACCGGCGCGGATCACGGGGTGGAGCGCGGGGTCGAGCAGGATTATCAGCGCGGGTTGAGTGTGACCGAGGCGATCGACTCCGGCGCGATCGTCGCCTGGGAGATGAACGGTCAGCCGCTGCCGCCGCAGCACGGATACCCGCTGCGCCTCGTCGTACCCGGGTGGTACGGAATGGCGAGCGTGAAATGGCTGCGGTCGATCGAGCTGATCGACCACGAGTTCGACGGGTTCCAGAACGCGGTCGCGTACCGGATCCGCACCGCACCGGACGACCCCGGTGAAGCAGTCACCCGGATCGAGCCGCGGGCGCTGCTGATCCCGCCGGGCTTCCCCGACTTCATGAGCCGGCACCGTTTCGTTGCCGCTGGCACCGTTCCGCTGCTGGGCCGGGCCTGGTCCGGCTGGGCGCCGATCGAGCGGGTCGAGGTCAGCACCGACGCCGGGGTGAACTGGCACGAGGCCACGTTGGATGCCCTCGGCAACGACGAGCTCGCCTGGCGGGCCTTCGCCTACGACTGGGAGGCCACGCCCGGCGAGCACGTGCTCACGGTCCGCGCGTACGACGCCAGCGGCCGCGAGCAACCGATCGAGGCCGGCTGGAACCGCGGCGGTTTCGCCAACAACACCGCCCAGCGGATCAGCGTTTTGGTCACCTAGGGGTGTGTCGCTGGACGGTTCCGGCGTACTGGAGTTCCATCCTGGAGACGTACACGGTCTCACTCCAGGAGTGGTGCGGTGAACGAGTTGGGCACAGAGATCCACCTGCACGCGCGGGTCTTCCGGACCGCCGGCGAGTGGTACGCCGATGTCGACGACGAACTCGATCCACAGCCGGACAACCCACTCTGGTGGGGTTCCTACGACTCCCAACGAGCCGCAATCGACGCAGCCTGCTCCCGAATAGCAGCCATGCACCTCGCCCTGCACACCCCCAACTCACTCCGGCTTGTTGTGTGAGTCGCCGCCTACGCGGTACGGGGTGGTGATGCCTTCATACATGAGGTGGGTCATCAGGCCCTCGGAGGCATGCGGGAGGTTGTGGCAGTGGTCCATCCAGAGGCCTGGGTTGTCGGCGACGAAGGCGATCTCGTAGGTCTGCTTGTTGCCGACCTCGACGGTGTCGACCCACCAGGGTGAGCCGGTCGCGGCGACGCCGTTGCGGGACAGGACGACGGCGTGGTGGCCGTGCAGGTGCATCGGATGCGCCTGGCCGCTGGTGTTCGAGATCGTCATCCGGACAATGTCGCCTTCGGCAACCATGTACATCGGCACGTCGGGGAACTTGTGCCCGTTGATCGTCCACCACAGTCCCGGCTTCCCGTCGAGGAACCCAGGTCGCCGCCCGATCCGGTACTCGAAGTTCCGATCAGCGTGAGCCGGATCGAACCCGAGCGGCGCCGGCGTACCGTACGTCAGCAGATCCACCGTCTCCCCCGGCAGCTCACCCGAAGGCGGATCGACCGGCCCGATCCCCAGCGACACCGCGGCCGTACCCGCCACTAACCGCATGCCTCCGGCCGGCACGACAGCCTCCAGATCCACCCGCGCCCCGGCGGCCAACGGATACGCCGCAGTCAGAGGCGTGGGCCCATGAACCTCCCGGCCATCCACCGCGACCACCTTGTACGGCGCGCCGAGCAGACCGACCCGCAGGATCGCGTTGTCGGTGTTGATCACCCGGATCCGCGCCGTCGTCCCGGCCGGCAACTCGACCCGCTGACTCCCCGTCCGCCCGTTGATCGTCCGCTTCCCGTCGTACGTATGGATCGCGGCGACCACCTCACCAGGCGTTGCCGGCGCGATCACGATCGGGCCGAACAGCCCACCCTTCACCTCGTCACTCGACACCTGGTGCGAGTGGTACCAGTACGTCCCGGCCTGCTCCGCCTTGAACCGGTACACATGCTTCCCACCCACCGGTACGGCGTCCTGCGTCACTCCGGCGACCCCGTCCTCAGCGTTGGGTACGTCGATCCCGTGCCAGTGCAGCGTCGCTCCATCGGACACGGACTCGTTCACGAACGTCACCTGGACGAGATCGCCAACGCGAGCCCGGATCAGCGGGCCTGGCGAGGTCCCGTTGACCGTGTAGCCGTCGACTGTCTCACCACTGGCCAGCTGGAACTTCTGCTTCCGCGCCGTCAGTGTCACCGCGACATCCGGCGTACCGGCGGCCGGCCCGGTGAGATCCGCGACGCTCATCCCACCGTGGTGATGGTCATGCCCACCAGCAGGGCCGCCGCCGTAGTCGGCGTACCCCATGTCGGCCGGGTTGTAGGAGCCGGGGACGAGGCTGGTCGCCCAGAGATACCCCAGCGGTACGAGTACCGCCAGAGTGATCCCCAGCGCGACCAGCCGACCCCACCTTCGCCGGGACGTGGGCTCAGCCACTGGTGGTCACAGGCTGCTTCGGTACGACGGCCCGCCGTCCGGCAGAACTCGCTATACCTGCGATCGCCAGACCGTTGACGGCGTGCAGCACCCCTAGCGCCGGGATCCCGAAGGACACCACCGCGAGAAGGAACTGCAGCACGACCAGTCCGACCACGATCCCGGCCATCGTCCGCCCGCGCGGGACGTCGGTCAGGAACGACACGATCAGGAACACCAGCGCGAGCAGACCGATCACCATGCCGGCGACGCTGTGGTAGGTCTGCCCGAGGTTGCTGTAGTCGGCCCCGATCGAGGTCCCGTCGTCAGCGTCCTTGTCGACGGTGAACAAGGCCAGCGCGATCGACGCGACCTGGAGCACCACCGCGAGTGCGATCAGCTGACCGAGCACCCGGTAGACGGCCCTCATGCCCGCCGCTCCATCCGGCGCTTCCGGATGATGAACACCGCGGCCACGATCAACGCGAACGGCAGGACCGGCGGATGCCCGGCACCGACCACGCAGGCGATCGACGCCAGCAGCCCGACGACGCCGATCGCGACCAGCAACGGGAACGGAAGCCGCCCGAGCGGCCCCTTCTCGGGCCGCCGCGCGCCGAAGGGACCCGGCTGCTGAGCCTTGGGTCCACCAGCCTGGCGAGCGCCCGGAAGATCCGTGAACAACGCGGCCAGGTCGGCATCCGTCTTCGCCTGCAGGGCCTGGTCGATGCGCTCGGCATGTTCCTCCGCGCTGAGCCGGCCGGCTTCGTAGTGCTCGCCCAGACGCTTGATGGCGTCCTCGCGTTCGCTGTCGCCGATGCGGATCGGACCGCCCGGCCTCTCGTCGCCCATGACTCTCCTCGGTGCTCGTGAATCGATGGCACCAAGGTTGTCGTCCGGACCCCTCTCACCGCGTCGCCTCAGCGGCGACACCTCTCCTACCCCCGGAGGAGCACACTGCACCGCTGGACGCAGTGCGGCGTACTCCCCCGGGCGTAGACGGATCCCGGGGAAACCCCGGCGCGGCCGCCAGGGTCCCCGGCATCCTCAGGCGTTGGCCGAGAGGATCTTGTTCACGTCGTTGTTGGCCTTCGCGAGCGACCCCGGCTCGGCCTCGAACGACATCACCGCGTCCATCGCCGGCGTCATCACCGCGGTCACGTCCGCGGCGTTCGGGTTGGCCGGGTACGGGAAGACGTCACCCGCCTCGACCGGTTCCAGGAACGGCGTGACGTCCCAGCCGTTCTTGGCGAACGCCGCCTTCGCCGCCGGCATGCTCGCCGCCACCGCCGGGAACACCACCCCCGCCTTGGCGACGATGTCCTGCGCGGTCTGCGAGCCGAGGAATTTCACCCAGGCCCACGACGCATCCCTGCGGGTGGTGCCCGCCCAGATGGTGTCCGCCAGCCCGTTCATCATCGACATCCGCTTCCCGACCGGGCCGATCGGCAGCCGGGCCAGCTTGGTCTTCACCTGCTTCAGCCCGCCGTACGTCCCGAGCATCCAGGATCCGTTCGGGGTGATCGCGTACTTTCCCGCACCGAAGCTCGTGGTGACGTCCACCCCGGACTTCGCCTGCGCGTACGTCGGCATGTACCCCTTGGTGATGAGTCCGCGCCACCAGCCGATCGTGTCGGTGAACTTCGGGTCGCCGTAGAAGAACTTCGTCCCCCACGGTTCACCCTCGGAGTACTTCCAGCCGTTGATCGCGGCGTACCAGCTCCAACTGGTCTGACCGTCGCCACCGCCGGCGTCGGAGTACCCGAGTCCGTAGACCTTGACGTCGTCCTTGTCGAACCCCGGCTGGTCGCCGCGGCGCCCCTTGGAGTCCACTGTCAGCCGGCGGACGACCTGCTCGAAGGTGCCGCCGTCCTGCGGGTTCCAGGTCATCGAGTTCAGCTGGTCGACGCTGATCCCGGCCGCCTCGGTGAAGGCGCTGTTGTAGAAGTAGACCTCGGTGTCCCAGTCCTTCGGCAGGCCGTACCGCTTGCCGTCGGCCCCGATCCAGCGATCCGCCAGTCCCTTCTGGTAGATGCTCAGATCCACGTTGTCCTTGGCAACGAAATCGTCGATCGGCAGCACCTGGCCCTTGTCCGCGAACAGCGGGTACTTCGACGAGTGCCCGGTGAACACGTCCGGCGCGGTGTCGGAGATGAACCCGGTCACCAGCTTGGACCAGTAGTCGTTCCAGCCGTACTGCTCGATCTTCACGGTGTACTGCGGGTTCTGCTCGTGGAAGACCTTCGCGGCCTCGGTGTACATCGGCAGCTGCGCCGAGTCCCACAGCCAGTAGATGACCTCGCCCTGACCGCGGGCGGCGGCACCGTTGTTGCATCCGGCAACCGCCGATGCGGCGAACCCGGCCAGTCCGGCCTTGAGCAGTGTCCGTCTCGAGAGTTTCATCGGATACCTCACTTGATCCCGGAGAAGCCGATGGAGTTGGTGATCTTCTTGGCGAACGCCAGGAACAGGATGATCATCGGCAGCGCCGCGATCAGCGTCGCGGCCATCAGGCCGGCCCAGTCCGGTCCGCCCTGCGGCGTCTGCGACCGGAACACGCCGAGCGCGACCGTCAGCACCCGGACATTCTCCTGCTGACCGACCAGCAGCGGCCAGAAGTAGTCGTTCCAGGAGTTGATGTAGGTCAGGATCGCCAGCGTGGCGATCGGCGCCGCGCTCATCGGGATGATCAGGCCGAAGAAGATCCGCCGGTGCCCGGCACCGTCGATCATCGCCGCCTCCTCCAGCTCCCGGTTGATCCCGAGGAAGAACTGGCGCAGGAAGAAGATCGCGAACGGCGTCATGAACGCACCGGGCAGGATGATGCCGGCGAAGCTGTTCAACAGGCCGAGGTTCTTGATCAGCACGAAGTTCGGCAGCGTGGTGAAGATCGGCGGCACCATCAGCGCGGCCAGGAACAGCGCGAACACCTTGTCCCGCCCGGGCCAGCGCAGCCGGGCGAACGCGTACGCCGCCATCGCGCTGAAGAACACCTGGCAGACCGTCGTGATGGTTGCCACGACCAACGAGTTGCGCAGGTACAGCCAGAAGTTGACGGCCGCCCCCGAACCACCCTGGGCCTGGGCCTCCTCGATCGTCGACAGTCCGAGCACCCGCTTGAACGCGCCCAGCGTGGACTCCACCGGGAGCAGCGAGCTCGGGTGGCCGGGAAGCTGGGTGTTGTCGGACAGCGCCGTACGCAACATCCAGTAGAACGGGAACAGCGTGACGATCAGCAGCACGACCAGGAACGCCCAGGCGACGACCCGGCCGACGTTCAATTCCCGCACAGAATTAGACGACAGCCTCATGCCAGATCACTCTCCTTCGCGCGCAGCAGGCGAAGCTGCAGCAGGGAGACCACCGCGAGGATCGCGAACAGCACCAGCGCCATCGCGGAGGCGTACCCGAAGTCGAACCGGGTGAACGCCCGCTCGTAGATGTAGTAGTAGATGACCCGAGTCGCGTTGATCGGGCCGCCCTGCGTGGTCACCGCGACGGTGTCGAAGATCTGGAACGACCCGATCATGGTGACCACCAGGACCATCACCAGAACGGGCCGCAGCAGTGGCAGCGTGATCCGCCAGAACGTCTTCCACTCCGTCGACCCGTCCACCTCGGCCGCCTCGTAGACGTAGTTCGGGATCGTCTGCAGGCCGGCGAACACCAGCAGGGCCGTGTAACCCATGTGCCGCCAGATGTTGATCCCCGCAACCGTCGGGATCGCCCAGTGCGAGTCGCCGAAGAATGCGACCGGATCGATACCGATCCAGGTCAGGCCCTGGTTCACGATGCCGACCTGGAAGTCGAGCATCCAGTACCAGACCAGCGCGACCACCACGTTCGCGACCAGGTACGGCAGCAGGATCGCCGCGCGGACCGTGATCGACTTGGTCAGCCGGTACATCAGCATCGCGATCCCGATCGCCAGGATCGTCTGCACGCCGATGTTGATCACGACGTACTCGACCGTGACCAGCAGCGCGTTCCAGAAGAAGCTGTCCTGGATCATCCGCCGGTAGTTGTCCAGGCCGTTGAACTGCGGCGCGGACAGCAGGCTGTACTCGGTGAAGCTCAGGTAGGCGCCGCGCAGGGTCGGCCAGATGTAGAACACGACGAAGCCGAGCGTGGCCGGGGCCAGGAAGATCATTGCGACCTTCAAGTCCCCCAGGCTCCGCCGCCTACCGGGCGGAGCCTTCCGATCCCCGTGATCTCGCCTGCTGTCGGGTGGTGCGTTGGTGGTCACGGTCACGGGGATCTCCTTCTCAGTCTGCGATCGACCGGGCTTAGTCGATCGCGGTCACTTCCAGCAAGATCGCGCTCTCAGGCCACTGGGCCGGGATCAGCACCCCGGCCGAGGCCAGTGCGGCACCGTTCAGTTCGACGCTTCCACCGTTGGCCGACCAGGCCGCCGTCCGCGACTCGGGCCCGGGTGTCGCGACCTTGCTCACTCGGTAGGTCCGCCGCGGGTCGAGCCCGGGCAGCCGGACCCGGCCGACGGCCGACGTGACCGACTGCGTCAGCTGTACGGCGGCGTACACGGCGCGGGTGCGGTCCGGGGAAACCACGCCGTGCAGGAGGAAGTCAGCCGGACCGCGGTCGGCGCGGACGACCGTGCCGGTGTGCAGCAGCGGCCGCAGTTCCTTGTGCAGGGCGACCCAGCCGGCCAGCTCCGCACGCTCCTCGGGAGAGGCGGACGCGATGTCCCACTCGATGCCGAAGTGGCCGAACAGCGCGGTGATCGCGCGGAACGACAGCGTCTGGGTGCGGCCCGTGGTGTGCGCTCGCGGCGGGCCGACGTGGCAGCCGATCAGCTCCGGCGGCAGCAGCAGCTGCGTGTACCGCTGGATCGTCTGGCGCTCGAGCGCGTCGTTGCTGTCGCTGCCCCAGATCCGGTCGGTGCGCTCCAGGATGCCGAGGTCGACGCGGGCGCCGCCGGACGAGCACGACTCGATCTCCAGGCCCGGGTGCCGGCGCTTCAGCTCGTCGATCAGCCGGTACACCGCCAGCGTCTGCTCGTGGATGCCGGCGGCCCCGGTCAACTGGTTGCCGCCGTCGACGAAGTCCCGGTTGTGGTCCCACTTCAGGTACGCGATGTCGTACTCGCTCAGCAGGCTGTCGAGCCGCTCGAGGATGTAGTCGTACGCCGCCGGGACGCCGAGGTTCAGGCCCTGCTGGTGCCGCGCGGTCGGGGGCATCCGGTTGCCGGTGGCCAGGATCCAGTCCGGGTGCTCGCGAGCCAGGTCGGAGTCCGGGTTCACCATCTCCGGCTCGACCCAGAGGCCGAACTGCAGGCCGTGACCCCGGACGTGGTCGACGAGCGGGTGCAGGCCCTTCGGCCAGATCCCTTCGTCGACGTACCAGTCACCGAGCCCCGCGTGGTCGTCGCGCCGGCCGCGGAACCACCCGTCGTCGAGCACGAACCGCTCCGCGCCGACCTCGGCGGCCGCGTCCGCGAGCGCCTTCAGCTTGTCCAGGTCGAGATCGAAGTAGACGGCTTCCCAGGTGTTCAGTACGACGGGACGCTCGGTCTTCGGGTGGTTCGGCCGGGCCCGCAGGTACTCGTGGAACCGGGCGGACAGCCGGTCGAGTCCGACGCCGTACGAACCGTAGATCCACGGAGTGCTGTAGGTGCCTTCCGGCTGCACGCGACCCTCGCCGGGGAGGAGCAGCTCGCCGCCGCCGATCACGCCGTACCCGCTCATGCCGCGCTCGGCGTACGAGCGGTGGTTGCCGCTCCAGGCAGTGTGCACGGACCAGATCTCGCCGGTGCCGAAGTCGAAGCCGGGCGTACCGGCGATCAGCAGCAGGGTCGCGTCGGCGCCGGTGCGGCCGCGGCGGTTGTCGCGGACATGCGCACCTTGGGTGAACGCGTGCCGCTGCGGGTGCCGCTCGCCGATGTGGCGACCGGTCATGTCGAGCAGTTCGGTCGCCTCGGTCGGGACCGGGAGTGCGAGGACCAGGCCGTCGACCGTGTACGGCGTCGTACCGGTGTTCGTGAGGTCGGCCTTGGCGCGCACGAGACCGCTGTCGGTCAGCTCGATGGTCAGCCGGATCGTGAGCCCGGCATCGGGATCCTCCGCGTCGACCTGCACCGCGTTGTCGGACTGCGCGACGCTGGTCAGCCGGAAGCTCGCGGAGAAGTTCTGCCCGTCGCGGTGGCCGCTCAGGCCCGGCAGGCCGAACCAGCCGGTGGCGTACTCCGGCACGATCGCGATCGGCTGGTTGTCGTCCAGGCCGTTACCGTCCTGGACCGCACCGGCCCCACGCCTCAGTTCCAGCAGAGCTTTCCCGGTCAGCTCACCCAGATCCGCACCCCAGTGCAGGACGGACGGAAGGGCCGGACCTGAGCAGTCCAGCACCAGGCTGACCCCGGCAGCGCGAAGCTGTAGCACCTCGATGTTCGACACTGTTGATTCACTCTGCTTTCTGATTGATTTCAGGACGGAACTATTTACCCCGCGGCCCCAGATGTCAATGCTTCACGAAGTTAAGTAAGTACCCTAGAGCTCCGCGCGGCTCTCTACAACGAAGGAACAGCGCCTGATTCGGACAGCGCTCGACTCAGGCCGAGAGACGAACCCACACCAGCAGGTCGTGCAGCGCCGACTCGGCATCCGGCCGGTCGGGCAGCGCACTCGCCGCCTCCGCGTCATCCAGCACGGCTTGCAGCCGGCCGACATCCTCGGCCAACCGCTCCCCCGACACACCCTCGACCGGCCCGTGCTCGACCTCGGCCTTGGCGGCGATCAGGTCGAGCAGGTAGGCAGGCGCCTCGGCGAGGTCGAGCAGTTCGCGGAGGTCGGCCTGGACGATGCCGCTCCGCATCAGATTGATGCCGGTGAGCAAGACCCGGAAGGTGTACAGCAGCGGCTTCAGCTCGCCCTTCTTCGCGAAGAAGTCCCACTGAGTGTTCGCGAAGCCGCGGTAGTGGTGGGCGTGCCACCTCGTCAGACAGCCGGCTGCCAGCGCGACGAGTTCCTCGTGCTCGGGAGTACTGACGACGACCAGCGGCGAGAGCACCTGTTCCAGCACGTAGCCGTTGCGGCGCAGCATCAGGCGGGCGAACTTCACCAGGTCGTGGGTGACGAGATCGACCTCGGCCTCGTTCTCGAACCAGGTCCGGTCCAGCGTCTCGGGGCCGGTCCGCAAGCCGACCACCTCGGCCGCCGGGAGCACGTGCACCCCGCGCAGGTCGACGTCGGAGTCGCGGGACGGGAAGCCGTACAGGTGGGCACCGGACACTGTTGCGAACAGCAAGCGGTACGGCTGCTCGCCCATGATGGCTCGCAGCTCGGCGTAGTCGAGCTGGCGCATGTCACGCGTCACCGAGACTCCTTCTCCGGACTGACCGGAGCCAGTCGTTGACACCGGCAACATCCGGAGTGGCAGGCAGGACCGTTCGCCGCAAGGCGGCGTCGAGCTCCTCGTGCAGAGACAGCCGCCAGCGCTCGACCTCCGGCCAGGAGAGCTCGCCGCGCTTGACAGCCAGCAGCCGCTCCCGATGCGGGCCGACATCGACGACCAAGCGGGCCTCCAGCAACAAAGTGCGGGCCGCGAGCAACAGCCTGATCAGGTGCATGACGTGTTTCCACTTCGGCGCGCCGTCCCGCCGGAAATCCGCCTCCAGCTTCTTGAACTGGCTCAGCACATAGCCCGAGTACGTCTGATAGGCCAGTTGCGAGAGGAACGCCTGACGCAGGCCGACGAGCTCCTCACCCAGCTCCGTCTGCCGGACCACGAGCGGCGAGTGCAGGACTTCGAGGAGGTTCGGGTTGGCCTTCAGCGCGAGCTCGCAGAACCGCTCGACCTCCCACGAGAACCATTCGTCCGCCGGTCCGCCGACGTGCGTCGGCGGCTTGGCCAGAGACCAGAACGACTCGGTCGGAGCGACATAGACCCCCCGCGTATCGGTGTCCGAGGCGTCGGTGTCGAGCCCGAACGCCCGCGAGCCCACGACCGCCGCGTAGATCGTGTGCTCCAGCACCAATCGGTCGCCATCGGGCTGATCCAACTCGATCGCCTCGTCCTGGTACGCCGTACGCAGACTCAACTGCTCGCGGCGAGCTACGGTCTCGCGACCGTCGACGAGGCGGACCGTGTAGCGGCCGTCCGGGGTGAGGCCGGCAACCCGGCCGGTGGCACCGCGTTGCGCCGTACCGCCGTGGTCGTCGGGCGCGGCGACGCGGATCACCACCTGCGTCCCCACCGGCAACTGCGGCCCGACCATCCCCATGGCGGCCATCGTTTCATTGGCGTGGGCCAGCTATTGACAGATTTTTCTGTCAAGTGGAGATTGGGGGGATGCTGCGGTATGTCGAGGAGCCTGAGAAGGTGCGGATGGCGTTGTCGCCGATTCGGCGGCGGCTGCTCGAGTTGCTCCGGGAGCCTTCGTCGGCGACGCAGCTCGCGGCTGAGCTGGAGGTGCCGCGGCAGCGGGTGAACTACCACCTGCGCGAGCTGGAGAAGGCCGGGCTGGTCGAGCTCGTCGAGGAGCGGCAGCGGCGCGGGTTCACCGAGCGGATCCTGCGCGCATCGGCCGGCACGCTCGTGGTCGACCCTGGCGTGATGGGTGGCGCGTTCAGCCAGATCCAGGACCAGTACGCCGCCGAACACCTGGTCGACGTGGCCGCCGGCACGGTCCGCGACGTGGCCCGAATGCAGAGCGCGGCCGATGCCGCGGGCAAGCGGCTGCTGACGTTCACACTCGAGGCTGAGGTCCGCTTCGCCGAGCCCGGCGACATTCACCGCTTCACCGACGCGCTGACCGAGGCGGTCCGGCGGACGGTCGAGCAGTTCGACACCGAGGGCGGGCGCGCGTACCGGCTGATCGCGGGCGGCCACCCGGCGCCCCGCCGTACCGAAGGAGACTCATGAACGACGAGAGACCACAGATCGTGGTGACCGTGGCGGCGCCTGTCGAGACGGTCTGGCAGGCGTTGCGGGAGAAGGAGAAGATCCGGCACTGGCACGGCTGGGAATACGAGGGACCCCAAGGCGGGCTGGAGGAGGAGATCGACCTCATCTACTACAGCCACGCCGTCGAGGAGGGCACGACGCTGACGCTCGGCAGCGGCGACGAGTTCGTGGTCGAGCCGGTCGAGGGCGGGTCGCGGATCACGCTGACCCGGGCACCGCACGGCGCCAACCCCGAGTGGGAGGCGTATTACGACGACGTCACCGAGGGCTGGACGACGTTCCTCAACCAGCTGCGCTTCGCGGTGGAGCACCACCCCGGCGACGACCGCCACACCCTGTTCTACTCGGGGACCGGCCCGCTCTCCCCGATGGCCGAGCTCGGCATCTCCCCCGGCCCGGCCGGCAGCTCCTACGAGCTCGAGCTGGTGGGCGAGCAGGTCAAAGGCGAGGTCTGGTACACCTCCGAGCACCAGGTCGGCCTGACAGTAGATGCCTGGGGCAACGGTCTGCTGGTGCTCAGCCACATCCCGCCCGGCGAGCAGAAACCCGACGGCGCCACGATGGCCGTCCTCAGCCTGTACGGCGACACCGATCGCGACGCACTCGACGCCCGCTGGCACACCTGGTGGGACCCCCGCTACCCAGAAAAACTCGACCTCGGGACCTGAGCTCCGGAGCTACGCCGGATACGGGATGACACGCAGTTTGTCGCCCGGGAAGATTCCAACCTCGGCAAGTCGCCGGTCATCGACGGATTGACGCTTCTTCCGCGCCCAGGCCGTTCCGATCGCGTCGAAAACGGTGCCCTGCTCGGAGACAAGAGCCCAGCTCTCGAGGTACTGGAATGGCCTGATGTGCGGAGCCATCGCGAAATACAGTGCGTCGAGCAACTCGCGGACCGTGGCGTCCTCGTCGACCGGAAACAACACTGGACTCCGCTCCGGCGCTACCGCATCGATCTCCACCTCGACGCTGCTCGACACCACCGCCTGCTGGAACTGATCGGCCAGCTCCTCCCGCTTGCCGGAGGTGCCGTCCGATTGGCCGACCAGGAGTTCCGCGACCGCTTTGCCGTAGACGTGGACTTCTGCACGACTGTTCCGACTGACACCGGCCGCGTACATCTCGGGCGTGATCTCCCCGGAGTACTCGCGAGGCGGGTACAGCTTGGGCGCGTGATTGGTCAGTAGCCACACGAAGACGACAAAGACCCCGATCGGGAAAGCCACCGCGAAGATCGCGAACAACAGCCGCGCGGCGCCGTCCGTGGTGATCGACGCGACTCCGGCCGTCACTTCGCTGAGTGCGATGAACAGCGCGATGATCCACAGCGGAGAGGCCCCGCTCGGGGCGTTGGACGTGGTCAGCGGCACAGCGTGCTCCAAGGTCTGCTCAGTTGACCGCAGACTCCCCGCCACTGTCCGCGACAAACTCTCGGAGGAGTCTCGAGCAGCGATTCTGACACGGCGGTGACAGGGCGCAAAGGTGTCAGCACTCTCGGTCTACCGGAGAAGGTTACCCGGAAGTACATTTTTGCCGACGGTGGTCGGGTGGGGGGTCCTGACGATCACCGAACTCCGGCGAGAGAGGCCTTCCGGTGGTCCTTCCGAGAAGTCGTCGAGTGTCCCTGATCCTTGTGCTCTCCATGACCGGCCTCGGCCTGGTCGCCACCCCCGCGCACGCCGATGGCCCGGGGTCCGGAACGCCGTACGTCGTCACGGTCGGCGACTCCTACATCTCGGGCGAGGCCGGCCGCTGGGCCGGCAGCTCGAACAACTCCGAGGCGCCGGCCGACGCGCTCGGTGCGCACGCCTACCACGACAACGCGAGCCATACCGCCGAGCAGATCCCGAGGTGTCACCGCAGCCAGTCGGACGAGGCGTACATCGGCGGCGGGATCGGCGGGCTGAACCTGGCCTGCTCCGGTGCTCGCACCACGACCGGCACCGGCGACGACTTCAAGCCGGGGATCGACTTCTACGACAACGGCGCCGGCCGGCAGGGCCAGGCGAAGATGCTGCAGGTGTTCGCAGCCACTCACAACGTCAAGCAGGTGGTCGTGTCGATCGGCGGCAACGACTTCAACTTCGCGGCGATCGTGACGCAGTGCGTGCAGGACTTCCTGCTCTCGCCGTCCTGGTTCCCGGACTACTGCCGGGACGACTCGTCGGTCGTCAACAACTTCACGTCCGCCAACATCACCGCCGTACGCGGCCGGATCGCCACCGCGTTCCAGAACATCCGCACCGCCATGCGGAACGCCGGGTACGGCGACAACGCGTGGTCTCTGGTCGTGCAGACGTACCCGTCACCGATTCCGGCCGCCAGCGGGTTCAGGTACGGGCAGAGCGGTTACACCCGCCAGAGTGTCGGTGGTTGCGGCTTCTGGAACGCGGACGCCGACTGGGCGAACAGCACGGCCCTCGTCAACATCAACAACACCGTCCGCGCCGCCATGGGCCAGTCCGGCCTGACCAACACGCGGCTGCTCGAGCTCCAGTCCGCCTTCAACGGCCGGCGCCTGTGTGAGAACACAGTCGGCCTGTACGAGGAAGTCGGCCTGTCCTCGTGGACCCAACCGACCGCGGTCGACAAGACCGAGTGGATCAACCAGATCCGCACCGTCACCACGGTCGGCTCCAACTACTACATCCAGGAATCCCTCCACCCCAACTACTGGGCCCAACTGGCCCTCCGCTCCTGCGTCCGCCAGACCTACACCCAATCCCGAGGCGGCACCTGCACGATCTCCGGCACCGGCCTCCTCAACGGCGAACCCCGCATGACCCTCAACTGAACGACGAACCGGCCGCCGGTCCCCCCGGGGGGGGAGGGGGGGCGGGGGGGTTGAGGTGCGCGCAGGTTGTGGCCTGTGGGGTGGGTTAAGAAACATGTGTTGAGGGG
>NZ_JBEZYF010000105.1:0-20922 GCF_040638415.1 Kribbella sp. NPDC026596 | reverse complement strand
TCGTCGGGGTTCGGCGTGAACGTCCGCTGTGAGCTCTCCAGCGTGCGCGGGTTCGGTGCGGTCCAGGACAGCAGCCGATCACCCCAGAACGAGGGATCCGAGCTCGACCGTCTCCGGGGTCAGGATGCGTACGCCGTCCACCTCGCCGACCAGTGACACGTAGAACCGCGCCATCCCGCGAGCCGTCGCGAACCCGCCGACCGCGGCCAGTCCGGCGGTGCGGTACTCGAAGCTGTTCCAGATCTTCTCGGCCCCCGGCACCCACAGTGGATTCGGCCGATGCAACTCCGTCCACGGTCCGTCGACGAGAACACCTTCCGGCGCGACCATCGTGGTCGCGCGCCAATGCAGCTCCTCAGGCAGGCCGATCCACACCTCCAGCCCGAGCGGTACGGCGTACTCCGCGGCGAAGAACTCACTCACGGTGCGGCCGTCCACGCGTCGTACGAGCTCGTCGACGAGCCAGCCCCACGTGATCGCGTGGTACATGAACGCGGCCCGCGGATCCGCCGCCGGCGCCTGCGCGGCCAGGTGTGCGGCCATCACGTCATGGTCGAGGAGATCGGCGTACCCGGCCTCGACCCAGGGCAGCCGGGCCTGATGGGACAGCACCTCGGCGATCGTGATGCCGCCCTTGCCCTCGGCACCGAACTCCGGCCAGTAGCGGCTGAGCGGATCGTCGAGCGAGACCTGGCCGCGCTGGACCAGCAGCAGTACGCACGCCGCCGCGAGACCCTTGGTCCCGGAGAACATCAGCTGGACCGTGTCACGATCCCAGGCCCGGCCGGTCTCCCGATCCGCCGTGCCGCCCCAGAGGTCGACCACCAGCTGCCCCTGCTCGTACGCCGCGAAGGCGGCACCCAGCTCGGCGCGGTCGGTGAAGTTCCGCTCGAGCGCCGCGGCCACGTCCTCGAATCCCGGTGCTGTCCAGCCGTTGATCATGACGGCGATAGTACCGATCGTTCTTATCTAGCGCCAGAGAGATAACACCGATCGGTATTCTGGTCGGCAGGAGGTGGTGCGGTATGCCGGTCAAGGCCGGAGAACGACTGGACCCGGAGGCGACGAAGGCCCGGATCCTCGCGGCGGCGGCGGACGTGTTCATCCGGCGCGGCATCCACGCGGCCGGGATCAACGACGTGGTCGAGGCGGCCGGCGCGTCCAAACTCACCATCTACAAGAACTTCGGCTCCAAGGAGGGCCTGGTCGAGGCGGTTCTCATCGATCGCACGCAGCGGGTCCGTGCCTGGTACAACCACGCCGTCGAGCAAGCCGATCCTGGCCGCGAACGGGTTCTGGCCGTCTTCGACCTGGTCGCGGGCTGGTACGCCGAAGCCGGGTTCCACGGCTGCGCGATGATGAACGCGGCCACCGAGGATCGCAGCCGGGACGGCGCGCCGCGACGTCTCGCCCAGGAGCATCTCGCCTTCTACCGCGACCTGTTCCGCCGACTGCTGAGCGAGGCCGGCTTCCGCGATCCCGAGACCACGGCCCGCCAACTGGTCGTCGTACTGGAAGGCGCGACGCTGATCAGTGCCATCGACCGGGATCCCGGGCTCGGCGCGGAGGCTCGCGTCATCGTGGAGACGCTGCTGGACGCGGCCTGAGGAACACGGCACACACGACAACGCACGCCGCCGCGAAGCCGGCCGCCACGAAGAACGCGGCCTCGAACCCGGCCTGCTCCGCCACGAGCCCGCCGAGCGGACCCGCCACCATCACGCCGAGATCCCAGAACGACGTCATGACGCCCATCGACACCCCCGGACGCAGTCCCCGCACCCGATCCAGGGTCATCGACACACACGCCGGATAGACCAACGCCATGCCGCACCCGGCCAACGCGGTGAACACCAGCGCACTCACCGGACCGGTCGCGACCGCAAGGCCGACCAGGGCGACGATCTCGAGCGCGACGGTCCACACCGCGACCGTGCGACCGCCGTACCGATCGACCAGCGGACTGCCCACGAACCGCACCACCAGGAAGGCCGCCGCGAACACCGTGAGCGCGACGTGGTCGACCGCGATGTCGTCGGCACGCAGGCGCAGGACCAGCAACGCGGCGACTGTGCCGTAGCAGTACGCCGCCAGCCCGATGGTTGCTCCTGGCAACGGTACGCCGGCCGGCGCCAGATCGCGGACCCGGCGGATCCGGACCAGCGGCTCGACCCGGTTCGCATCGGCGCGCGTTGTCGACACCAGGATCGCCGACGAGACGGCGAGCCCCACCACGACCCACCAGACCCGATGGTCCCCCACCAGCGACGCGATCACCGGCCCAGCTGCCAGTCCGCCCCACATCGACAGCCCGAACCACCCCGCCAGCCGTCCGCGTTGCGACATCCGGGTCCCGGCCAGCACCCACGGCAGCGCGCCCGAGAACAACGCCGCCTCCCCCGCTCCCATCACCAGCCGGGCCGCCAGCAACACCACCAGGTCCGGCGCCACCATTTGCCCAAGGCCACCAACAGCCGCCAGAACTCCCCCGGCCAGTACGACGGGACGCGACCACCCCGCATCCGCCAGCCACCCCGCGAACGGACGCGCACACGCGGTCGCCAGGAACGCGATCCCCACCGCGGTCCCACTCTCCAGCGCACCCCCGCCGAACCTCTCCGGCACGTACGTCGGCAATGCCTGCAACGTCGCCCCGAACGCGAGGTATCCGCACAGCACTGCCACCCACAACCGCCGTACCGGAACACCCATGGACGAGATGGTACCGTTTGGTACTATCTCTGTCTCGGAGTGTCCCGCAGCACGATCTCGCAGTCGTAGTGCTGGGATGCGGTCATGCCGCCGCGGAACCAGAGCAGCGGGACGCGCGCGGGATCACCGGGCGCGACGATCGGGCGGAGGTTGTCGGTCCCGGAGTCCTCCGTCACCGGTGTCCACGTCCAGGTTGCGCCCGCGTCCGCCGTACGGGCGTGGAAGATCTCGTGGTGCGCCAGTACGGTCCCGTCGCGGGGGTCGACCGGCGTGGAGACGTAGAGCGAGTCCAGGTCGTACGGATCGATCGCAACGAGCCCGGTGTAGTCGTTCTCGTGGATCAGCAGACCCGCTCCGGCCTTGGCCAGGTGATGGACCTGCCACTTGCCGCCGGGAGCGAGGCGACCGTAGAAGAAGCGGTGATCCGGCACCGGATGCTGCCGCGCGAACGCGTCCTCGGGATTCTCCGGAGTGTCGTGGCGAGCGAGTAGGACGGTGGCCAGCGACCCGTCCGCTCCGCGCCGGATGTCGATCGTCCAGCAGTGCGTCATCGGCTCGCCGTCCCACTTCGACCCGGCCGCGAGCACAGTGGTCAGCTCCACCTGCGACGGCGCTTCGCCGTCGAGCGCGACCGGGTCGACGACGGTTCCGTCGGTTCGGTGCAGTGCACCGGCCTCGAGGTAGCCGTGGTAGATCGAGTTGTCGTAGTCGCGCGGATGGTGATCCGTCGTCACCAGGTCGACGCGAGTCGGCGTCGAGACGTACCGCGTGTACCCGTTGACGTAGCCGACCTTCGGCCGGGTGAACAGCTTGCCTGCGTAGCTCCAGGTGTCGCCCTCGTCGTCGGAAACCAGCGCGCACGGGTCGTCGTTGACAGCTCGCGCGAAGCAGTACAGCCGTCCGTCCAGCTCATGCAGGTTGGAGTACGTGACCCCGCGACCGCCGGTGAACTCGCTCCAGTCGAACGTCCGCTCCGGTCCCCAAGTCCGCGGATCACCAGGCGCGCTCACCCGCCACCGCGTCAGGTCGTCGGTCTTGTGCTTCGTGTACACCGCCAGCCAGCGGCCATCCGTACGACGCCACAACGCCGGCACATCGTGGTCGTCCGCCTCGAACCGCTCATGCAGTACGACGACCTCACTCGAACCGGATCGCAGATCGACGACGGTCAACTCGACGTTGCCGGCCCGCTCAGCTCCCCCAGGACCTTCCGGGGCCGCTATCGACCCGACCACCAGCAACTGGCCGACCGGATCCACCAGCGCCCGCTCGTCCTGGAACCAGCACCACGCGCCGTTGTCATTGATCACCCGAGGCTCACCCATGGGCCGACAGTTTGTCAGACATCCACACCCGTCTGGCAAGCGCTTGCCACCATGTGGTCAGATCCTGTCGGTGGTGCGTGAAAGACTCGCGGCATGCTGATCGACCAGCACCTTCTGCTCGCCTTCCTGCTGACGACGACGATCGCGATGATCACGCCCGGTCCGGACATGCTGTTCATCCTCGGCTGCGGGATGCGCAGCGGACCGCGAGCCGGTCTGCTCGCGACAGCCGGTGTTGCCACCAGTGAGGCTGTGCATGTGGCGCTGGCAGCGGCCGGGCTGGTCGCGCTGTTCGCGGCGGTGCCGGTGGCCTTCACCGCCGTCCGGATCGTCGGCGCCGCGTACCTCATCTACCTCGGTGTGCAGATGATCCGGCACCGGAACGACGCCGTCGACGATGCACCCTCCGCCGGCGCCGCGATGTCCGGGCGGAGGGCGTATCTGGCGGGCCTGACCACGAACCTGCTGAATCCGAAGATGGTGACCTTCACGATCGCGTTCCTGCCGCAGTTCGTCGATCCCCAGCGCGGGCAGGTCTGGCTGCAGTTCGTTGTCCTCGGCGCCATCCTGATCGTGCTCGAGTTCCTCGTCGACGGGACGGTCGGGCTGCTCTCCGGCCGGATCGGTAGCTGGCTGCGCACCCGTCGTACGGCGCGACGCAACATCGACACCGCCACGGGCGGCATCTTCATCGGCCTCGGCGTCCGGCTAGCGCTGCTGCGCTAGAACACGACGGTCCAGCCGGAGCGTTGGGCTTGCTCGGCGGTGTAGGCGACGCCATGCACCTTCAACCCGGCGTTGTCGAGGAGAGTGATCTCGCCACCTTTGTTGCCCAGCTGGACGGTCGGCGGCAGGTGGATCAACAGCGTCGCACCGGGCTCGAGGACACCTGCTGGGATCGGGCCGACGTGCAGTGCGCGATCGACCACGTGCCAGCCGGTCAGGTCGACCGGATCGGGTGACGCGTTGAGCACGGTGATCGTCTCGGCTTCCGGCGCGGGGCCGACCGGGTTGATCAACGCGGCGACGATCCGTACGGCCTCGGCACCGAACTCCTCGACCGGTGCGTCGACGATGGTGTGGCCGGTCTTGTCGTCGGTGTGCCACGACTGACTCTGGAACGCCAGGAAGATCCCCACCCAGCGTTGCTGGTCCGGCAACCCGATGATCAGCGCGCCGTCCTGCCAGACCCCGTCGTCCTTGCGGAACGTGCCGACGTTCCCCTGGTTCATGTGGATGTCGTGCACCCCGTTGCCGGGCCGGAACCCGAAGATCTTGTCCGGTACGCCGTCCTCCGGCCCCCACCGCTCGCCGAACGCGTACACGACCGCGGCCGGCTCCCGGATCGCCCGCTGCACCTGGTCGTCGAGCAGGTCGCTGAGATCGTTGCCTGGTCCCTGCACATCGGCGGGCAGCGGCCGCAACAACGTGCGATCGAACAGCGTCTGCCGCACATAGTCCAGGTTCACCCCGGCCGGTCCGGTGTCGAGCCGGTGCCACCCCGGCGCCAGCCCGGTCAGCTGTGCGGTGACCGGATGCCGGAAGTCCTCGTCGACCCGGTACAGCAGCTCCGACGGGTACTCCTGCGACTTCACGTTCACCGCGATCCGGTAGTTCGTCCCGTCCGGTTCCACCAACTGGATCTGGTAGTGCGGGGTGTCCGATCCACTCTCCCGGCGTGCGCCGACCACTCGGCCGACCAGTACGCCGTACGACTTCAACGGCATGGCTCCTCCATCACGGGTACCGATAGTTCGACAGCTCGCTCTCGAGCCGCCGGTAACGCTCTTCCAGGTCCGCACGCTTGGACTGCTTCGGTTTCGGCTGCTTCGGTTGGGCGCCGACCGGCCGCAGCGACCCCTCGACGAGCCGCGCGAACTCGGGCAGGTCGGCGTACCTCGGGATCTGCTGCTTAGCGGCGTACATCGCCAACGCGCGACGCTCCCAGCCACCATTGGACGGCGGGAACCGGATGAGGTGATGCAGCACCTCCTCCCACGCCAGCCGGCGATCGGCCTTCGGTACGGCGACCTGCTGCAGCAGGATCGTGCACACGCTGGACGATGCGACGCTCGCGAGCACCCGCGCGTCCTCGAAGAACGGCACCGAGGTCAGCGTGTCCTTCGACATCAGCGAGTGCGACCCGACGATCTCGTTGAAGGCGCCGTTGTCGGAGGCCTGGCCGAAGACCGAGTCGGCCTTCTTGTTCAGTGCCGCGGTCGCCGCGTCGCCCTCGTCCAGCAAGACCTGGAGATCCTGTACGGCGAAGCGCATCAGGAACCCGCCTGCGCCGGGCGCCGCGGTCGGTAGCTGCTCGGCCTTGTGGTCGATCGCGAACGCGGCGAGTAGTGCTTGGCGGCCGCGCTCGTTCAGATGACCGCGGTCGTGGAGGTAGCGCACGAACTGGTCGTAGTTGCTCTCGGTCCGGCCGTCGTCCCGCTTCCGCGGTTCGAGGGCGGCGGCGTGGCGTTCGAGTTGGAGATCCACCTCGGTCTTGTCGCCCTTGCGCTCCGGCTTCGCCGCGCCCGCCGCGAGCGGCCAGTGTTCGGGGGCCACGTTGGCGGCCAGCCTGCGACGCTCGTCCTCGCTGAGGAGGGTCAGAATCAACGGGACCCACTCCCGGAGTTTGTGGGTGGCGCCGGCGACGACCAGAGGTTTCGCCAACGTGCCAAGGGATTCCAGGTTGAACTGCGCGAGCGCGTCCTTGATCGGAGTCGGCAGTTCACCGGGTTCACCGGTGGCCTTGTGTTCGAGATTCTCCAGCGCGTGCAGCAAGGTGTGCGCTGTGTCTTGCGCCGACGGGAATGCAGGGTAGGCGTGCCGCAGACTAGGGGTCGACATCCGGCTGGTGCTCAGCCGACCAGCGCTCTGCGTCTTGGTGCCTGCGTCGTACGCCGGGAAGCGCAGGCGACGGTAGAGCTTGCGCTGCAACCGTAGCCGCTCGGTCGCGTCCG
Organism: Kribbella sp. NPDC026596; assembly: GCF_040638415.1. Taxonomy (NCBI): domain Bacteria; kingdom Bacillati; phylum Actinomycetota; class Actinomycetes; order Propionibacteriales; family Kribbellaceae; genus Kribbella; species Kribbella sp. NPDC026596. The sequence continues at coordinate 13,931 of NZ_JBEZYF010000105.1, read as the reverse complement.
CGGCGACGAACTCGGGACGGCGCTTGGCGACGTCGGCCACGAACCGCTTGAGGAAGTCTTCGTCGCTCTCACCATCGAGCTGGGCGGGCCGGAAGCCACGCAGCTCCACCAGCTCGACCACGTTGGAATGGAAGAACCAGTCCTCGACGCCGTGTAGCAGTTTGCCGAGCCGGACGAGCAGCCGCTGCCGACCTGCGGAGTCCTCGCGTTTCAGGGCCCGCCAGTCATCCTCGAGCCCGGCCAGCCCTTCGGCCAGGTAGGTGACGTAGTGGGCATCCACCGCGTTCATCACCCCGACGTCGCCGTCCTTCAGGTTCGCCTGTCGACGGCTTGGCTGATAGAGCGGCTTCGAGGGTCGTTTGCTCGCATCCCACACGTACGGCGGCTGGTCGGTGTGCTCATGTGGGTAGTACTGCGTGAAGAACTCGTCGTACACCTCGTCGACCCGGTTGGCCGGGATCGGCTTGATCGTGCCCCAAGTGCCGTCCGAACGCTTTTGTACGTCCTGAGCAAACAGGAAGTGGGTCGCCCCTTCGATGAACAGCCGGAAGAACTCACCCAGATAGCCGTAGTGCTTCGCGTCATTGGCAGCTGCCCGATCGATCGGCGTACCGAGCAGGGTGTCGATCCAGGTGTCGGCACCGGCCAGGTCGGCGTACGTGTCCGAGGGCAGCAGGGCGAGGATGCCGCCAATCGCGCCTACTCCGATCCCGGCGCCCTCGATCACGTCGGCCGCCGTACCCGACGTCAGGCTCTTGAGGTACTGCGACGCCGCGAGCGCGGCACCGGCGCCCAGAGCCGCCAGGCCGCGCAGCAACTGGGTCTGATCCTTCGTCTGCGGGATGACGAAGTCCCGCCAGATCCGTTGCTTGGCGAAGATGTACGTGACCGGGTCGCGGAACTGGGAGACGTCGGTCAGATAGTTGCCGAGCTCGAGATAGGTCAGGTCGTCCGCGGTCAGCCGAGCGCCGTCGAGGACCGCAGGCGGGACGGTCTCCCTGGTGAACAGGAAGATGTCCCGATGCCTGGAGATGTCGCCCATCAGGCCTCGACCCAGTCGCCGTCCTCGTTCTGCTCCCAGACCGGCAACGCGTCGTCGGCGCGGAGCTTGACCAGGTTGGTCGGCACGCGGACGATCCACGGCTCACCCTGCGGTACCTCGTCACCGGGCCGGTCGAGTCGCTCGGCGAGTTCGTCGGCGATCGGCAGGTACAGCGGGCTGGAGATCGTCGGCAGCGGGCCGCCGTTCCAGATCTCGCCGAAGGTGAGGAAGTGGTCGATCGCCCCCTCGAAGCCGGGCCGGGCCGGCACGCTCACCCGGCAGAAGCCGGCCTGCAAGAAGTCCACGAACGCCGGATCGGGATCGTCGTACCCGAGCCGTTCGTCCCACTGGTTCTTGCTGCCCCAGAAGTACGGGTAGCTGACCCAGGTGATGTGCTCCCATTCGAAGGCCTGCTCGAAGAACCGCACGTACGCGCCTTCGGCGGCCGCCTCGGGTACGTCGACCTGCGGCAAACCGTTGACCGGTGAGTCGACGACCGCGTCGAACAGGTCGAAATGCTGATCGGTGAGGATGCTGAGACAGTTCTTCTGCAGCTCCCGGCGGATCGTGATCTGGTTCGTCCCCGGGTTGCGGCCGCGGATCGCCACGCCGGCCTGGAGCTTGAGCTGGGCGAGCTTCTCCTCGTAGTCCGACACCTGCGCGTTGTGCGCGGCAAGCAGTTTCGCGTAGGTCTCGAGCCGCCACTTGTCCAGCGCCCGGTCGGTCCGCTGGCACTTCACCTCGATCGCGACCGCGACCTGCGAGACGTGGAAGCTGTCGATCGCGAGCGGGATCGAGTCGCGCTCGTCGTCCAGCGGCGTCGTGAACAGCCACTGGCCGTTGCCCATCCGCTGGGTCCGGCGCCCGAGGACGACGTCCACGCTGAAGTCGGCCTCCCAGATGTTGCAGACCATGCCGACGCTGCCGAACACCGCGCGGTAGCCGTCGTCGATGGTGATCTGGGCGGAGTGGTTGTAGTTGGTCTTGCTGTCCCCGCCACCGCCCTTGAAGTCGGCGGACTTGGTGCGGAAGAGCTCCGGCGGCGGCGCGACGTCGGTGGCTCCGCAGACCTTGACCCAGTACGCGTAGTTGCTCTCGGTCAGCTGGGCCGGGGTGAGCGTGAAGTCCGGCGGCTTGGTCAGCGTGAGTGCGCTGTTCTGCGCCGACTCCATCGCCGCGATCAGGAACGCCGCGGGCTCGGGGACCATGAAGTCGAACATCATCCGCAGGCCGTAGTTGAACATCTGGGCCTGGTAGACCTTGTTCACCCACTGGTAGACGCCGGAGATGTGCCCGGCGCCGGTCGTGTTGTCGAGCGTGTGGACGTTCTTCTCGATGGTCTCGGTCAGGGCGCGGATCGTCGTACGGTTCAGCACGCGCTGGGCGATCTTGCGCGAGGTCCGCTCGGTCACGTCCTGGGAGAACGTCGTCGCCGACTTGGTCGCCTCTTCCTTGGAGCGGGAGAACGAACCCTCCGCGCTGGCGGCGAACTCGACGGTCGGGCCGTAGCTACCGGAGATGCTCAGGCCGGCCTTGAGCGCGACGTCCTCCTTGATCGTCTCGCTCGCCTCTCGGGTCATCTCGAACCGGTCGGTCGTCTCCAGCTCGTGCTCGTCGGTCGTGCTCGTCTCGGTCTCGAAGACCGTGATCGTCTCGCTCTCCTCGCGGCGCGTGTGCTCACGCGACTTCAGCTCACCCTTGAGCACGTTCTCGATATGCGCGACGTCGACGGCCTCGTAGCCGGTCAGCTGCTGCTTGACCAGCAACAGATCCGCGACCCCGGCCGGCGCCACGGCACCCTTGGTCTGCGGCACGCTTCCGCTCATCGGCAACGGCGGGAAGCCGAGGACCCCGCCGGTTCCGAGCACACCCCACCCGGTGGTGACGGGCGTCGTGACGGAGATCAGTGCGTCGCCGAACCGGACGAACGAGCGCTTCTCGGGATGCCCGGCGACGAGCTCGAGCTCGCTCACGGTCGTCGCCAGGTCGGCCTGCAGCCGCTGGGTGATCTTGTCCAGTGGCGTCGTACCGAGGTCGACGCCGCGCTTCTTCAGTACGGCCTGCGTCGTCTTCGACAGCCGGTCGGCCGCGGTAGGCTTGAGCACGAACCCAAGCTCGGCGAGTGCGACCGGCGTGAACCCCGCGCGAGCGGACAGCACCACATCCGGTGCTGCCACGAGAGTCTGCGCGAGTTCGGCGTACGGTGTGCTGATCTGCAGCGCCCCAGCTCTCTCATCGGGCTCGCCTCCATTTTCCCCCTCGCGGCCCACCTGGCCCTTCAGGTGCTGCGCGCGGAGCACTTGGGTGTACGTCGCCGCGCTGCTCACCGCATTCGTCAGGACCGTCACATCCGGCGCGGTGGTGTGTTCGCTCGCGACGAGCTCGGTGGCGCGGAAGTGGATGGATTCGAGCCCTGCCAGTTCGGAGACCGCGCCACGCAGCGCCTCGTGTTCGGTGAGTAGCTCATCGACGCGCTTGCGGCGGTCGTCGAGGAGTTTCTGCCGCTGTTCCTCCAGCTCCTTCTGCGCGTCGCTGGTCGACAGCCGGGACTTCAGCTCGAGCTCGACCGGGAGTCGCAGCGAACGGCGCCGGCGGCGGGCGGTCATACCCGGGGTGTGCTCGGCCGCGACATCCGCGATCAGTTCGGCGGTGCGCAGCTGCCTGGTGAGCCGCTCGATCGGGCGGCTGTGCAGCTGCTGCAGCACCTTGATCGCGATCAGACTGTCCCGCAGGCGCCGTACGGTCTCCTTGTACGCGTCGCCGTCCACCATGTCAGCCGCGGAGCTGCCGAACTGGTCCTCGATCGCGTTGGCGATCTCCTCCCACGACACGTCACCGGTGGCTTCGAGTGCGTCGATCCCGTCCGCGAGCTCGTCGAGCCGGCGGCCGAGTGGCGTGTCGCCGATCCCCGGTACGAAGTCGTCGGAGCCGGCGAACTCGGCCGACACCGCTTCGATTCCCTGGCGCCCACCCCCGGATGCCACGACTGCCCGCAGAGCGTCCTGATACCCGGACTCCTGCTCGAGTTCGATCGACGGCTGCTCGGGGTCCTGTCCGACCGCGGGCCGCAGAAGCATCAAGCGAAAGAGATTCTCCATAACCTACGGAGACCCGGGAGGCCCGCCTAATACAACGGGTTCCCGGGTCAACGTTGTACAGCTCAGACGTCGTACTGCTTCAGACGTTGTCCTGCTTCAGACGTTGTGCTGCTCAGACCAGGCCGAAACCGCCGGTCCAGGCAACCTTCTCGCCGACGGCGAGGGTGAGCTGCAGGAAGCCGAGGGCCTCGAGCTCACGGGCGCGCTTCAGCGGTCCGGCGTCGACGGCGCGCAGGCCGCCCTTGCTGACGACGGCGGCCAGCAGGTCCTTGGCTTCGGCGTCGTCACCGGCGATCAGGACCGTGGTCGGCACCTCGCCGGCCTGTCCGGTCGCGACGGTGGCGGCGAAGGTGGTGTTGAAGGCCTTGAGCACCTTGGACTCGGGCAGCTTCTCGGCGAGCTCGGCGGCGGCCGAACCGTCGGCGGGGACGACCAGGGAGTCGAAGGTCTCGAAGTTCAGCGGGTTCGTGATGTCGACCACGACCTTGCCGGCCAGCTGGTCGGCGCGCTCGGCGAGCACCTGGGCGAGCGCCGGATACGGCACCGCGAGTACGACCAGGTCGCCGGTGACCGGGCGGGCGGAGTCACCGGAGTCGAACAGCTCGACGGTGCTGCCACCCTGCTCCACGACGGCCGAGATCGCCTGGCCCATGTTGCCCTTGCCGATGATGCTGACGTGCGTCATGACTCTCTCCTGAGCTCGAATAGTTGTACCTTCAACCATCACGATAGCACCAGATGGTTGTAGCTACAACCATCTGGTGCTGGCAGAATGGTCGGCATGACGACGCGATGGCTGGACGACGGCCAGATGACTGCTTGGGTGCGGCTGGCCGCCGTACTCGAGCTCCTGCCCGGCGTCCTCGACACCCAACTGCGGCGGGACGCGGGGCTCACGCACTATGAGTACTACGTGATGGCGATGCTCTCCGAGGCGCCGAAGCGCACCCTGCGGATGACCGCGCTCGCCCAGCAGACGAACGCAACCCTCCCCCGGTTGTCGCACGTCGTGAAGCGCCTGGAGGACCGCGACCTGATCGAACGCTTCCCCTGCCCCGAGGACGCCCGCGCCACCAACGCCCGCCTCACCCCGACCGGCTGGAAGAAGATCCGCGCCACCGCCCCCGGCCACGTAGCCACCGTCCGCGAACACGTCATCGACGTCCTCACCCCCGAACAGATCTCCCAACTCGCCGAGATCACCGGCGCCATCCTCAAGTCCGTAGACCCCGACGGCAACCTAACCGCCGTCTACCGCCGCTAGTCCCCCACCGACCAGCCCCCCGACGGCGGCCCGCGCGCACTCTCGTCAGAGCACGGAGAGCATGCCGCCGTCGACGTACAGCACCTGGCCGTTGACGAAGTCGGACGCCGGCGCGGACAGGAAGATCAGCGCGCCGATCAGGTCCTCGAGCTGTCCCCACCGACCGGCCGGCGTGCGCTTGCGGACCCACGCGCTGAACTCCTCGTCTGCAACCAGCGCCTTGTTGCGCCCTTGGTCGCGGCGTACGGCGCGATGCCCGGGCGCACGGTCTCACTCTGCACCGAGCAGATGTTGATGATCTTCCCGTGCCCGCGCGGAACCATCCGGCGGGCTACTTCGCGGCCCATCAGGAACGCGCTGGTGAGATTGGTGTCGATCAGCCGGTGCCAGTCCTCGTCGGTGAACTCGGTCAGCGGCGCCCCTCGGCCAGCGCCCGGCCGATCCCCCGGCTGGATCCGGTGACGAGCGCCGTACGTCCGGAGATGTCGAAGAGACCGTCGACCTTCATACAGTCACCGCCACGGGGATCGGGGATTCCCGTCGAGGATAGCCAGGACGTTGTCGACGGCAAGGTCCACCATCGCGGCCGGGTCGCCGGTGACTTCGGCGTACCGCGTGAGGTTGGATGGCCGTATGAGCGAACTGCGTGATGTCGAGGTGGCGATCGCGGCAGCCGAGGCCGGCGCCGCTGTGGTCCGGGATCGTTTCGGTGGCGTGCTGGAGCGGTACGCGAAGTCGGCGACCGATTTCGCCACCGAGGCGGACCTGGAGGCCGAACGCGCGATCCTCGCCGTCATCCAGGGCGAGCGTCCCGACGACGCCGTGATCGGCGAGGAGTACGGCGCCAGTGGTGAGGCGGCTCGCACCTGGTTGGTGGACCCGCTCTGCGGCACCCTCAACTTCGCGGCCCAGAACCCCTTGTTCTCCGTGAATGTCGCGCTGCAAAGTCCGACCGGGGACGTCGCCGCGGTCGCTCAACCACTCACCGGCGAGATCTTCTGGACCGACGGAACCACGGTCGCCATCCGCCGCGACGGTGTCGACACCGCAGTCGTCCCGTCCGCGACCTCGCGGATGGTGAACATCGACATCGACGGACCGCCCGGCACGGAGTTTCTCGGCGCCCAACTGCTAACGGACGAGAAGATCCGGGAGGCCTTCGCGCTCCGGGTCTCGTCCACCACCCTTGCGCTCGCCTGGGTCGCTGTCGGGCGCCAAGCGGCGTACATCACCGACGGCAGCCTCCGCGATAGCGTTCACTTCACGGCCGGCACCATCCTCTGCCGAGCGGCCGGCGCCACCGTCAGCGACTTCCACGGCAACCCTCTCCACACCAACCCCGGCCTCGTCGCCGCCGCCGACTCCGAAACCCACCAGCATCTCCTCGACCTCATCGCTCCGCATGCCTAGCCCGCTCAGCGGGATTCGAGCAACGTCTTGAGCGTGGCCAGATCCTTGGCGTTGGCGCGCCGCACCGCGGCCGACACCAGCGGCGCGGCCATCCCAGCCAAACCTGACGGCTCGCCACGATTGCGCAGAGTCATCCGCGTCGCCGCGCCGACAATCGGCGCCCACTCGTAGGTGGTCTCCATCGGGAACGGCCCTTGCGCGGTCCGCATCACCAGCCGATGATGCGCATTCAACTCGGTGACCTCATAGGTATAGACGAGCCGCCGCCCCAGAAACCGTGCAACAAACTCCATCTGCGCCCCGACCACCACCGGCAACTCACCCCGCCAGCGGACCGACTCGATGTTCGCGTACCACTCCGGCGCATGGGACGGATCCGTCACATACTCGGCCACAACCACCACCGGCCGATCAATCACAACCTCCGTCAACACGTCAACACCCATCGCCCCTCCTCCACTCGAAGGTACGCCGAGCCGTCGCCCGAAGCCGCGACTTCCCCGGGCGAACCCCCACCCCAGCCACCACTCCTCCCACGCGACAACTTCCCCCAACCAGGCCAGGCGGACCCTCCCCCCAACCACCCGCCTCTCGCGCGGCAACTTCCCCCACCTGGTCGGGCGAGCCCTCACCCCAACGACCGCCCCTCCCACGCGGCGACTTCCCCCGTCGGGCGGACCCTCGCCCAACCACCGCTCCGACCTCAAGGTGGGTGCTGTTCTGTCGGTGGGAGTGGGTAGGAAGGTGACATGAGATTCGGCGTGATTCTTCCGGGTGGAACGGCGGTCGAGCAGCTCGAGCAGGCGGTGCTCGCCGAGGAGGCCGGCTGGGACGGCGTGTTCGTCTGGGAGGCGGCGTACGGCGTCGACGCGTGGAGCTTGCTGTCCGCCATCGCCGCCCGGACCAACCGGATCCGCCTGGGCACGATGCTGACCCCGCTCCCCTGGCGCCGACCGTGGAAGGTAGCGAGCCAGGTCGCGACCCTGGACCAGATCTCCTCCGGCCGAGCAACCCTGGCGATCGGCCTCGGCGCCGTCGAGACCGACCTCCCACTCACCGGCGAGGAGCTCGACCTCCGCACCCGAGCAGCCATGATGGACGAGGGCATCGACCTCATCCGCGAACTCTGGGCCGGCCGCTCCACCTATCACGGCGAGCACTACAACTACACGTGCGCCCGCGACGACCTAGCCCAGGTAGGACGCCCGGTCCAAGAGCACATCCCGATCTGGGTAGTAGCCGCCTGGCCAAGACCCAAGTCAATGCGCCGAGTACTGCGCGTCGACGGCGTACTCCCCCAATACCCGCCCGACCAAGACTCCCCCACCGAACTCCGCAACCTCCGCACCTGGCTCACCGACCACGGCGCCTCCCCCACCCTCGACATCATCGCCGAAGGCGAAACCCCCGCCGACAACCCAACCGCTGCCGCCACCCTCATCAAACCCTGGTCAGAAGCAGGCGCCACCTGGTGGCTGGAAACCCGCTGGCAAATGCCCCACCACTCCCCCGAACGCATGCACGACGTCCGCACCCGAATCACCGCCGGCCCACCAACCACCCTCTGAGAAAGGCGTCGTGCATCGTCGTATCCCCAGGCGTGTGGTCCGGGGCAGCCGAGATCAGGGGCAGGTCTTCTCATACGGGCGGTCGGCGAACGCCTGGGTCCACTCCTCGCGGGTGAGGTTGCGACCCGCCATTGTGCAGGCGTAGGCGATGGCTTGATCGAGGCGCGTGTCCCAGCGGTACGTCTGTCCATCGTACGCGGCGATGGTCACAATATCGTTGCCCTCAGCAAAGGCTGGCGAAACGGCGACCGGCCCGGCTCCGCTGAATATCGTGACGGTGCCGAGGAGGTCGAGTGTGTGCGCGTCCCAGAGGCTGACGGTGCCGTCCGTGGCGCCCGACACCAGGTGTGAGCCGTCGGGTGAGAAGCGGACGGACAGGCCTGCACCGTTGTGTCCGGAAGTCGGCGCGCGTCTGACCTGTCTCGACTGCGCATCGATGGTGAGCACCTCACCGTTGAGCCCGATGACCGCGATAAGGCGACCGTCGGGTGAATACGTCGCGTCGTTGACGTTCAGCCCATGCAGATCGCCCTCCGAGATCACCGTGCCGGTGGCAGTATGGATGGTCTGCCAGTGCTCGTCGGAGTTGGTCTTGGAGATGATGAAAAGCACCGCGGTCTCACCGTCCGGTGACCCCGCAGCAAGAATGGCCAGCCCTGGGACCGTTTCGCTGGGCAGCAGCGTCTCCGCGTCGAAGAACCGAAGGTAGCCGAGCGAGTCGCCGACGGCGAGCCGGTCGCCGTGTTCGACGTAGGTCATCGAGAAGATGTGCAGGCCCAGGTTCTCCTTGCGCACCGTGCCGGTCTGGGAGTCCACAACTGCGATCTCGTCGATATCGTTGATGGCGAGGTGCCGGCCGTTCGGTTGCCACGTTGCGGACCACCACGATGCCGTCGATGTTTTCTCTCCCAGCTGGAGGCCGAGACGCGCGGGTCTGGTGGTGGCGCCGGTCGTCGTGTCCGCGAAGCTCACCCAGGAGTCCTTGCCGTAGCGCCACAGGTAGGCCGTCGTCCTTCCGTCGTCGGAGGCAAGTACGTGCAGGTAGTCACGCGCGGGCACGGCGTGCGTCCGGTGAACGTATGTCCGGTGCCCGGACAGGTCGTAGACGCGGATGACGCCCTCGTTGCCGCCGGTGTACAGCGTCTGGCCGTCGGGACTGAAGCCGACGGCCGACGACGCTTTCGACGTCTTGATGCGGTCGCGGGGCGTGCCGGTGGCCACATCCCAGACGATGATCTCCCCGTCTTGCGAAGCCGAGCCCAGCAGCGTGCCGTCACCGGAGAAGGCTAGGCGGCCGGGCGGACCCGCGTGCCCGCGCAGCAACTTGACGGTCTTGCCGGCGTGCGCGTCGACCAGACCTGTGCTGTACGTCCCGTCCTGGTTCGACAGTTGGAGCGCCAGCAGGTCGCCTCGCGTGCTGATGCCAGTGTTGAGCGAGCCTCGGAGGTCGGGGCGCTGCCACTTTCGCTTGCCCGTGGCCACATCGTAAGCGGTGAGTGGCGACCCGCTGTAAATGGTTTGGCCATCTGGGCTGAGTGCGATGCCCTGGTCCCCACGCGGGACGGCCACTTCGCGCGGCGCTCTGCCGGCCGAGCCGAGGTCCCACACGAGCAGCCGCACCCCCCTGTCAGGCTGTCCGGGCACCGCCATGACGCCGGCAGCGAGATACCGTGAGTCGGCGCTGAAGGCGATGTTGAGGTACGGGCCGGTGCGCGGCGGGACGGCGAGGGGTAGCGGGTCGAGGGTCTCGGCGTCGAGCAGCCGAATCATCGAAGGGCTGGCGGTGGCCGCTAGGTACCGGCCGTCCGGACTGTAGAGTACAAGGCTGAGCGAAGGCGCGACGCCCTGCGGTGCGAACGAGTATGAGTCGGTTACCCGACCCGTACCGGGGTCGAACAGGTCGAAGGCCGCCCGGTCGCCACTGGCAGCGATCCGGATTCCGTCGGGAGACACCGAGATGGTGTTCACAGACCCGCTTGGGGCAGGGAACGATCTGACCAACTTGGGGTGTTTGTCGATCGCCGCCACGAGGTTTGCCCGGGTCTCAGGGGAGTCGTGCAGCCTGGCGCCTTGCGCGGCGAGCAGCAGCGAGTGGCTGATGCCCTTGGTCAGCTGTGCGCGTGCCCCGACCCGGCGCGCGAGCTCGCTGGTCGCCGTCCGTTCAGCGCGTTCGGCCTGGCGGACGGCGACGACGCCGGCGATCAGTGCGCCGACGAGCAGGAGGGCCGCGGCGCTCAGAGCGGCGCGGAGGCGGCGGTTGACGCGGACCTGGTGCCGGGCCTGGCTTTCGGCGGCGCGGAGCTCGGCCTCCGACAGTCGCTTGCTCTCGGCAAGGAAGTCTTGTTCGGTCGCTGTCAGGGCAAGCGTCGTACGCTCTTGCCAGTCCAGCGCCTCGGCGAGGCGGACGCCGCGGTAGAGCTCGCTGTCGGGGCGGCCGAGCGTGTCCCAGGAGTCGGCCATGGTGGCGAGATGGTGCAGGATCTGCTGACCTTCGAGGTCCTCGTCGAGCCACCCGCGTAGTCGTGGCCAGGCTCGGACCAGCGACTCGTGGGCGAGCTCGACCACACCAGCGTCGCTGGTGACCAGCCGGGAGCCAACGAGCAGATCGATCATCGCGTCGTTCTCAGGCCCGGTGACAACCAGCCGCCGTGGCAGCCGGCTGCGGATCGGCTCACCCTCCGGGCCAGGTGTGATCAGGCGCAGCATCAGGTCGCGCAGTACAGTGCGCTGCTCTGCCGGGATTCGCCCGTAGATCTCCTCGGCGGATTGGGCGACCGCACCCCGGATCCCGCCCGAGGCGTGGTATCCCGCCACCGTCAGAGTGCGGCCTTCACGCCGTTGCCATGTCTCGGCCAGTGCGTGCGACATCAGCGGAAGTGCGCCCGGCTGGTCGGCGACGTCGTTGACCAGCAGGTCGACCAGACCTGGCTCGACGACCAGTGAGGCCAGTCGGGCCGGATGTTCGATCGCTGCCCGTAGGTCGGTCTCGGTCATGCCGGCGAGCAGATACAAACCCTGCTCCACGATGCGGGCGAATCCGGAATGGGAGGAGATGTCGGCCAGCCGATCGGCGCGGAACGACAAGATCAGCGGCGCCACGGCCTGGTGGGCGCTCAGCGCGGTCAGAAATGTGTCGCGCTCGGCGGTGTTCTGACACAGCGAGAACACCTCCTCGCACTGATCGACGACGAGCGCCGGCGGCGCGCCCTTGGCCGGCATCGCATCGGCCAGCGCGGCGACCGGATGCGTCCCAGGCGTCATCACCACGACGCGGGTCCCATCCCGCCGCAAAGCAGGCGCGACCCCTGCCCGCACCAGCGAGGACTTGCCACAACCGGACGGGCCAACCACCGCCAGCGCCGAGCTCTCGGACAGCTTGCGCAGGCACGCCGCGACATCGGAATCCCGGCCGAAGAAGCCGTCCGCGTCGTCCACGTCGTACGACTTGAGGCCGAGATACGGGCAGTCCGGACTTGGCTCCGGCAGCGCGCTCTCCACCACCAATGACGGGTCCTGGCGCAGGATCGCCTGCTCCAGCACATCGATGTCCGGGCTCGGGTCCAAGCCGAGCTCACGATCCAGCACGCTACGCAGCCGCTGGATGGTCCGCAGCGCCTCGCCCTGACGGCCGGCCTGATACTGCGCCGTCGCCAGCAGAACCCAGCGGCGTTCGCGCAGCGGGGCCTCGGCCACGAAACCTTGCGCCTTGGCCATGACCTTGTCGTGTTGCCCCGACCGCAACGCCGCCTCGACGTACAGCTCCTCCGCCGCGCGCCGCAACTCCTCCAGCCGCCCCGCCTCGATCCGGCCAACGTCCCACCCGTCCAGATCGGTGAGAGGGCGACCCCGCCACAGCGTCAACGCATCCGCGAGAACCAAAGCGGACCGCTCAGCGTCCCCGGCCGCCAGCAGTTCGCGAGCACGGCCGACCGCGCGCTCGAACCGCTGCGCGTCGATCTCGTCCAGCGGTACGGCGAGGCGGTAGCCCAGCGGCAAGGTCTCGATCGCGTGGACACCGAGAACTTTGCGGAGCCGGACTACACAGCCCTGCACCACCTTCGGCCAAGAGGCAGGTACCTGCTCCCCCCACACCACGTCGGCCAGTTCCTCGGCGCTGACCACGTCTCCGGGGTGCACGGCGAGTGCTGCAAGCACGACCCGGTCGCGTCGTCCGAGCGCCTTCTGGTCCCCCTCGATCGTGAGCGGGCCGAGAACTGAGATACCCACCCCTCGACTCTCGGCCCCCCGAACCAGCCCGTCAACGGCAGCGATACCGCCGTGATACCGCACCCCAACCGACGCGATACCGCCTTGCGCGACAACAGGAACACCGAGCGACCGGCGTACCCGGACCGCAGCGAGCGGTCCCGCCGGACTCGAGGACAGGAGTACACGAATCATGTCCGCACACGCAGCGAAACCCACATCCCCGGCCCGGAGGAAAGGTCTGGCCGCGCTGACGGCGAGCGGCGCCGGCATCCTGCTCGCCCTCATGGCGACCGCCGCGCCGGCGACCGCCAGCAGCATGCAGGATCCCTACGTCCCGCCGGAGCCACCGGCGACTGTGCCGAACCCGGGACCTCCCACCTACCCGAACTACGACCCGCAGTACGAGGTCAGCCCTGTCGAGCAGGACAGCGGACTGGACACGACCTCGGTCGCGCTCGGTGCGCTCGGCGGCATCGCCCTCGGCGGAGCCGGGCTGGGCATCACCCTCGGCGTCCAGCGACGCCGCGACCACGCGGCGCCACACCCCGCCTGAAACCGTACGCCGCAACCACTCGAAGAGGAGGAATCATGAACCGCAAGTATTCAGCCGTCGCCATAGCCGCACTTGCGTTGAGCGCTGCGAGCATCGCGGCGACCGATGCGTCGGCACGAGAGGCCCCGGAGCCGCAGCATGGAAACACGACCCCAGAGCCCAACTACCCGAACTACGACCCGCAGCACCATGGGAACATGACGAACCCGGAGCCCAACTACCCGGAGTACAAGCTCGACGTGCCAACGTTGCCGGCAGATCCGACCGACGCGTCGGTGGACGACGCCGGAGCCGAGGCCCTCCAGGCCGGTGCCTCCGCATTAGGTGGCGCCAGCCTCGCCTTTGGCGGCATGTGGCTGTACCGGCGTCGCCACGCGCCCACGATCTAGTGTGGTATCTCGTTATTAGCCGGTGATTGATGTGAGTGCGACCGGCCTTCGTGCAGGGGTCTGTGCGGCATGCCAGAACCGGAAGAGCGACCAGCAGGGAACCCGCAGTTATCCGAGGCGCCGTAGCGCCGTCTCGACAACGACCTCGACCCGGGAAGTCATGCCGGGCACATCGACGCGACGGCGCCCAGCGACCTGACCACGGATCCACTTCGGCCCGCTATCGTCATAATGCAGCAGGGCATACAGGTCCCACCACGGATCGAGAGTCACCCCGGCGATCGACTCATAGAGCGACCGAAGCTGCTCCGACCACTCGGGCGAGTAGAGCGCCGCCAAGTATCGCCGACAGTGCCCGACGTCAATCGCGCGCGCCCCCCGATGGATGGAGTTCCAGT
>NZ_JBEZYF010000104.1:0-22955 GCF_040638415.1 Kribbella sp. NPDC026596 | reverse complement strand
GGTCATGGGGCCTCCCGCCCTGGACTGAGGAGCGGAGGGAGCGAAGCGACTGGAGCGACGAGGGAAGGCCGGGAGTAACAGCCCCATGACCCGCGGCGCCGGAGGCGCGGCAATGACACTGTCATGTGAGGTCCTCCCGGATGCGGGCGAACCCGGCGCGCCTGTTGACCCCGGTCCCCAGCAAGAGCGTCACTGTCGCGAGTACCGCCGTACCTGCGAGCCAGAGCAGCAGTGCGACCGGCCAGTTGGTATTGAGCTCCAGCGGTATCGGCCCACCGGTGTCAGCGAACAGCGGTATCAACGGCAACGCGATCTGCGCCCCGACCACACCACACACCGACCCCAGCAGCACAGCCAGTGCCACCGGACCGGTCTGCTCCCACCGAGCAGCTCGCCCAGTGGTGCTGGCCGGTACGCCGGTGATCCGCAGGCTCGCGTAGTCCTGAGCCCGCGACCGCCACGACGTCACCACTGTGAGCAGCAGTACGACGATTGCCAGCGCCCAACCCGCTATCCCGACCACAGGGGTCAGCTGCAGCGCCAGTGCACTCGCAGACCGCCCGTACGACGCGGTCCGGTCGGTCCGGCGATCGATCAGCTCTGGTGCGAACCCGTCCGCGCGGAGCTGATCGACGATCGTGTCGACCTTCGCCAAACCGTCGGCATTCAGCCACAGCTCGAACTCCGTCGAGGCTTCGTCCACGGTCCCGGCGAGGCGCCGTACCGTCTCGAGGTCGACGACGGCGGTGCGGAGCGGGAACCGGTTGACCGGTCCGTCGAGCCGGTCGAGCTTGGCCAGCGCGATCGGTGCGCCGTCGAAGCCGGGCGTCGTTGCCGAGGCGTCGTACCGATAGTCCGGCGTCACCAGCGCGGGGGTCACCGGCGGCACGGACGCGTACTGCAGGAGTTGGTCGCCGCCCAGGTTCGTCACCGCCAGGGTGAGCGCACCGCCGGACACGGCTTCGATCGAGTCCTGGCTGGAGTCGGGTTGCTTGACGGGCTGCCAGTCCTCGGGCTGACCGAGCGCGATGGACGGGTGGTCGTCGCTGGACAGCTTCTCGATCTGTACGTCGCCGCGGATCCCCGCCTGGTCGTCGAGGTCGCGGCTGATCCCGAGCCGGAGGAGTTGGCATCCGTCCCGGCAGTCGATCTTGGCCTCCAACTCAGCCTGCCGACCCAGCGGCAGTCGCGGGAAGGTGAGGAGGTTGCGTGCGCCGGTGCTCAGGTTGACGACGTTCGCGACCACGCGGATGGACCTCGCGGCGGGTTGCGGCACCGGCTGCTGGCCGTTGTTGACTGTTTTCGGCTGTACCGGCGTCATCGTTCCGGTCGAGGCCGTGATCGTCAGCTGGGTACTGCGGAACTCGATCGGCGGGACGTTCGGCGCCGACAGCTTGCGGAACCCTTCGGCGTCGGTGAGCCGGTCGCCGCGGTACGCGATCCGCTGGAAGCTGTCCGGTTCGATCATCATCGTCTGCAGCGAGTCGGGCGACGGTGGGCGCGTGACCACGACCGGCGTGAGCCAGTGGCGGTCCGGGTCGATCTTGTCGATCGCCTGGGTGAACTTGCTCAGGTAGCCGGCATTCACCCGCAGCACCCCCTCGGCGCCGGTCTCGTAGCCGGCGCGGAACTCCCGGTTGTGTTGGCCGACCGATGCGGCCTGGCCGGCGAACACGACCAACGCGGCGGCCACCGCGACCGCTGCGACGATGCGCGTGACGGCAGGCCTGCGGGAGATCTGCAGCGCTCCTAATGCCAGGCCCAGGCGTCCCCGGCGCAAGGCTCGCCGGCTGATGAGGCCCGCGATCGGGAGGAGCAGGTGGGCGAAGGTGAGCCCGACGGCGAGGGCCAGCAGCGCCGGCGCGAGCACAGGCAGCGGACCCCGGCCCGAACCGGTCAACCCGGACACGAGCCCCGCGATAGCGAGCACGATGATCGCCAGGTCGACCATGCCCAGCGTCCGGCCCCGGCGGTGTGGCGCCACTCGCCGCAGCAGGGCGGAGATCTGCTGCCGTACGACGCCGCGCACCTGGAGCACCACGACACCGAGGGCGACGACCGCAACCGCGAGCAGCGCAACCGGGACAGTCCAAGGGAGCTCGATAGGGGAGCCATGGTGCAGCCAAGTCGCCCGGACGATCAGTAGGAGCGCGAAGCCGACCGGTGCGCCGGCGAGTGTTCCCATGAGCACTGGCAGGCCGAGCTCCACGGACAACGATCGGCCGGTCCGGCGGGCAGTGGATCCGCGAAGGCGGGCGACCGCGATCTCCGGCCGCCGCTGGTCGACCACCACAGCGAGGGCCAGGGCGAGGACGACCAGTCCGAACAGAGCGACCTGCACCATCACCAGCGGGATGATCGTGGCGGCCTGTGCGCGCTCGTTCCGGATCCGCTCGAGCACGCCCTGCAGGCCTGAGGTGTTCTCCGCACCGAGTTCGGTGGCTTTGACCTTGACCGCGGACGATGCCGCTTCGAGGCGGTCCAGGTCGTCGAGCCTTGCCACTCCCGGCGCCGGCCTGGTGTCCAGGGTCGTGTGCTGACTCCAGGTGTTGCCGGCGAACGTCGTACGGTCGGTCAGCAGATAGTCGGACTCACCCGGCTGCTTGTCGATCGGGGGATGGGAGTGACCGACGGGTGGGCGACCGAACCAGTAGTCCGCCTCGCTGTCCTTCGGGCGGTACAGGCCGACGACCTTGAGGGTGCCGCCGACGTCTGAGGTCTCCGGGACCACCGGGAGGGTCTTGCCAGGCTCGAGACCCCAGGTCTTCTCGTCGACCGTCGAGACGATCACTTCGTTCGGTCCACTCGGGCACCGGCCAGCGACCACGACGATCTCGGCGCAGTACCCGTCCCGCCACAGCAGCCGGCTGACGATCGGCTCTGGCGCGTCGCGCCAGTTGACGTCGCTGTGAATGCCCAGCACGGGCTTGGTGAAGAGCGGCCCGATGTCGGCGGGGACCAACTTCGTCAGGTCCTCGGGCTGGGGGTTCGTCGAGGAGCTCCGCGCCGGACTGGTCTCGAGCTGCCACGCGGCCGACAGGCGCTGCCCGGACAGGGTCTCGGTCATCACGGTCTGCTGGACGGCGCGGGCGAACCACGGCCCGAACACCGCGCAGGTCCCGATCAGCAGGCTGATGCCGGCCAGCACCAGCGCCTGGGACCACCGGTACCGCAGCGCCTGTCGTACGAACATCCGTCCAGCCACCCCCAGTGTGTCGCCGCCCCGCCTGAACATACGGAATGGCGTGGTCACGGTGGCGAGCCGTGGCGAAATGTCACAGAGTTGTTGTCTAGGCAGCAATGCCGGTGTCACGGACGGTGATCATCCGGAGGGTGTTGCCCAGCGCAACGGGTCCCGGCGGTAGGTTCGGGGCATGCGTGAATCCCAGCTCGGTGACCTGACCGTCTCCTGCCTCGGCCTCGGCTGCATGGGGATGTCCCAGTCCTACGGCGTGACCTCGGACGAGACCGAGTCCGTCGCCACCCTGCATGCGGCCATCGACGCGGGCTGCACCTTCATCGACACCGCCGACGTGTACGGCGACGGCGCGAACGAGGAACTCGTCGGCCGCGCCCTGGCCGGCCGCCGCGACCAGGTGGTGCTCGCGACGAAGTTCGGTTTCAAGCGGCCGGCGAGTGCCACTGCGGTGCCGTCGGTCGTCGACGGATCGCCTTCGTATGCGCGGGAGGCTATCGATGCCTCTCTGCGCCGGCTGGGCGTGGACCACATCGACCTGTGGTATCTGCATCGCCGGGACCCGCAGGTGCCGATCGAGGAGACCGTCGGCGCGATGGCTTCTATGGTCGAGGCGGGCAAGGTGCGGTACCTCGGCCTGTCCGAGGTGAACGGCGACACGGTCCGGGTCGCGCACGCGGTGCACCCGATCAGCGCCGTACAGAGCGAGTGGTCGCTGTGGACGCGCGACCCGGAGACCGTCGTACTGCCGACGCTGCGGGAGCTCGGGATCGGGTTCGTGCCGTTCAGCCCGCTGGGCCGCGGATTCCTCACCGGGCAGCTCAAGTCGCCCGACGACTTCGAGCCGGACGACATGCGGCGCGGGCTGCCGCGGTTCACCGGGGAGAACTTCCAGCGCAACCTGGACCTGGTCGCCCAGGTCCAGTCGTTGGCTGCCGCGAAGGGCGTCACGCCCGGCCAGCTGGCGCTGGCGTGGTTGCTTGCGCAGGGCAATGATGTTGCGCCGATCCCGGGGACGAAGCGGCGCAAGTATCTGGCCGAGAACCTCGGTGCGGCCGACGTCTCGCTGACACCTGCGGAGCTGGCCGCGCTGGACGAGGCGTTCCCGGCCGACGCGGTCTCGGGGCAGCGGTACGCCCAGGGTGGAATGGATCTGGTGGGGAAGTGATCGGCGTCACCGGTTCGACCGGTCAGCTCGGTTCCCGGATCGCTCGCCGGTTGGCGGATTCCGGCGTACCGCAGCGGCTGGTCGTCCGGGACCCCGGGCGGGCACCGTCGCTCCCCGGTGCTTCGGTGGTGCAGGCGGCGTACGGCGAACATGACGCGCTGCTGGACGCCCTGGACGGCGTCGAGGTGCTGATGTTGCTCAGTGCAACGGAATCGGCCGATCGGGTTGCGTTGCACAAGGCAACGGTCGATGCGGCGGTGGCGGCCGGGGTCTCGCGGATCGTGTACACGTCGTTCGCGAGTGCCGCGCCGGGGGCGACGTTCACGTTCGCCCGGGACCACTGGCACACCGAGCAGCACATCCGGTCCACCGGAGTCGATTTCACTTTCCTGCGGGACAACCTCTATCTCGACTTCGTGCCCGGGTTCGCCGGTGCGGACGGCGTGATCCGGGGTCCGGCCGGCGACGGTCGTACTGCCTCGGTCGCGCGCGACGACGTGGCGGCGGTGGCGGCCCGGGTGCTGGTGGACCCGGGGCACAGCGGGGCGACGTACGACCTCACCGGTCCGGCCGCCTTCACGCTGGCCGAGGCGGCCGCCGTACTCACGGAGGCGTGGGGGCGGAAGATCCGCTACGAGCCCGAGACCCTCGACGAGGCGTACCGCTCCCGCGAGTGCTACGGCGCTCCCGCGTGGGAGGTCGCCGGCTGGGTCACGTCGTACGCCGCCATTGCGAGCGGCGAGCTGAGCCACGTGTCGACCGCGGTCGAGGACATCACCGGCAGCCGTCCGATCAGCCTCGAGGAGTATGTCGGTCGCGGGTGAGACACTGACCTCGTGCCGCTCTACCGGGATCAGGCGATCGTGTTGCGCACCCAGAAGCTGGGTGAGGCAGACCGGATCGCCACGCTGCTGACCCGCGGCCGCGGCAAGATCCGCGCCGTCGCCAAGGGAGTCCGCCGTACGTCGTCCCGCTTCGGCGCGCGGCTGGAGCCGTTCAGCCACGTCGACCTGCAGCTGGCCACGGGCCGCACCCTCGACGTCGTCACGCAGGCCGAGTCGATCGCGGCGTACGGCGAGGGCATCGTCGGCGACTACGCCCGGTACACGGCCGGCACGGTCCTGCTCGAAACCGCCGACCGCCTTGTCGTCGAGGAGAAGGAACCCGCCACCCAGCAGCACCTCCTGCTGGCCGGCGCCCTCCGCGTCCTGTCCACCGGCGAACGCGAACCCGCCCTGGTCCTGGACTCCTTCCTCCTCCGCTCCCTGGCGATCTCCGGCTACGCCCCCTCCTTCGCCGACTGCGCCCGCTGCGGCGAACCAGGCCCCCACCGAGCCTTCAACCCCGCCTCCGGCGGCATGGTCTGCTCAACCTGCCGCCCACCCGCCTCAGCCATGCCCGCCCCCACCACAGTCGCCCACCTGGCCGCCCTCCTCACCGGCGACTGGCCCACCGCCCTCCGCGCCGACCCCAGAACCCGCCGAGAAGCCACCGGCCTAATAGCCGCCTTCTTCACCTACCACCAAGACCACCAACTCCGCTCCCTACCCCACCTAGACCTAACAACAGGCACAGGCACCTGACAGGCCCGATTACTGCTCCTGTTCGGCGCTCTTCCCGCGCTCGTGATCCGGCTGGATGGAGTTGCGAGCCTGCGGGGCATTGGTTGGCGCATGAGCAGCGCCGGCCGCTGGTGCGCCCCCTTCGAGTGCGACAGCGGTCGCGGACTTCTCGCCCCCGCCGGTCAGGTTCGGGTGTGTGCCCCACGTTCTGCACGGCGGGCTCGAGATGCTCGTAGCCCGACACCATGGCCTGCGGAAACGCCGTGTTCAACCGGTCCCGTCGCTGCGCCCATCCGACGTACTCCGACAACCGGAACGACGCCCTCGCCAACCCAAGCCCGCAGGAAGGTGCAACCTGTGGATAACCCGCACGCCGCGAACCGCCGGTATGGCAGAGTTACACACTCAGTAACCGGTCCGACGCGGAGGAACCCATGCCCAGCCGAGCCGTCGCAGCAGCGGTCCTCACCCTGACCGTCGCCTCCCTCTCGGCCTGCGGCACCAACTCATCCCCAACGCCAACCCCATTCACCCCGTCGACGGCTACGGCCGATCCGACACCAACGGCTTCAGCGGAGGACACCGCCGTGGCGGCTGCGTCCACCGCCTACCGCCAGTTCATCGCCGCGACCGATGTCGCCTACGCCAGCGGGGGCGTGAATGTCGCTGAGCTGAAGAAGCACGCCAGCGGAGTGATGCTCGCGGCCGAACTCAACCAGGCAGAGACTTTCAGAGGCAAGAAGTGGCACAGCGTCGGCAGTCAGCAGGTCGTCTGGGTCAAGGCGGCGACGGTCGGCGAGCCGGATGCCGGCGGCCAGATCAACGACCTGACCCTCCAGGCGTGTGTCGACTCCTCCAAAGCGACCGCGGTCGATGCCAACGGCAAGAGCGTGAAGGCGCCGGGGACACCTCCCCAATCCATCGACGAGATGCGTATGCGCCGCACCCAAGGCGTTTGGAAGGCTGACTATCCGAAGAGCAGGAAGGCCGGGACGTGTTGATACGCAAGCTCGTTGCCGCGTCGACGGTCTTCTTCTTTCTCAGTGCGTCGACTGCGACAGCTGCTGTCCTGAACCCTCCCGAGACCGGGGAACCCGACTGTGTCATCAACCGGGTGACTGGTCAGTGTGAGCTGACCGCGGGCGATGACGGCGATCCGGCCTCGGAGTCCACGCAGACGACGCCTGGGACGAAGAAGCCTGGTGGGGCCAAGTGTGTCTTCAAGGGGCAGGCGGTGCCTTGTCGGACGGCGGATGGGTTCTTTGATGCGGCTTCGGGGTGTTATCTGACGCCGCAGGATGCGCCGTCGTCGTTGGTGAATCCGGTTAGTGGCTATCCGTCGGGTACGAAGTTCTATCGGTGCTGGGTGATCCTCGGGGTCGTCGATGGCCGGCCGCAGGGTATTGAGAGGTTCGAGTCGGTGATCCGTGAACCCGGGCAGACTCAGACCATCGATCCGCGGGTTGCGGCGCAGCAGGTGGTGGAGACGATGACCTTCATCGCGCCGCAGCTCGGGTTGTCGCCGTACGTGCAGAGCGCCACGCACGAAGGAATCGTCAACGTACCGGTCTGGATGGGGGTGACCGATCCAGGGCCGACGACGACAGGCCCGCAGACCAAGCGCGCTGCCGTCGGCGGCGTTGCGATCGAGGCGACCGGAACAGTCGACCGCATCGAGTGGTCGATGGGCGGCGGCGAGACCGTGACCTGCAAGGGCGCAGGTACGCCGTTCAGCCGCGCGATGGCCGAAGGCAAATCGCTCAAGGAGATCCCGGCATCCCCAACCTGCGGCCACAAGTACCGGACGACCTCACGCTGCGAGAAGTCCGGCACCTACCAGATCACCGCCACCGCCTACTGGAACGTCCACTGGACCGGCGGCGGCATGCAAGGCGACATCCCCATGGACTTCAGCCGGTCCGTTCCTCTGCGCGTGACCGACCTGCGACCGGTGCTGGTCGATCCCGCCGGCGGCCCAACTACCTCCCAACCTCCAGTACGCAGCTGCACTGGCTGACAAGGCCCCTGCAAGCGGCCACGGCAGGCGCCGCCGCTCACCGCGGCCGGACGGCATCTCCCACCCGCCGGCTCAGCTACAGCTCCGTCTGACGGCGGCGTCGACAAGTCCCGACGGCAGTCCGAGCCTTGCCAAGCGCTCGGCATCACTGCCCCTGCTCGGCACCCGTGCCTTCTCCTGGCTCTGTTGCGTCGATTTGCGAGCCTCGGGTGTGCTGGTCGGAGCATGCGCCGCACCGGTCAGTGGCGCGACGCCGTCGACCGCTACTGCTGTCGCGGTGTCTCGCTGGTTGGCGGTGAGGACTTCGGCGGTGCCGCGTTGCTCGGGTGCCACGACCGCGTTGAGGTTCTGCGCGAAGGGGCGGAGCTCTGGTTGGGCGGCCATCTTGTCCAGGAGCCTGGACATGGTTCGAGGCTCGCGCTTGTTGCGGCTGACCATGGCCTGCAAGGCCGACTGGACGCGCTCGGGATCCTCTTGGAGCTTGCGATTGAGGAACTGGGACAGCTTCTCGACGCGCATCGCGTGCGGTCCGGTCGACGGCGGGTGGAAGTCCTTGATGTTGTCGGTGACCAGGACGTCCGACTGGCTGTGCACAGCGGCCGCGAGTACGTGCTTGTCCTTTGGATCGGCCGGGATTCCAGACCCTCCGGGAGAGGGCGTGTCATCGCCGTCGGAAAGACCTTGTTCATCCTGGCGATGCGCTGGTCGATCTTCTCCTCGGAGACTCCTTCGGGCCGGTTACGGCGCATCTCTTCGAGGACGTGTTCGGACCACCGAGGGGAGAAGACGTCGCGGTGTGCCACCGACAGCAGAATGTCGTTGGTCATCTAGCCACGAATCACGTTGGCGTCGAGGAAGCGCGCTCCGGTTGTGCCGGGCCATCGGTGGCCGACTCGGTCATGACGGCCGCTGATCGGCGCCGGGTTCGTCCCAGGGCTCCTCGTCGAGCAGTTCCTGGAGCGCCGCGCTCCTCACGGCGCTTGTTGTCCCACGCGATCACTTCGTCCAGGCGGACCCAGTCGACGTACTCCGTCGACCGGAGTGAAACGGCCCCATCGGCAACGTACGAACGGAAATCGTCCCGGCCCATTGCGATCGCGTCGGCCGCCTCGTCGATCGGTGGTTCGGGCCGCAACGGCGAGATCTTGACTGCCATTCCCCCTCGCATGGCCTCGATCACGTGCTGAACCGCCTTGAACACCAGCGGCGGGAGCTCCTCGCGTCCCGTCAGGTCCGACTACAGCCGGCCCACCGGGCGAGACCTGCCGCTCATCCGCGGCAGCAAGTAGATCCGTGTATAAGTCGGCCCTGGCATGTTCGGATTGCAATCGCCTGAAATCTCATCCCACGGCTCCGCGCGCCCACCCGCATCAACATGCCGCCTTAGCCGGCGCAGCCGGCTGGGAACCGC
Organism: Kribbella sp. NPDC026596; assembly: GCF_040638415.1. Lineage (NCBI taxonomy): Bacteria > Bacillati > Actinomycetota > Actinomycetes > Propionibacteriales > Kribbellaceae > Kribbella > Kribbella sp. NPDC026596. The sequence continues at coordinate 13,601 of NZ_JBEZYF010000104.1, read as the reverse complement.
CGTCCGGATCAACCAGCACCGGCACAGCTTCCCCGATCCGCAACTGGGTGGCCGCCTGCTGCGTCATCGAAATCTGCCCGGTGTCACCCAGAGTGCTCTGCCACGTGATGTCCCATTGCGCGGTCGCGGTCACCGGATACAGGCACTTGGGCAATGCCTTGGACGTCTTCTTGTACCGATGCCCACAATCAGGCGAGTCCTTCACCCCCACAGCCTTGTCGTACGGCGTACCCGCGCCCTCACACCGAATCGTGCTCCCGTCCCCAAGCGACCAGTTGACTGCCTTGACGTGTGCAGTAGCCGTAACCGACAACCCCGGCACAGTTGCAGTCCGCACAATCGGCCCCCAGGTGTTCTCGGTCTTGTCCACCCACAGCCACACCGGCATATTCACCAGACCGATCTGTCCGACCCCCGGCGCAGTCTTCACCAGCGGCGGAGCCAACCGCATCATCGCCACTGCTCTGTAGGCAACCGTCACCGGATCAATCACGACCGTGTCCGGCTCCCCAGGAAGCCAGACCCACTTCGTCACGAGGTGTCGGCCCTCGTCGTACCCCTGCTCCATAAGACAAGCCCAGATGGATCCGTCCGTGTGCCGTTCCCACCGAGGATCACTGAACGGCGGTTGCGGTGCCTCACGCTTCATATAGCACTGCTGACTGTTCGACCAGTTGCCAAGAGTCGAGGTGCATGCTTGCGCTGCACCGCCATGCTGGCAGACCCGTTTGACCGCCTTTTTGGGTTTTGATCCGCCGGTAGGCAATTTGGCGCCCGGCTTGTGAACGTAGCTCTTGAGGACCCACATGCAGTACGGACCGCTTCCGACACAGGCCCAGACGTAATCAGGCCCCGGCTTGGGCGGTCGCTTCTCATCGGCATTCGCCGTCAGCGCCAGAGTCATGAGTGCCAATGCGCCGAGCAATGTGACGACGCCGCGCAACGCTCGGGTCAGCATGTGCCTGATGCCTTGTCGGTCATCAGCCACCACATCTTGGTCCCTCCGGCAGCCGGCGGGGCGTAGACCAACTGTGAGGCGACCTTGTGCCGCCTGCCGTTGCCAGGTCCCAGCGGAACTGGCTTGCCGTCCTTCTGGAACCGGATGACGATGGCTGAACTGTCGACGCAACTCACCAGCCGGACTTGGGGCTGTTCAAGGTTCAATTTGACCGATGTCACAACAGTGTTTGTGACCTTCGTCTGCCCTGTCTGATACCAGCCGTAGTCCTGGTAGTTGATGACATCCTGGAGGACAGTCAGCATCCAAGCGCCACCGTTACCCGCCTTCTCCAATGCTGTCCGATCGGCCTTGGTCGGCGTCGACAAGGTCTTGTCGACAGCTGCTCTCGCGGCGACGTAGCGGGCTTTGGCTGCGGTGATAGCTGCCTCTTCCTCCGGAGTCCAGGCGGGGGTGGACGGGGCGGTTGGTGTTGGCGTAGGGGTCGGCGACGTGGGATTTGTGTTGGGCCGTCCGGCTTCGGGGGAGCCGTTGCATCCTGTGAGCGCGGTGAGGGCGCTGAGCAGGACAACGGCTGTGGTGAGCGGTCGGCGCGTCATGCGGTGGGACTCCGTTCTGTGTGCGGTTGGTGTAAGGGTGTCATACGGAGGGTGTTCGGCCGGGTGGGTTATCCACAGGTTGCAGGTTGCTGCAGGGCGGGTTCGTGGGGGTGAAAGACTGCTGCGTATGTCGCCATTGGGTCGTCGTCGGGGTCGGGTTGAGGCACGGGTCGGGGAGAAGGTCGTGGTTGCGCCGGAGCCGCATCCGTCTGGGGCTCGGCCGCCTGCTGTCCCGGGTGAATTGGTTCCGAGGCATGTGGCGATCGTGATGGATGGGAACGGGCGGTGGGCCAAGCAGCGGGGGCTGCCCCGGACCGAGGGGCACAAGGCGGGTGAGGCGAGCCTGCTGGATGTGATCAAGGGCGGGATCGAGATCGGGGTGAAGTACATCTCGGCGTACGCGTTCTCGACGGAGAACTGGGCGCGCTCGCCGGAAGAGGTGCGGTTCCTGATGGGGTTCAACCGCGAGGTGATCCACCGCCGGCGGGACGAGCTGGACGCGATGGGGGTCCGGGTGGTGTGGTCCGGGCGGCGGCCGCGGTTGTGGAAGAGCGTGATCGACGAGCTGGAGAACGCGCAGGAGCGGACCAAGGACAACGACACGATCACCCTGCAGTTCTGCGTGAACTACGGCGGCCGCGCGGAGATCGCCGACGCGATGAAGTCGATCGCGCGGGATGTTGCCGCAGGCAAGCAAAAGCCGGACCGCATCAACGAGCAGACGATCGCGCGGCACCTCTATGCGCCGGACATCCCCGAGGTGGACCTGTTCGTCCGGTCGTCGGGCGAGCAGCGTACGTCGAACTTCCTGGTCTGGCAGCTCGCGTACGCCGAAATGGTCTTCCTCGACACCCTCTGGCCCGACTTCGACCGCCGCGATCTCTGGCGCGCGATCGAGCTCTACGCCCAGCGCGACCGGCGGTACGGCGGCGCCGTCCCGAACGAGGTAGTTGCCGAAGGCTAGGGCGCGGGAACGGTCGTGGACTCACCCGCGTCTACCCTGATCGGAAGATCTGCCACGGACAAAGCAGCAGCCGGGCGAACGACGAAGGACGACTACTGATGGCGAACGAGGCGGAGATCGCCGGACGGACCGATCTGATCGCGAAGGCGATGATCGAGACGAACAGGACGATGCGCGACGTGCTCAACGACCTGGGAGAGGCCGACAAGGGCATCGGTCGGCACCTGGAGGACGTCCAGAGACTGGCCGGGAGCGCCGGGAACGTCCGTGCCGCGGAGCACGCCGCGGAGCAGATCGGGGCGGTCGCCCAGCGGACCCGGGACCCTCAGACCATGGACCAGTGGAGCGACGCGGACATGCGGGTTCGCCGGACGTTCGGGACGTCGCAGGTCGCCGCGGGTGAGCTGTCGTCGCGGATCGGCAGCAGTCAGCGCGGACTCGAGGAGATCCGCGAAAGGCTGGCCCAGAGCAGGGGCCGGCTCGATCAGGCCATGAAGCACCTCGACGCGCTCGACCAGCTTCCCGAGTACGCCGGTTCGCAGCAGTCGACCGGCCTGCGTGCCCGGCTGGACCAGCTCAAGGTCGTCACCGCTCGCGCCGACGCCGGAGTCAGGGAGACGATGGAGGGGCTCGGAGGGGCCCGGAGGTCGGCGGCGGCCTTCGAGAACAGCCAGGTGCAGATCGGCGAGTCCCGGCACTCGAAGGCCGTCGAGCAGACCAGTGAATCGCTGAGAACCACGGTGACGCAGGCCCGTACCCGCCTGCGCGACACGGGGAACACGATCTACGACGAGCGGACGCAGGTGGGCGAGGCAGCCCAGTACGCCATCAACCAGGCGAACGAGAGTCAGGCGACACAGCGGGATCCCGAGCTGGCCGACGCGCTACGGGCAGGCTCGAATCCCACGCCGCAAGCTGCTCAGCAGGTCGGCCGTGGTCCCGCGGAGCAGGACCTTCGTCACCGCCTGGACGGCCCGTCCCAGGACGCCAGCCTCAATCGGTGATCAGCCGGCGTCCCAGGACGCCAGCCTCAATCGGTGATCAGCCGGCGTCCCAGGACGCCAGCCTCAATCGGTGATCAGCGGCCGGGGGACGGGAGCAGACCGCGTTCGATCGCGACGGTGACCGCGTGGGTGCGGTCGTCGACGTCCAGCTTGGCGAAGAGACGCTGGAGATGCGTCTTCACGGTCGCCTCGCCGATGTACAGTTCCCGCCCGATCTCCGCGTTGCTCAGTCCACGCGCCACGGCGGCCAGGACCTCCAGTTCGCGCGGTGACGGCTGCGCAGCCGGCGGCGCCGAAGGTGTCCGCAACCGCGACATCAACCGAGCCGCGACAGGCGGAGCCAGGACCGTCTCACCACGGGCTGCCGAACGGATCCCGTCCAGCAAGTCGGCATGAGGCGTGTCCTTCAGCAGATACCCCGCCGCGCCCGCCTCGACGGCGTGCAGGATGTCGGTGTCGGTGTCGTACGTCGTCAGCACGAGTACGCGCGTCGACGGATAGCCGGCCACGATCGACCCCGTCGCCCACACCCCGTCCTTGCCCGGCATCCGCAGGTCCATCAGTACGACGTCAGGCTTCGTCGACTCGACCTGCGCCAAAGCCTCCGCGCCGTCGCCCGCCTCGCCGACCACCGAGATGTCGTCGGTCACCGCCAGCATCCCGATCAGCCCGGACCGCACCACTGGATGGTCGTCGACCACCAGAACCCGAATCACACATCCTCCCCAGCAGGAACCAACACCTGAATCCGGGTGCCGTGACCAGGCGAGCTCTCCACCTGCACCGACCCACCCGACTCCTCGACCCGCCCGCGCATCGCGTTCAGCCCGAACCCACTCGACACCGCGGCCGGGGTGAACCCGGACCCGTCATCCCGGATCTCGATCCACACCCCACCGTCAGACAGCCCCAGCGTGATCCGCACCTGAGTCGCCCGAGCGTGCTTCCGTACGTTCGCCAGCGCCTCCTGCGCCGACCGCAGCAAAACCACCTGCTGCGCCTGCGGCAGCGCCGCGACCTCCTCATCCGGAAGGTCCAACGACACCTGCACGTTGATCCCAGTCTCGGCCGCGAAGCGCTCGCCCTGCCGCCGCAGCACCTCCGTCAACGTTGCCTCTGACAACGCAACCGGGGTGAACGCGGCAACCAACGCGCGGGCCTCGGCCAGGTTCTCCCGGGCGGTGTCCTCGATCGCGGCCAGCCGAGCCGAGGCTCCGTCCGTCCCGCCACGCTGCAGCTCCACCGCGGCCGCCTGCGCCAGCATCACGATGCTCGTCATCCCCTGCGCGAGCGTGTCGTGGATCTCCCGCGCCATTCGCTCCCGCTCAGCCATCACACCGGCGCTGTGGTGCGCCTCGGCGAGCTCGTCCCGGGCCGACTCCAACTGCTCGATCAGCACCGCCCGCTGCTGGCTCTGCGTGATCACCTTCTCGATCCAGATCCCGAACAGCAGGCTCACCACGAGGCTGACCAGCATCCACGGCAGGATCTCCCAGAGCGCGTCCCAGCCCCAGCCGGCGCTCCACAATTGAGCCGAGCCGACACCGATCACCAGCAGCAGACTGAGCCAAGCGCTCTCACGCACGCTCTCGCACAGCAGCCAGATCTGCGCGGATGCGATGAACATCAGGAACACCGCCTGCGGATACAGCCCGACCATCACCATCAGGCACGCGATCAGCACCAGCCGGTACACGTACGCCGGAAGCGCCCGCCGCGACGCGATCGCCGGCAGACCGATGAACTGGTACGCCGCCCCGAGCACCACGACCGCCCCGGCAAACGCGACCTGCCGGGTCCGGTCGAGATCACCGAAGAACGACAGTACGAGCGTCATCGCCAGTAGCACCCAGAACACGATGTGCCACCCGACGAGGGTCCGGGTCCACACCGGCTGGCCGGCTCCGGAAGAGGTCTCCACGGCAACCATCTTCCTCCACACCAGGATCCAGACACGAGGTCCGGTCCGGGCAGGGGTACGACGCCGGGCCACCGGCGCCGGCGTCGTACCGCAGGGGTTGTTCATCAGCCCGCGTCCCGGCGGGTCCAGCGGAACACGCGCTGGGCGACGATCAGGCCGACCACCAGCCAGACCGTGAGGACGACCGCGCCGAGGCCGAGCTGCCACGAGCCACCCGGCTCGTTCGCCTCCAGCGCGGCCGGCAGGAACACCGACCGCATCCCCTGCGCCAGCCACTTCAGCGGGAAGAACTCCGCCACCGTCTGCATCCAGGCCGGCAGGCTGCTGTAGACGAAGTACACACCGGACATGAACTGCAGCAGCAGGACGATCGGCGTGATCACCGCGGACGCGGCCTTGCCGGACTTCGGTACGACGCTGAACGCGATCCCGAGCACCGTTCCCGACGCGGTCCCGAGGACGAAGATCCAGGCGAAGTTGACCCATTTGGCCGGCTCGGACGGGAGGTCGACGCCGAGCAGCAGTCCGGAGATCGCGAGCAGCAACGCGATCTGCAGGATCGAGGTGATCAGGACCTGGCCGATCTTGCCGATGAAGTAGGCCTGCTGCGGCATCGGCGTACCGCGCAGCCGCTTCAGCAGGCCTTCGTCGCGCTCGAGCGAGATGCTGATCGCGAGCGACTGGAAGCTGCTCAGGAAGATGCCGGAGGCGATCATCCCGGGCGTGAAGTAGGTCGGGGCGTTGACGCCGTTGAAGTCGGTACTGCCGAAGACGGCGGAGAAGATGCCGAGGAAGATGATCGGGAAGAAGAAGGTGAAGATCAGCGCTTCCCGCTCGCGGAAGAACTCGCGGACCTCGAGCTTGGTCCGGGCCAGGCCGACCGACAGCGTCGAGGGCAACGGCTTGGTGGTCAGGGTGTCGGCCATCAGAGTGCTCCAGCTTCGATCGCAACAGCGGCGGTCTCGGTGTCGGCGGCGGTGGTGGCCTTGCCGATCAGGTCCAGGTAGATGTCTTCCAGGCTCGGGCGCCGTACTTCGAGCTCGGGTACTTCGCCGCCGAAGCGCTGCATCAGCGCGGCGACCTCGGTGGTCGGCTGGTCGGTGCGCAGCTCGTGCGGGCCGTCGGCGTCGCTCCAGGTGACCCGGGCGGTCCGGGCTCCGCGCCCGCCGAGCGTCTCCGGCGTACCGATCTCGATCATCCGGCCGTCCGCGATCACCCCGACCCGGTCGGCCAGGTGCTCGGCCTCGTCGAGGTAGTGGGTGGTGAGCAGGATCGTGGTGCCTTCGGTGCGCAGGTCCTCGATCAGCGTCCAGAACTGCCGGCGCGCCTCGGGGTCGAACCCGGTCGTCGGCTCGTCCAGGAAGAGAAGCTCCGGGTTGCCGATGACGCCAAGCGCCACGTCGAGCCGGCGGCGCTGACCGCCGGACAGCTTCCGCGGGCGGGTCTTGCGCTTGTCCTGCAGTCCGACGGCGGCGATCACCTCGTCCGGGTCGCGCGGGTCGGGGTAGTAGGCGGCGTAGTGGTTGACCAGCTCGGCCACCGTCGACTCGGCCTCGTCGCGCGAGGTCTGCAGCACGATCCCGAGCCGGCTGCGCCACACCCGGTCGCCCTGACCCGGGTCGGTGCCGAGCACGCTGACCTCTCCGGCGTCGGCCCGGCGATACCCCTCCAGGATCTCCGTGGTCGTCGTCTTGCCGGCCCCGTTCGGCCCGAGCAGGGCGAACACCTCACCCCGATGGATGTCCAGGTCGACCCCGTCGACCGCGACCTTGTCCGGGTACCGCTTCACCAGGCCCCGAACCCTCACTGCGTCTGTCTGCATGCCTCAACCTTCCCGTCCGGACCGCGTCCCCCGGGAGCACCGCCCGGTGGACTCTCTGTCCCCCGACCGGTGGACAGAGGTGTACCGAAGAACAGGAGGTGGTGGCCTCGCGGACGCCTCGGCCGCGGTGTTCAGCCGGGCGGTGGGATGTACGTAGGCGACTACGTCCTGTTCTTCGGTACGGCGGTGGCGAGTCAAGCCCAGGCCAGATAGCGTCGGGGAATGGCTCAGACGGTGCGTGGTGTGGTGGCGAAGGGCAAAGGCCTACCGGTGTCGATCGAGGAGATCACCATCCCCGATCCCGGGCCGGGGGAGGCGGTGGTGAAGGTCCAGGCGTGCGGCGTCTGCCACACGGACCTGCATTACCGCGAGGGCGGCATCAACGACGACTTCCCCTTCCTGCTCGGCCACGAGGCGGCGGGGATCGTGGAGTCGGTCGGAGCCGGTGTCGCCGACGTCGAGCCCGGCGACTTCGTCGTCCTGAACTGGCGGGCCGTCTGCGGCAACTGCCGTGCCTGCCTGCGCGGCCGCCCCTGGTACTGCTTCAACACCCACAACGCCAAGCAAAAGATGACGCTGGCCGACGGCACCGAGCTCAGCCCGGCCCTCGGCATCGGCGCGTTCGCCGACAAGACCCTGGTCGCGGCCGGCCAGTGCACCAAGGTCGACCCGGCCGCCAAGGCTGAGGTCGCCGGTCTGCTCGGCTGTGGCGTGATGGCCGGCCTCGGCGCGGCCATCAACACCGGCAACGTCGGCCGCGGTGACAGCGTCGCCGTGATCGGCTCCGGCGGCGTCGGTACGGCGGCAGTCGTCGGCGCGCGGCTCGCCGGGGCGGCCAAGGTCATTGCCATCGACATCGATGAGCGCAAACTGCGGACCGCGCAGGAACTCGGCGCCACCCACACGATCAACTCCAAGGGCCTCGACCACGACGGGGTCGTGAGCGCTGTCCAGGAGCTGACCGGTGGGTTCGGCGCGGACGTGGTGATCGATGCGGTCGGCCGTCCGGAGACGTGGAAGCAGGCGTTCTACGCGCGGGACCTGGCCGGCACCGTCGTCCTGGTCGGCGTACCGACGCCGGAGATGACGCTCGAGATGCCGTTGCTTGACTTCTTCGGCCGCGGCGGTTCGCTGAAGTCGAGCTGGTACGGCGACTGCCTGCCGACCCGGGATTTCCCGCTGCTGATCGACCTCCACCTGCAGGGCCGGCTACCGCTGGACCGCTTCGTCTCCGAGACGATCGCCCTGGACGAGGTGGAGGCCGCGTTCACGAAGATGCATCACGGAGATGTGCTGCGGTCGGTTGTGGTGTTCTGAAGGAGATCCACACATCGGGAGTCGCGTCCGGCTTCCCGGCGATCGGACGGCGTTCCGAGGTCCAGACGTCGCCGGAGACCTCGGTCGCGACCCGGTGCCAGAACCGGACGGCCTTCGGGTTGTTCTCCTGGAACGCGACCTCGCACGGTCCGGGGTGATGGGCCAGCACTTCCAGCACCGCCCGCAATCCAAGCCCATTGCGCCGGACCGGCCGCACCATGAAGAAGGCGTTCAGCACCCGCACCGGTTGCGTGAGCGCGCGCATGAAGCAGAATCCGACCGGGCTCTCACCGCTGTAGAACAGGTACCCGGCCCAGTCCGGGTCCCCGGTGAGCACCTTCTCCAGCCACTCGGTCCGGTAGCTCCCGTCCGGCCGCGGTAGTTGTCCCTGGAACTCGGACATGTCGTGGCGGAACATCAGCCACAGTCGCTCCAGCACGACTCGATCCTCCGCAGCGGCTCGCCGTACGAACATAGGTCTCCTCTACAAACGGTCTGAGAACGCAGAAAAGCCTCCCGCCGGAAGAAGATCCGGTACGGAAGGCTTACTGCGGTCAGTTTATCAGTCCTGCGCCGCAGTCGTCCCGGCGACCCAGTTCATGTCCGGGTAGCGCGCGCCCACCGGCGTGAGCTTGGACAGCGAAAGGATGTCGTCCTCCGACAGCTCCACTGATAGGGCGCGGGCGTTCTCCTCGAGGTAGCGACGCCGCTTGGTTCCCGGGATCGGTGCCACATCGTTGCCCTGAGCAAGCACCCAGGCGAGCGCGACCTGTCCGGGCGTCGCGTCGTACCGTGCGGCGACCGCGCGGATCTCCTCCACCAGCGCCAGGTTCGCTTCGAGGTTCTCGTCGGCGAAGCGGGGGAGCGTACGGCGGTAGTCGTCGGCGGCCAGGTCCTGCGGCAGGGCGCCGGTCAGCATGCCGCGTCCGAGCGGCGAGTACGGCACGATCCCGATGCCGAGCTCCCGGCACGTCGGCAGCACCGACTCCTCGATGTCCCGGCTGAACAGGGACCACTCGGTCTGCACCGCCGTGATCGGGTGGACCGCGTGCGCCCGCCGGATGGTGTCCGCCGACGACTCCGACAGCCCGAGATACCGGACCTTGCCGGCTTCCACCAGCTCGGCCATCGCCCCGACGGTCTCCTCGACCGGTACGCCGGGATCCGCGCGGTGCTGGTAGTACAGGTCGACGTGGTCGAGGCCGAGCCGGCGCAGCGAGTTGTCGATCGACGACCGGACGTACGACGGCGATCCGTTCACGCTCCGCGCCGCGGCGTCACGCGGATCGTTGATGATGCCGAACTTGGTGGCGAGGAACACCTCGTCGCGGCGGTCCGCGATCGCCCGGCCGACGAGTTCCTCGTTGGCGCCGAAGCCGTACATGTCGGCGGTGTCGAGGAAGGTGATGCCGAGGTCGAGCGCCCGGTGCAGCGTCGCGACCGACTCGGCGTCGTCGGTCTCGCCGTACGCGTAGCTCATTCCCATACAGCCCAGTCCGAGTCGGCTGACCTCGGCGCCTTCGCTACCTAGTTTCATGACTATCTCCTCAGAAGGTTTTGGCATGGCTCCGCCCGCCGACGGACCATGAGTGGTCGTCGGCCGGGCAGAACCCGAACTACGGAGCGGCAGTGCCGCCGTACGTGCTGATCTTGTAGTCGGTCACCGCAAGCGCGACCTGCAGATCGCGCATCCGGCGCTGGATGCCGGCCCGGTGCTCTTCCATCAGCGCGAGCCGCTGCGGGGCGGTGTGATCGCCTTGCGCGACCAGGTCCAGGTAGTGACTGATCGTGCCGATCGGCATGTCGGACGCGCGCAGCCGGGTGACGAACATGATCCGGCCCATCGCCTGCCGGTCGTAGCTGCGGTAACCGGCGTCGTCCCGACCGACTTGGACCAGCCCGATCCGTTCGTAGTACCGCAGGGTGTGGGCGGTGAGCCCGGTGATCGCGGCGGCCTCCGCGATCGACAACTGCTCCGGCAGGTCGTCCGGAAGCTCGAGCAGCCCCAGCAACCGCACATCGACCGGCGGCTTGAGCAGCTCCGTGGTGTTCATGTCTTCGACCGTACGCCTTCGAGCGCACTCAAAGGCAAAGGTGACCTGGGCCACAGTCAGGCGAGGAGATCCCGGGTGAGGGTGCCGGCCAGCCAGGTGGCGTACTTCTCGTCGCTCCAGCCGTAGCGGCGCAGGGTGAGGTACGGCCCCGACGAGGAGAGCATCAGCAGCAGGTCGGTGGCCTCGGCCGCGTCGACACCGGAACGTAGCCCCCAGCGCTCGGCGATCAGGTCGACGATCTGGGCCAGGCCCTCGCGACGTAACCGCTCGGTGCGTTCGACCACGGCGGCGGCGTCGGGTTCGTGTGGCGCCGACTCGGCGACCTCCTTGATCGCCGCGACCCGGGTCAGGATCGCCGTGTTGCCGCGGACGAAGGCAGACAGTGCCGCCCCGCCGGATGCGGCCGTGGTGAGGTCGGCGATGAACGGCTGCTCCATCGGGGGAAGCCGGTCGGGTCCGAGGACGGCGTGGTCGAAGCATGCCTGCAGCAGTTCTGCCTTGGTGTGGAAGGTGAAGTACACGGTCTGCACCGCGACGCCGGCCCGGGTGGCGATGTCGCTCATCCGCGCCCCGACGTACCCGGCCTCGGTGAAGACCTCGATCGCGGCCCGGATCATCCGCTCCCGGGTCGCCGCCGCCTGCTCGCGACGGGTGCGCTTCGGCGTGTTGACAGGCTTGCCCACCCGACCCAAACTAGCAGTAGTCATTGACTAGTGATAGTCACTAGTGAATGAGTCCAGTGGGGGTCGAGATGACTACACCGTCCAGCGCCGTCAGGGCATCGGATCCGTGGGAGATGGCTCTGATCCACCGGGTGATCCGGCGGGGGTTCGAGCAGTCGAGGGAGTACGTCCTGGCCGCGGGCGCGGAGTCCCGGGCCGGAGCCGTGGCGAAGTACATCGGCTTCCAGCTCGACGGGTTGCACTCCCATCACTCGACCGAGGACGAGCTGCTCTGGCCCGTCCTGCTGGAGCGGGCTCGTCCGTCCGCAGCCTTGATCCACCGCATGGAGGAGCAGCATGCCGGCGTCCACGACGCCGTCGAGACGACCCGGCGCCGGCTGGTGACCTGGCAGACCGCGCCGACCGCCGCCGCGTCGGAGTCGCTGGCCGCGGCCCTCGAGACGATCTCCACCCGGCTCGCCGAGCATCTGGGGGAGGAGGAGCGTGACGTGGTGCCGCTGATCGCGGCGCGCGTCACGCAGGCCGAGTGGGACCGTCTCGGGAAGGTTGCCTTCAGCAAATTCAAGCCGGATCAGCGGTTCACCGCGATGGGTGAATTGCTCGCGACCGCTGACCCTGACGAGTCCGCCCGGATGCTGTCCGATCTGCCGGCTCCGGTGCGGTTCATCTGGTGGCTGGTAGGACGCCGGCGGTACCAGCACTTCATGGTGGCGGTCCGCGGCTCCTGACCTAGGCGGTCTGCTGGCAGTCCGCGCAGGTGCCGAAGATCTCCAGGGTGTGGCTGACGTCGGCGTATCCGTGCTCGGCCGCGACCTTGTCGGCCCAGCGCTCGACCGCCGGGCCCTCGACCTCGACGGTGCGGCCGCAGTTGCGGCAGACCAGGTGGTGGTGGTGACCCTTCGAGCAACGCCGGTACGCCGTCTCGCCGTCGGTGGTGCGCAGGACGTCGACCTCGCGGGAGTCGGCGAGGGCCTGCAGGGTCCGGTACACGGTGGTCAGGCCGACGGCCTCGCCCGCGCCCCGGAGCTCCTGGTGGATCTCCTGGGCGGTCCGGAAGTCGTCGAGGTTGTCGAGCGCGGACGCGACCGCCGCGCGCTGACGGGTCGAGCGTGTTCCGATGGCCACCGTTCCTCCTGTCCTCAAGTCACACCGATTGTCTCAGAAGTCAGCAAATCAATGCTCATCCCAGTGATCACCGTGCGCCGCGTGCAGGTGACCGTCGTGCACATAGTCGACGTGGTCGCCGTGCTCGACCTTCTTGTGGCCGCACTGCTGATTGTGTGCGTGCGGGTGCCCGGCGCTCACCACATGCGGCTCCGGCGCCGGTACGCCGATCTCCGGCTCCTCGTCCTCCAGCGGCAGCGCCCGCCCGGACCGCCGCCGCAGCAGCGTCCCGATCGTTGCCGCCACCACGAACCCGGCCAGCGCCAGTACGACGATGGTCGCGCCCGGAGCCACATTCGCGTTGTACGACGTGACGATCCCGGCCAGACACGCGACCACACCGATTACGCACGCGGTCACGAACGTACTGCGGAAGGACCGCGTCAACTGCTGTGCGGTCGCTACCGGGACGACCATGAGTGCACTGACCAGGAGCAGTCCGACAGTCCGCATCGCCACAGTCACAGTCACGGCGGCCATCACCGCGATCACCAGGTTGAGCAGCTGGACCCGGAGTCCCGTCGTACGAGCGAACTCCTCGTCCTGGCAGACCGCGAACAACTGCGGTCCCAACCCGATCGCCACGACCAGGACCGTGACGGCCAGCCCGACGACGACGTACAGGTCGCTGGGCGACACCGTAGTGAGTGAACCGAACAGATAGGTGTTCAGAGTGGCTGCGCCTTGTCCGGCCAGGCCGATCAGCAGCACACCGCCCGCGATACCGCCGTAGAAGAGCAGTGCGAGCGCTACGTCGCCACTGGCCTTGCCGCGGGCGCGGACCAGCTCGATCGCGGTCGCACCGGCGATGGACACGAGCACCGCGGTCAGCACCGGCGCGCTCCCGGTGAGCAGGCCCAATGCGACACCAGTGATCGCGATGTGCCCGATGCCATCACCCATCAACGACAACCGCCGCTGCACCAGGTAGGTCCCGATCGCCGGCGCCGACAGCCCGGTCAGCAGTCCGGCGATCAACGCCCGCTGCATGAACTCCAGTTGGAACATGGTCATGGGGCCTCCCGGCCTGGACTGAGGAGCGCAGGGAGCGAAGCGACTGGAGCGACGAGGGAAGGCCGGGAGACAAAGCCCCATGACAGATCGGAAGAGCGTCG
>NZ_JBEZYF010000103.1:0-23186 GCF_040638415.1 Kribbella sp. NPDC026596 | reverse complement strand
GGTCATGGGCCTTGGCTCCCGGCCTTCCCTCGTCGCTCCAGTCGCTTCGCTCCCTGCGCTCCTCAGTCCAGGCCGGGAGGCCCCATGACCGCGCCCGTTCGTCGACACTGTCATGCGATCTCGTCCAGGGTGACGACGCGGTTCTCGCGGCGGGAGAGTTCGCAGGCGTCGGCGGTTCGGAAGGCCTGATAGGCGTCGCGGACGGTGCACGGCACCGCGCGGCTGCCGGCGACGACCTCGGTGAACGCGGTCAGTTCGGCGACGTAGGCCGGGCGGAAGCGGTCCATGAACGTCGCGTGCGGCTCGCCACCGGGGAAGCTGACACCGGCCTCGGCCGAGCGCAATGCGGTGTGCTCGTCCAGACCGACCGCGACCGAGCCGAGGCTGCCGAGGACCTCCATCCGGACGTCGTGACCGGCGGCGTTGTACCGGGTCCCGCTCACCGAGACGAAGGTGTCGTCGTCCAGTGTGAGCAGAGCGGCCGCCGCGTCGACATCGCCGTACTCGCCGAAGAAGGCCTCACCGCGGTTCGCGCCGGTGGCGAACACACTGACGACCTCGCGACCGGTGACGAACCGGAGGATGTCGAAGTCGTGCACAGTGCAGTCGCGGAAGAACCCGCCGCTCGTCGGGATGTACTCCTGCGGCGGCGGGAACGCGTCGTTGGTGTTCGCCCTGATGTGGTGGATGAACCCGAGCTCACCGGACCGCACCTGCGCGGCGACCGCCTGGTACCCGGCGTCGAAGCGGCGCTGGAAACCGATGTGCACCGGTACGGCGGAAGCCTCGACCAACTCGACCACCCGCAGGGTCTCGGCAAGGTCGGTCGCGACCGGCTTCTCGCAGAACGTCGGGATCCCGGCGGCGACACCGGCGGCGATCAGGTCCGCGTGGGCCGACGTCGTGGCCGCGATCACGAACCCGTCCAGCCCGCTCGCCAGCAGCGCGTCCACGTCCGGGGCGAACTCCAGCCCCTGCTCCTTGGCCACCAGCTCGGCACGGCTCGGGTCGGCATCCGCGACCACCACCTGGTCCACCGCCGGCAACCCCTTCAGCGTCGCGGCGTGGAACGCCCCGATCCGCCCGACCCCGACCAACCCGATCCGCATACGTCGACCTCTCTGCTTATCCCCGCACACCCCGGCTCCACCCCTTGTTGCCCGCCAGCTTCCCGGCCGCCGGAAGAGGTGTCAAGAGTTTGTTAACACATTTTGACGTCGAGACATACATACTGCTCTGTTGTAACATCCGTTCATGACTGTGCTCCTCAGTCCAGGGCGGGAGGGCCCCATGACCGCCGCATTGCCGATTCAGCTCGATCGGTCGAGTCCGGTGCCGCTCTACCACCAGCTCGCCGAGCAGCTGACCGCTGCCATTACCGACGGCAGGCTGCGCCCCGGTGACCCGTTCGAGAACGAGCTCGGCATGTCGGACCGGCTCAGCCTGTCCCGCCCGACGGTCCGCCGGGCGATCTCCGAGCTGGTGAACCAGGGTCTGCTGATCCGCCGCCGCGGCATCGGCACCACGGTCGCGAACCAGATGGTGCACCGCAAGGCCGAGCTCACCAGCCTCTACGAGGACCTCCAACGCGAGGGCCGCACACCGCGCACCGAGGTCCTGTCGCTGGACTGCGAGGCGCAGGACGACCAGGCCGCCGCGGTCCTGGAGCTGCCGCCCGGCACCCCGCTGGTCTCGATCGTCCGGCTCCGGTACGCCGACGACCTGCCGCTCGCGATCATGCGCAACTGGTTGCCCCCGGCCCTCAACGACCTCACGCTGGAGCAACTCACCACCTCCGGCCTGTACGCCGTACTCCGGGCCCGCGGGATCCGCCCCACGGTCGCCCGCCAGCGGATCGGCGCCCGCAACGCCACCGCCGACGAACGCCGCACCCTGCACATGTCCAAGGCCGAACCCCTCGTCACCATGACCCGCTCCGCCTACGCCGCCGACGGCTCCCCCGTCGAATACGGCAACCACTGCTACCGAGCCGACCAATACTCAGTAGACGTCATCGTCTCCGAGCGCTAGCCGGAACTCGGGCAGGTGACGACCACTCAGGTCAGCACCACATACAGACTGGACGCCTCCACGATCGAGTCGGCATAGACCTGCACCGGCAACGGTCCAGGCGTGACCTGGACCTCGGTCGTGACAGCTGACAACGCCCGCGGACGAGGGTGAGGTGACCGTACGCGTCGTCGACTCGCCAGGCGACGCCGCCGGCGGCCAGATCTTCGCAGGCGAGCTCGAGGTGAAGAGCGGCGTACTGAAGATCTCGGACGCTCACACCGCTCTTGACCGCGTTCCAGGCGCCGGACAGACTCCACAAACCGGTGGGGTCCAGGTACGTGATCGGGTTGCCGCCGGCGGAGGAATACGGGTTCGCCATCTGTGCCGACGAGTCGTCCATCGCCGGATCCGTGGACAGGAACCGCCCCAGCGACGCGTCGTAGTAACGCGCCCCCAGAGCGCTCAGGCCGGTGGTCGGATCCTTCGTCTTGCCCAGCCATCCGTGCTCGGTCGGCAGCGCCGGCAGCAGGTTGCGAATCTCGCCGTACGGCGAGTAGTAGGTCCGCGCGGCCACACCGGTGCCGTCGGCAACGGAGAGCTGGGCCGACCCCTGTGTGTCGGTCAGCTGCCAGACGACGTTGCCGAGCGTCTGACGAACAGCGACCGAGACGCCGGCCTGGTCGTAGAACCGGGTAGCCGCCTTGATCAGACCGGCGACCGCCGTCCCCGTGGTCGCCTGCTTGCCGCGGCCGAAGGTGAACGTCATCCCCTGCGGCGTCCGGACGACCCAGTACTCGCCGTCGTTGTCGCCGTTGTCCGCGTCCTTCGTGCGCTCGACCCGCCAGCCCGGGTCCTGCTTGGCCCGCCAGACGTCACCGCCGGCGGCCTTGTCCTTCACGAGTTCGGACGACGTACCTTCGAGCGACAGCATCAGCTGGTCACCGGCCCAGCACAGGTCGCCGGTGTCACCACCGTCGTCCGAGCAGCCGTTGTACCGGCGTTCCAGGTACGGCGTTTCGAGGCTCCAGCCGAGGCCCGCCCAGGAGGGTTGCGCGTTCTCGGCCGCGGTCAGGTCGCCGTGTACGAGCCGGCTTCGCCATTCGCTGCGGCGGCGACCACGTACACCATCCCGTGCTGCGCGGCCGGCAAGGTCGCGGTGAGCTTGTGGTCGACCAGGTTGGTCTTGCTCGGCACCGGAATGCTCCTGGTGCAGGCGGCCGACGCGGGTGTGGTCAGCGCGCACGCAGGCTTGGCGATCAGGCGGAGCCGGGACTCGAAGTTCCCGCCGTACGCACCGGCGAAGCCGGCCACGTCGACGGTCACACCGACGGGTGCGGCACGGCGGCTGCCGTCGGCGCGGATCAGCTTCAGCGCGACACCGTGACCACCGAGTTTCTCGGCGACCTCGTTGTCGTACGTCGCCACCGTCACCTGCTCCGGACCGCCGGCGACCGGTTGCAAGGAAACGGCTCCAGCGCTGCGAGAGCTGCTGGAGCCGGTGAGATCGACTGTCGTGGTGCCGGCGGACGGCCAGACCACTTTGACCGGTGTCGCCTGCGGACGAGCGGTGCCGGCTGTGGACCTCTCCGAGTTACGAGGTCATTGTCAACTGTGGCCTAGTCCTGATGTCTGATCAGCGCGGCCTCGAAGGTCGGGGTGGCGAGTGGTGCGATGAAGAGGGCTACTCGGAGGTTGGGAGCGAGTTGGTTCCAGATGAGGTCGGCGAGTGCGGTCCAGGCGGTGCCGGTGGTGACGAGTTCCGGAGTGCCGGAGGTGATGACGTCGGCGGCGGTTCCGGCGTACGTGCTGATCGTGACGGACGTGGCCGGCGGCAGCTCGGAGAGGTAGAGGGACGGGTGCTGCACCAGGTCCTCGGCGCCGGGCACGGAGCGGGCTGAGCCGATGGTGATGCCGGTCCCGTCCGTCGACGCGGTCGCGAAGATCCGCGGGGTCCGGATCGGCGGGTCCGGCTCGTAGGCGTGGTCGCGCAAAGCCACCTGCAGATCGCGACCGGATCGGCGCGCCTCAGCCAGCTCACTGACCTGCGTCCCATTGCCGACGACGATCCAGCCGTCGGCACGAACCGCGGCGGTGTAGTGTCGCAAGTCGTCGGTAGACCCACCCGAGACGTCCTGTACGACGATCTCGTCGTCGGACACCACCAGCTTCCGCTGCTTCGACGCCGGACTACGCCCGGTCAGCCAGTAGGCGGCAAACCCGTTGCCGTCCCGGTCCCGACCCAGGGCGAGTCCTCGCCCTGGGTATTCGACCGCCCCAACCACGCCTTCGAGTGCTCGCACACCCGCAGTCTCTCAGGCCTGGTTGGCGATCAATGTGCGGACGAGCCGGAGGCCGACGGACAGGTGAGCGAGCTCTGGGCCTTCGGTCTCGACGATTTCCTCGAGCATGGAGGCGGCGCGCGAGAGGGCGGCCGCGTTCTGGTCCTGCCAGGTGATGACGCGGTCCTCGGGCCCGGCCGAGGCGTCGGACGTGGCCAGCACCTGGCGGGTCAACCGGGCGTGCACCGCGTGCAGGTCGTCGCGCAGCGCGGCGCGGGCCATCGTCTGCCAGCGGTCGGTCCGCGGCAGGCCGATGATGCGCTCCAGGAAACGGCCCAGCTGCAGCCGCTCACCGAGGGCGAAGTGCACCTTGGCGACTTCGAAGATGTCGATGTCGTCGCGCGATGCGGTCTCGACCACACCCAGACCCGCGTACGCCGGTGGCAGCACGGCGATCTTGGTCGCGAAATCGGCCGGAACCCCCTTCTGCACCAGGGATTCACGCCGCTGCTCGAACAACGCCAGCTCACGGCCGCGCAGCACCTCGGGCAGTGCCTCGGTGAGCTTCGCGATCCCGGGACCGAAGAAGTCGATCAGGTCCGCGATGTCCAGCGGTGGCCGCCGGTTGCTGACCAGCCAGCGGGTGGCGCGCTCGACCAGCGTGCGGGTCTCCAGCCGCATGTGCGTCTGGGTCGCCGCGTCGACGACGTTGTCCAGCTCGGCGTTGCGGGCCAGCAGCTCCGGCTGGGCGAAGATCCGGCTGGCGGCCAGGTTGCCGCGGACCACGTCCTCCACCGATCCGCCGGTCTCCAGCGAAAGGCGGTGGTACGCCGTGATGCCGGAGGTGTTCACGAACTCGTTCACCACCTGGGTGGTGATGATCTCGCGCCGCAGCTGGTGACTCTGGACCTGGTCGGGGAACCGCTCGTGGATCGCCTTCGGGAAGTAGCTGGCCAGCTTGTGCGCCAGGTACGGGTCGTCCGGCAGCGTCGTCTGCAGCAGCTCGGCTTCCATGACGATCTTGGTGTAGGCCATCAGCACCGACAACTCCGGCGAGGTCAGGCCCTTGCCTTCGGCCTTGCGCCGCTTGAACTCGGCGACGCTGGGCAGGAACTCGAGCTGCCGGTCGAGCAGTCCTTGCTTCTCCAGTCGCCGTACCCAGTCCTGGTGGACGTGCATCAGGGCCGGCGCCTGCGCAGTCGCGTTGGCCAGCGCGATGTTCTGCCGGTAGTTGCTCTTCAGCACCAGCGCCCCGACCTCGTCGGTCATCGACGCGATGATGTCGTTGCGCTGCTTCTCGGTCAGGTCACCGTCGGCGACCACCTTGTCCAGCAGGATCTTGATGTTCACCTCGTGGTCGGAGGTGTCCACGCCGGCCACGTTGTCGATGAAGTCGGTGTTGATCCGGCCGCCGCCGGCGGCGTACTCGATCCGGCCCAGCTGGGTGAACCCCAGGTTGCCGCCCTCGCCGACCGCGCGGGCGCGCAGGTCGGCGCCGTTGATCCGGATCGGGTCGTTGGCCTTGTCGCCGACGTCGGCGTTGGTCTCGCCGGACGACTTCACGTAGGTGCCGATGCCGCCGTTCCAGAACAGGTCGACCGGCGCCTTCAGGATCGCGTTCATCAGCTCGGCCGGCGTCAGCGTCGCCGGGCTGCCCTCCAGCCCGAGCACGTCGCGCACCTCGGCCGAGATCGGGATCGCCTTGTCCGTGCGCGGGTAGACCCCGCCGCCGGCGGAGATCAGCGACGGGTCGTAGTCCGCCCACGACGATCGCGGCAGGTCGAACAGCCGGCGCCGTTCGGGGAACGACGTCGCCGCGTCCGGAGTCGGGTCCAGGAAGATGTGCCGGTGGTCGAACGCCGCGACCAACCGGATGTGCTCCGACAGCAACATCCCGTTGCCGAACACGTCACCGGACATGTCGCCGACACCGACGACCGTGAAGTCCTCGTTCTGGCAGTCGTGACCCAGCTCGCGGAAGTGCCGCTTGACCGACTCCCACGCGCCGCGGGCGGTGATGCCCATCGCCTTGTGGTCGTAGCCGACCGACCCGCCGGACGCGAACGCGTCACCCAGCCAGAAGCCGTACTCCTTGGCGACCCCGTTCGCGATGTCCGAGAACGTCGCCGTGCCCTTGTCCGCGGCAACCACGAGGTACGCGTCGTCACCGTCGTACCGGACCACGTCGCGCGGCGGAACGATCTCCCCGGCCACGATGTTGTCGGTGATGTCGAGCAGTCCGGAGATGAACGTCTTGTACGACGCGATGCCTTCGGCCAGCCAGGCGTCCCGGTCGACGGCCGGGTCGGGCAACTGCTTGGCGTAGAACCCGCCCTTGGCGCCGACCGGCACGATCACCGAGTTCTTCACCATCTGCGCCTTCACCAGGCCGAGCACCTCGGTGCGGAAGTCCTCCTGCCGGTCCGACCAGCGCAGACCGCCGCGGGCGACCGCGCCGAAGCGCAGGTGCACACCTTCGACCTGCGGTGCGTACACGAAGATCTCGTACGCCGGCCGTGGCTCCGGCAGCTCCGGAATCGCCTTCGGCTCCAGCTTCAGCGAGATGTAGGTCCGTGGCCGGCCGTCCGGGCCGGGCTGGTAGTAGTTCGTCCGCAGCGTCGCCTTCATCACGGTCAGGTAGGACCGCAGGATCCGGTCCTCGTCCAGGCTCTTCACCGTGTCCAGGGCAGCCAGGATCTCCTTCTCCAACTGGGCCACCCGGCTCGTCCGGTCCGGGTCGTCCGCGGCACCGCGCGCCGGGTCGAAGCTGGTCTCGAACAGCTGGACCAGGAGGCTCGCGACGTCCACGTGGGTCAGGAACGCGTTCTCGATGTAGCTCTGGCTGAACGGCGTACCGCCCTGCCGGATGTACTTACGGTAGGCGCGCAGGATCGACACCTGGCGCCAGCTGAGGCTGCCACGCAGCACCAGCGCGTTCAGCGCGTCCGACTCGGCCCGGCCCTCCCAGACCGCCTGGAACGTGTCGGAGAACAGCCTGCGCAGCTCCTCGCGCTCCTCTGCGTCCTCCGGTGCCTTGAGCCCGAAGTCGTAGATGTACGCCGTACTGCCGTCTTCGCAGCGGATCTCGTACGGGCGCTCGTCGATCACCTCGACACCCATGTGGGTCAGGTGTGGCAGCACCTGTGACAGGGACAGCGCCGTACCCGTCCGGAAGACCTTGAAGCGGCGTTCGCCCTCCCACTCCTCGTCGATCGGGCTGTACAGCGACATGGCCAGCCCGTTCTCGGCCGGCAGGCTCTCGAGCACGCTGACGTCGTTGACGGCGACGCGGGCGTCGAAGTCCTCCTTGTACGCCTCAGGGAAGGCGTTCGCGTACCGCCGAGCCAGCTTTGCAACGGCACCGTCGCCGCCCTGCAAGTGCAGAGCCGCGGTGAAGTCGTCCGCCCAGGCCCTGGTCGCGTCGATGACCTTCTGCTCGAGCAGCTCGGAGTCGTAGTCGCCGACCGTCTCGCCCTGCTTCATCCGGACGACGAAGTGGACGCGGGCGAGCACGGACTCGGTCACGTAGGCGGCGTAGGTGACGCTCTCGGCGCCGATCGCGTCCTTGAGGATCTGCTGCATCTTCAGCCGGACCGCGGTGGTGTAGCGGTCACGCGGCAGGTAGACCAGGCAGGACAGGTACCGGTTGTAGACGTCACGCCGGACGAAGAGCTTGACCGCACGCCGCTCCTGCAGGTGCAGCACGGACTGCACGATCGGCAGCAGGTCCTCCACCGGCGCCTGCAGCAACTCGTCGCGCGGATACGTCTCGAGGACGTCGAGCAGACCCTTGCCGCTGTGGCTGTTGGGGTCGAACCCGGTCATCCGGAACAGCTCCAGCGCCTTGCGCCGCAGCACCGGCACCTGCATGACGCTCTCGGTGTACGCCGTCGACGAGAGCAGGCCGATGAAACGGCACTCCCGGACAGGCTCGCCGGTCTCGTCGAACTGCTTGATCCCGACATAGTCCAGGAACGTCGACCGGTGCACCGTGGACCGGGAGTTCGCCTTGGTCAGGATGAGCAGCTTGCGCTCCTGCGCCTTCGCGCTCACCTCGGGCGGCAGCTTGCCCGAGCCCGGCTTCGGGTCCGGGCGGAGGATGCCGAGCCCGGTCCCGGGACGGCCGCGCAGGATGCCCTGCTCGCCCTCCATGGTGAAGTCGTACTCGCGGTACCCGAGGAAGGTGAAGTGCTCGTCGGCGAGCCACTCGAGCAGCTCGCGCGCCTCCTCCACCTCGTGCTCCCCGACCGGGAGGTCGGCCGAGTTCAGCCCGGCGGCGATGGAGACCGCCTTCTCGTGCATCTTCGGCCAGTCCTCGACCGCCTCGCGCACGTCGTGCAGCACCTTCTGCAGCGCCTGCTCCAGCGACCGGTGCTCGGCGACGTCGGCGATTCGGTCGATCTCCAGGTGCATCCAGCTCTCGCGGACCAGGTCGTGCCCGTCGACGGACTCGGTGTCGTCCAGGACCTCCTGCAGGGTGCCGGCGATGTCGCGGCGGACCACGAACTGCGGGTGGATCAGCAGCTGCAGCTCGAGGTTGTGCTCGGTGATCGCCATCGAAGCGCTGTCGACCAGGAACGGCATGTCGTCGATGACGATCTCGACCACGGTCCGCCCGTTCGCGGACCAGCCGTGCTCCTCCAGCGTGGGGGTGAAGACATGCACCTTCGCCGTACCCTGCGGGCGGGACGCGGCGGTCTTGTAGTGGTGCCGGGCCGCGCCCAGGCAGTCGTTCGGCTGGCGCTCGGCCACGTCCTCCGCGGCGACGTGGCGGTAGTACCGCTCGAGGAAGGTTTTCAGCTTCGCCGGATCCACCGACTTGTCGTGCCCATGTGTTCCCGCGGCCACCGCCTTGGCGAGCACATCCGCCTTCTGGACGTCCAGCTTGCTCTGCATTCCCCACCGTCTCCACACGTGATCTCGGCGCCGCTCACGCCGTACCGCACGACATTGTGCGATCACTCAGAGACTAGTCCACCTTTGTCACTGGTGTGATGTCGGGACGAGGCTGTCATCGTTTGTTGAGGCGTAGTGCGAGAGCGGGACATGCGAGGACTGCGCGACGTGCATCCGGGAGCTCACCGGCGGTGATTTCACGACCTCTCAAGACCGGGAAACCCCACTCGTCGAGGACGACGTCGTCCGGCAGCAGGGTGGCGCAGAGGCCGTGTCCGTCGCAGCGGGTCCAGTCGATCTCCACCTTGTTCACCACGCACCTCCGGGGACGGGCAGGACACCCTTCGCCGGCCGGCCGCAGCCGCCGTCGAGGTGCAGTCGTACGTCGTCGCCGAACACCTCGAGCGCCGACGCGAGGAACCGCGCCGAGCCGTCCGGGTGCGCACAGGCTCCCCGGCCTGGGACGAGACCCAGATGGCGCTGGGCGTTGTGCCAGCCGGCCGGGTCGCCCCTGAGCAACCTGTCGAAGTCGTCGACGAGCGCGGCCAGGCCGAACACACACGGACCGCACTGGCCGGCCGACTGACTTGCCAGCCACTGGGCGACCCGATACACCTCGCCGAGCGGGCAGGTGTCCGTGCCGAGCGCCAGGATGATGCCCGCGGACACCTCCGGTCGCTGCAGCGTCAGGCCGTCGGTCCGCGGCAGCCAGCGGCCGTGGTACCCGCCGAGCAGCACTGGCCCGGGTTCCGCGCCGGCGAACTGCAGGACCGTGTCGAGCGGCACACCGGTCGGTGTCTCCATCACACCGCGCCGCTGCACGGCCCCATCGATCGTCAGCAGCTGCGTCCCCGGCTCACTGATCAGTCCGGTACTGCTGAACCCCCTGGACCCGAGCCGCGCGAGTACTGCGAGCTGGGCGAAGGTCTCCACGTTCGACAGGAAGGTAGGCCGCCGGTGGTAGCCCTTGCGCGTCGGCAGCACCCTTCGACCAGGCGGTACGGCGGCACCACCTTCCAGCGCACTCAGCACCGCACGGGCCTCGCCTGCGACGAACCGCCCTGGAGTGTCGCTCACCTCGATCGCCAGTCTGTCGTCGCGCTCCATTAGCGCCTCGCGGATGGACGTGGCGGCAGCACCGTCGTGTACGGCGATCAGCACGTGAGGTGCACCGAGTGCGCTGGCCAGGCCGGTGGCACCGTCCAGGACGAGGTGCGGCGCAAGGGTGAGGAGCAGACGGTCCTTTCGGCTGACCGGCTCGCTCTCGGAGCCGTTCACGACGACGGCCTCGATCCCCTTCGCAGGGAGGTCGGCGAGTTTCAGCGCGACCGGGAACGCGGCACCACCGCGTCCCCTGAGGCCGACTGCCTCGGTGAGCCGGAGGTAGTCCTCGCGGTTGAGGTCCGGCTGTGGACCGTGCGTCCAGAGGTGCCGCTGCCGGTCCAGCCGGCCTTGGTCGAGTCCGGCCAGCACTCGGGCGTCACCGATCACTCTGGTTTCCTGCATGGTCATCGTCATCGGATCCTCCCGGCCCGTGCGAGGTTGAGGGGCGTCGTGGCGCGGGCGCGATAGGCACCGGCCGCGCCGACTGCGGCCAGACAGCCGAGGGTCAGGGCGAGCATCCAATGCGTACCCCGGTCGGTACCGGCCAGAAGCGCGTGCCCGATAGACAGCAGCCAGCCGACCGATGCGGCGATGTGGATCTTGCGCCAGTGCTTGGTGAAGGACTCGGAGCCGGCCAGTCGGCCGCGGGCAGCACCGACGACGGATGCGAGCACCAAGCCGTAGAGCGCGAGCACACCGACGACCATCGCGAACGGCCGGTAGCCGGAGCCGAACGGCCAGACCAGGACGGTCGGACTGATGTCGACGTAGCTGTCGGCCGTGACGGCGATCACGTGAGTGGTCAGCAGGACCAGTCCGGTCGCGGCGGCCGAGCGGTGCACGTACTGCAGCCAGAACCGGCGCTCCGGCCGGCGATTGCCGGACATCGCGAGGCCGAGCGTGGCCGACAGCGTGAACATGATCATCGCGACCACTCCGGCCGCCCGGGCCAGGTACCACAAGGTCATCAGGCGGCCCTGCTCGCTGCCGGCCACCCCAGCAACTCGGTGACCTCACCGTCGTCGGCGACCAGCCGCGCCGGGTGACCCGCCAGCTTCAGTCGCCCGAGGGCACCTTCCCCTGTCGCCACAAGCGCCGTACTGAAGGTGTTCGCGCGTACGGCGGTCGGAGCCCAGACGGATGCGGTTCGGTAGGGCCCGTCGGCCGGGCGTCCGGTGCGCGGGTCGATGACGTGGTGGCCATAGCCGGACGGGGTCTGCCACCGCCGTACTGTCCGGGTCGACGTGGTCAGACCGCCGTGCGAGAGGGTGACCAGGACCCCGGTATCGCCAGCGCGTTCGGCGACCGTGATGATCCACGGCTTGGCCGGCTGGCCGACGGCCCGCAGGTCCCCGCCGATCTCGACGAGTACGGCGCAGCCGTAGCGCTTGCTGAGGATGTTCGCGGCACGGTCGGCGGTCCAGGCCTTCGCGGTGGCGCCGAGGTCGAGAGCGGAGTCCTTCGGGACGCCGAGCAGCGCGAGCTTGCGGTTCAGCTGGACCGCCTGCCAGCCGGCGACCGGCTTCGGGTCGTGCGGTGCCTGCGGGAAGCGCCGTCGTACCGCCTCGATGTCGGCGTCGTACCCGGCGGCGATCACCGCGGAGCCGACGGTCGGGTCCACGGCGCCACCGCTCATCGAGGCCGCGACCAGGCTGACGTCGATCAGGTCGACCAGCAGCCGCGACACCGGTACGAGCGCACCGGCCCGATTGTTGACAATCGACAGCTCGGAGTCCGGGCGGAACCGGCTGGCCGCCTTGTCGACGCGATCCATCAGAGCCTTCAGCTCACCGCACGCTGCCCCGAGTACGGCGGGGTCGTCGACGGTCAGGCGGACCGTGCAGCTCCACGCGGTCCAGGTCCGGGAGGCGGTCATGATCCGTTGCTCCCGCCCTGCGACGTGGAGCCGGAGCTCGACGATCCGAGCCCGCTGCTGGAGCTACTCGAGTCATCGGAGCCGGAGCTGGAGGAGCTGGATCCCGAGCTGCCCGCGCTGGACCCCGAGCTGTCAGAGCTGGAGCCGCTCGAACTGGAGCTGCTCGAGCCGGAGCCGCTGCTCGTGCTGCTCGAGCCCGAGTCGTCGTCGGAGCTCGTCGAGCCGGCCGTCGTACCGGTGCTGCCGGAGTCCGAGTGTTTCGCGGACACGACCGCGACGGACAGCCCGGTGCCGCCGATACCGAGTACGGCGGTCGCGATCGCGGCCGCCGACGCCCGGCGCAACCAGCGCCGCCTGGATGAATGAGAATCGTCGAACGCATCTGGGGTGACCATGGCCGTAAGCCTGCTCGGAGGCTCCTCAGCCGCACTCCAAGAGAAGGTCAAGCGACCATCAAGTTCTCCTGAAAGCTCTCTGAGAGTGATCCTCAGGGATCACTGGTCGAGGCCGCTGACCGCCGGTGGGCAGTCGGTGTGGCAGTGCTTGCCGATCGTCTCGACGATGTCGTCCGACACCTCGCCGAGCACCGCGAGCCGGTCCGGACCGAAGACGTCGACGAAGAACTGACGAACCCGGGCCGCATGCGCCGGCGCACACGCCTCGATCGCGGCCAGGCCTTCCTCGGTGATGGCGATCTCCGGGTAGCGGGACTCGCAGGACTCCTTGCGGATCAGCCCGCGCTTCTCCATCCGGGTCAGGTGGTGCGACATCCGGCTCTTCTCCCACTGGGTCGCCTTGCCCAGCTCGAAGGCCCGCATCCGGCCGGACTCGGACTCGGACAGGTTGACCAGGATCTCGAAGTCGGATTTGGACAGGCCGAACTCCCGCTGGAGGTGCCGCTCCAGGTGCGTCTCCAGCGTCCGGTTCATCAGCAGGTAGCTGCGCCACGCCTGCTGCTCGTCATCGTCCAACCACGGTCCCTTGCCCACGACACCCATCCTACCGGGTCGGGTTGACACATCAACCAAACGAGCTACGATCAGTTGAGTTGACACATCAACCCAAGAATCTTCCACTGCTGAGGAGCTGCTGGATATGACCGAGAAGAAGCTGATCGCCGTCGTCGGAGCCACCGGTTCGCAGGGTGGCGGACTGGTCCGGGCGATCCTCGAGGACCCGACCGCCGAGTTCGCCGTACGGGCGTTGACCCGGAACCCGGAATCCGCCAAGGCGAAGGCGCTGGCGGCGGCCGGCGCCGAGGTGGTCGCCGCTGACCTGGACGACGAGGCGAGCGTGCGTGCGGCGTTCGAGGGCGCGCACGGCGCCTTCGTGGTGACGAACTACTGGGCCGAGCGAACCCCGGAGCAGGACGCGGCCCAGACCCGCGCCGAGATGGAGCTGGCCCAGGCCGAGACCGCCGCTCGCGCCGCGAAGGAGGCCGGCATCGCGCACCTGATCTGGTCGACCCTCGAGGACACCCGGCCGTTCTTCGCCGGACGGGACGACGTACCGAGCCTGGACGACGGGCGCTACAAGGTGCCGCACTTCGACGCCAAGGGCGAGGCGGACGCGCTGTTCACGAAGTACGGCGTACCGACGACCTTCCTGCGTACGACGTTCTACTTCGACTCCCTGATCGCCGGAATGGAGCCGAGCCGGAACGCCGAGGGCAAGCTGGTCCTGAACATGCCGATGGCCGACCAGCCGCTGTCCGGCATCGCCTCGGAGGACATCGGCCGCACCGCGCTCGGCGTCTTCAAGCGCGGCGCCGACCAGCTCGGAAAGACCGTGAGCATCGCCGGCGACCACCTCACCGGCGACCAGTACGCCGCGGCCCTGACCGCGGCCCTCCGCGAAACCCTCGGCGAGGAGATCACCTACCAGCCCCTCACCTGGGACGAGTACCGCGCCCTCCAGTTCCCCCTGGCCGTAGAAATCGCCAACATGTTCCAGTTCTACGCCGAAGACTCCATCCGCTTCACCGGCGACCGCGACCTCGCAAAGGTCCGCGAGCTCAACCCTGGTTTGCGGTCCCTCGAAGATTGGCTCACCAAGCACAAGCACGACTTCAAACTCGAGCCCACGCTGTAGAAACCTGTTCGGGGTGCAGCTCCACGAGCTGCCCCTCGAACCGGTCGTCGATGCTCACCAAATCGCGGCGCTGACCATCGTTTGGCAGCCCTCCACGGAGCAGCGACGGAGCAGAACCGGCCTCAGCGACCAGCCGAATCGCACTCGGTTCGACAGTGAGACGACGGCGCTGCCAACCACGTATGTTCCCTTAAGCTCGCAGGCTGGAATGGCGCTGTGACCTGGCGGCGCGTGCGTCACTGCATGATGTTCCACAGAATCACGTTGTGGACATGAGAGGCTTTCTCCTGACCACGCGGCTGTACCTCGTGGGTCGTTCCACCGGCCTGCAGCGCGATCGTGCTCGACGAGGCGAACTTGCCGAGCATCGATTTGTCGGACACGTACGAGACTGACTGCACCTTCGCGTACGGGATGCTCGTCAGCGCCGTCTTCTTGCCGACGAACGAGTTGTCCTGAATTATCACCCGCTTGTTCGTCAGTCCGATAAACCCGGTACCGGCGCCGATCGCGTCGTACACGGCCACGACGGCCTCACCCCTGCGGAAGCCCCGCCACGATCTTGTCGAACTGCTCCTGCTTGTCATACACAGGCTGCTGGTTCACGACTCCCCCTGAGTTGATGCCTCACCGATACCAGGTCGGCCCTCGGCCTGCTGTGCTCAGGCTATCGACCGGCTCCGTCGTGAATTGTTGTGTCATGGTGGAATCGGCGGGTACCGGACATAGGTACTCGGCCAGTCGATCGGCCGCCCCGATCTGGCCCCTCACGACTCGTGACGCGTCGTCAGGTCGCGGCAGCTGGTCGTCGCCGGACCGGGCGTCGTACGTTACGTTCGATCTGCTCGCGGCGGCAGGCCAGGCGAGACCGGCCTAACATGGCAAGCGAACCGTGCCCCATACCCGCTTCGTTGACCACTACACCGGATCCGGCTGCCTGTTTGTCGGCCGCTCTGAGACGTGACTTCCCCGCTGTCGTCGAAGGGTTCTCCTCTGGTGATGCCGCGCGCTGCCCGGCGCGTCTGAATCCGGGAGCCGTTGCTCGCCGACCACCGCCCACGCATCGTGGAACGATGGACACCGACGCCGCGGTGGTCGAGCTGTACGCGATGCCGCCGAACAGTTCGTCGCCGCCCGCAACCAGCTTGCGCAGACGGTCCGCGACAGCGGCAGCGAGGCAACCGCGGCCGCGATATGGACGTTCGCCCGCGCGGGCTGTGGCAGCGGCTGTTCGGCCAGCCTGACGGCAACTGACGGGTGGCGACCGTTGTCGCCGGTCGATCTACGATCGAGGCATGCCTTCACGGGGGAAGATCAACGCAGGGTCGCCCCGGCTTCCGGCCGATCTAGTCTGCCCGGTCAACGTCGAGATGGCCCGTGCCTCGAGTCGATTCCGCCGGAATCGGCTCTGCATCGGCCTCGATAGCGGGTGACGACGGTGCTGCGGAAGGCCCGAAGGCGCCGGTGCTGGCCTCTAGTGCGATGTCGGTTGTCGCGTCGATTCCGGGTCTACCGTCAGCGCACGAGCCCGACGACCTGCCAGTCCTTGGCCCGATGCCGGTACTCCGTGCGCAGGCCGTCGCCTTCCGCGGCGGCAGCGGAGCGAGTACGGCTGCCCGTCGACGGTTGTTCCCGCCGTTGTGGGCCATCCGAGACAGTGCCGCGTTGTTCTCGGCTCAGGAATCGAGCTGGTCGAGATCGTCGGGAGCGAGCCGCGACCTCGGTTCTGCTCGCCGGGTCACCGCTGGTGGCCGGCGTCACCGGACGGTACTTCGAGGACTGCCAGGAGGCGGGCCCGAACCAGCCCGGCGTACGCCGCGGCGTCGCCGCTTATGCGCTCGACCCCGAGGCCGCCACCCGACTCTGGCAAGTCTCCACCGACCTGATCCACCCCACGATCAACTGAGGCGCTGGTTTTCATGAACCCCGAACTTGCAGACACGACTGCTCTGATCACCGGCGGCGGTAGCGGCATCGGCCGGGCGACCGCGCTGGCCCTCGCCGCCGGGGGCTGCACGGTCACCGTCACCGGCCGTACGGAGCGTACGCTCGCCGAGACGGTCGAGCAGATCGAGACGGCCGGAGGCAAGGGCCGCTACACCGTCACCGATGTCTCCGACGAGGGCGCCGTCCAGCGTGCGGTACAGGTAGCGATCGGCGACTCCGGCCGGCTCGACTTCGGCGTCAACAGCGCGGGCATCAGCGGCGGGGACAACCTCAAGCCGTTCGCCGAGTACTCCACCGAGACGTTCGACCGGATGATCTCCGTCGACCTGCGCGGCACCTTCCTCGCGATGAAGTACGAGCTGCGTCAGATGGCGGCGCAGGGCTTCGGCGCGATCGTCAACATCGCCTCCGGCACCTCGCTGGTCGGCGTACCCGGATTCGCCGGGTACGTGGCCGCCAAGCACGGCGTATCCGGGCTGGCCAAAGTCGCCGCCCTCGACTACAGCCCCCAGCAGATCCGCGTCAACGCGATCGCCGCCGGCCTGGTGGAGACCCCGCTGATCGCCGAGGGCCGGTCACCCGAGATCACGGCCGCCCGGATCGCCGCGCACCCGCTCGGTCGCATCGCGCGGCCGGAAGAGATCTCTGACGCCGTGCTCTACCTGCTCTCGCCCCGATCCAGCTTCGTCACCGGTGTCACGATGCCGGTCGACGGCGGCTACGTCGCCCGCTGAGGCCACCACGATGACCACCTCGATCAGCTACGACCACGTCGGCCTGTCCGTCGCCGACCTCGACTCCCAACGCCGCTCCTACGCCGAGGCATTCGCCCTGCACGAACAGAACTACACCGAACTGGCGCAGCCACGGACCCGGATCGCGTTCCTGCGGGCCGCCACCGGGCTAGCCATCGAGCTCGTCGAACGCGCCGGATCCGCGCAGCACCGGAGCCAGAGCGCGCTCGAGGGTGCCCGACTGCAGAGCTACTTCCATTGGGCGCTCGCCGTGACCGACCTCGAACACGCCATCGCGACCGCCGTCGCGGCAGGCGCCGAGCCGATCTCAGCGCCCGCGAAGGCTCAACGCCCCGGAATCCGCTTCGCCTACATACAAGATCCCGAAGGCAACCTGATCGAACTCGTCCAAGCCGATGCCGGGCTCGACAGCGGTACGGCGAACAGCGAGTGAGGTCCAGCAACACCATCGATCCAAGGAGATTCACCAGTGAGTACAACCGAGAAGCCTGGTCGGTTCAACCGTGATCGACGCCGATTCCGAGGCCTCGCGGCCGGCGCCCGGCCTGACGATGACGGCGCAGCCGAACCGATGCATCAAACGCAACATTGATGCGCCTTGACCAGAGGCGATAGCCATTCGCAGTCCATCCGGCTACGTCGGCATCGCGGCCGTTGCCGCGATCAACGGTCCTCACCGTGATCTGGAAGTGTCGGAACCTCCTCTGGAGGCAACTCTGCCCGGATGCGGATGAACCTCATCGAGTGGCGGACCTGGCCAGCCTGGGTGGCGGCATCGGCCGCGACTTCGGCGACGACGAGCGGCTCGACCTTGGTCAACGGCTTCTTCGAATCCTTCCCACCCCACCGCTGCGACGTGACCTCGTCCGGCCACGGATGGCCGGCTTCGCTGGGGTCAGCACCGCGCCGAGCTCGCCCGACTGAGGCGGGCCGAGTGGAACACTGCGGCCGACGATGACCAGACCGTCGCCGCGGTACAGGCCAGCGATCACCACCTCGGGCCGGGTGATCGGCTCGATCACACCACCAATCACAAACTCACGGGTGGCCCTGTGCTTCACCTTTCGCCAGCCGCGCTGGCCTCCCGCGTAAGGGGTCGCGGCGCCTTTGATGACCAGGCCCTCGATGCCCATCGCGTCGGGTAGAACCTCGAACCACTCGCGTGCTTCGTCGAGGCTTTGGGTGACTGGGGAGAGCTGCAGCGGTACGGACCAGCTCGAAGCGATCTTTCCCAGCCGGCTGCAGCGTACGGTCCAGCGCTGGGTGCGCAGATCGACGCCCGCGGCCGCCAGCACGTCGAACGCGACGTACGACGCGGGTACGTCGGCGACCAGCTTGCGCGCCTTGGAAGGTGCCGTTACGAGGCGCCGCTGGAGCGCGCCGAAGCTGAGCTTCCCATTGACCAGGATCACGAGCTCGCCGTCCAATACGACGCCGTCCGGGATCTGACGTACGGCGGCGGCCGCGACGTCGGGGAACCGGTCGGTCAGGTCCTTGCCATTGCGGGACCGCAGCCGCGCTTCGTCTCCGCGGCGCGCGATGGCGGCCCGGCGCTAGTTGACTGAACTCTTCGGGTGCCGATTGGCGTGATCGGTACGGACTGGAGAGGGTGTGTCGGTGGCGGGTGTCGTACTGGGCCGAGTCGTTGAGTTCGAGCAGGGACTGCCGTGGCGCGTGGTGTTCCCGGACATTGAGCATGCGGGGGCGTCGGGTTATCTCCGTGAGTTGGCCGTCTCGGACTGCTCGCCGGCGACATTGCGCAGCTACGCGTACGACCTGCTGCGGTGGTTCCGGTTCCTGCACGACCGCTGGACGGCGTGGGAGCGGGCTGAACGGTCCGACGTGCGCGAGTTTGTGGAGCTGTTGCGTGAGGCACCGGTTCCGCAGCGGCTGAATCGCCGTCGGGATGCGTCGCCGCCGGGGTCGGTGAATCCGGTCACGGGCAAGGCGACGCTCGGTTCGACGTACGCCGCGCGGACGATCAATCATCAGCTGAGCGTTCTGTTCGGCTTCTACGAGTGGGCGTGTGCGTCGGGGCTCGGGCCGCTGATGAACCCCGTGCCCGCGCAGCGGAGCCGCGCGACGGGCGGGCGGTTGAACGCCCACCACAACCCGATGGACAGCTTCGCAATCCATCAGCGGGCGACGTACCGGCAGAAGACACCGCGGCCGGTGTGGCGGGCGATTCCTGACGATGCAGCTGACGCGTTGTTCGGCGCACTGCGCAGTCACCGCGACCGGGCGCTGGTGTCGTTCTGGTTGTCGAGCGGTGCCCGCGCGTCCGAGCTGCTCAGCGTGTGTCACGGCACTGACCTTGATGCGGGGGCGAACACGATCACGGTGGTCAGCAAGGGCAGCCGGTTGCGGGAGACGATCCCGGCGAGCGTGGATTCGTTCGTGTGGCTGGCGCTATATCTGCAACAGGAACGGCCGCCGATCGAGCACGGCGGACCGGTGTGGTGGACCCGGCAGGGCGCGCCGCGTCCGCTGACCTACCACGCCGCGCGGGCGGTGCTGCAGCGCGCGAACGCCGCGCTGGGGTCGAACTGGACGGTGCACGATCTGCGGCACACGGCGGCGGCGCGGTGGCTGGCGGATCCGGCGTTCACGCTGTTCGACGTGCAGACGATCCTTCGCCATGCCAGCGTTTCGACCACGCAGATCTACAGCCAGCCGCGGCTGGAGGACTTGGTCGCGAAGGTGCTGGAGCATCATGCACGGCCGCGGCCGACGGGTCCGGTCATGGAGCCTGTCTACGACGAGGTTGCGGTGCGCGAACTGCTGGGGCTGCGCGCATGACCCAATCATCTGCCAGCGGTTCGCATCTGGCGACTGGTCCTCGCGCGGCCGCGCGGGTCCAGGCGGCCCGCACCCGGGCGGCATCCGGCCCGAGATCGAGGCCGCTGTCGCCGCCGGCCGTGGTCGCGCCGGACGGGTTGTTCGGGGCGAACGGCCGGCTGCGGCCGCACCGCGCCTACGACAGCGGTCTCGAGCCGCCGATGCTGCTACCCGACGCAGCGGGGGCGCAGGTCCAGCACCTCGGTTTGGACGAGACGATCGAGGCCACCTTGGAGAAGGTGCTGGGCATCTTCCCAAGCCGCATAGCAACTTCGACAGGTTTCCGGCGGATCTTGGGTTGGCTGCACCAGTTCGGCGGCGAGACGTGGGAGCAGCGGTGGCTGGCCAGCGGCGCCGACCTCGCTCCGAGAGCCTGGCGTTCAGCGGTGACACCTCGGACGCCGGAGTCCTCGCTGGCTCAGGGAGTGAACGCGTTGATGGTGGCGCGGGTGCTGCGCCCGTCGTACGGCTGGCAGCTGGCCACTGGGGCGGGCGCCTACCTTCCGCGGCGGATGCTCGGTGCCAACGACGCGGATCAGCTGCAGCGGCTGCGGGCGTTGCCCGCCTACCGATCGGCGCTGCTGCGCCATCAATACGACGCGGAAGCGTGCTTGTCGCGGGTGCTGATCCGAACCGGCAAGCGAATCGAGGAGTTGCAGGGCGAGGATCTGCTGTTCTACGCCGACGTCGTGCACACGTCGGGCCGCAGCCGGCGCGAGCATCTGGCCTGGGAGCTGCTGGTCGCGCTTGGCCCGTTCGCGGGTGAACCGCTCACCCTGCGGGCGGCCTGGTCGGCCAAAGGTAACTCCCGCCAGCACTCCGTGCAGACCTTGGTCGACCGCTACGGCGTCCCGGCCAGCGGCGTGCGGGACCTGCTGGTCGACTACCTCAGCGAGCTCAAGCCGTCGATGGACTACGGCACGCTGGAAGGGTGGGCCTACCGGTTGGTGCGGCTCTTCTGGCGGGAGGTGCTGCAGATCAACCCCGCCCAGACCGACCTGCGGCTCACACCACAGGTCGCGGCCGAGTGGCGCCAACGGCTCTCGGTGACCATCGACGGAC
This sequence comes from Kribbella sp. NPDC026596, assembly GCF_040638415.1. Taxonomy (NCBI): domain Bacteria; kingdom Bacillati; phylum Actinomycetota; class Actinomycetes; order Propionibacteriales; family Kribbellaceae; genus Kribbella; species Kribbella sp. NPDC026596. The sequence continues at coordinate 2,325 of NZ_JBEZYF010000103.1, read as the reverse complement.
AGCCCCGTCGCGAGATCCACTCCACGCTGTTCGCTGTCCGCGGGATGTATCGCGACCTGGCGGAGTGGTCGCACGACGAGCCAGCCCGCTGGGGGCCGTGGGTCGCGCCGGCTCCGGTGTCGCGGCACCAGTCCAAGAGCGCCTCGAAGGCGAAGCGCCGTCAGCAGTCGCGGATGCAGGACCGCACCAGGGCGCTGACGCCGTTGCTGCCGAGGTTGGTCGCGGAAGCGTTGCGGCGCCGGGACTGGTCGGCCCGGCTGCTCGCCGCGGCCCAGCAGGCCACCCACGGGCAGCGGTTCGTGGTCGACGGCTCGGAGTTCGAGCTCCATCAGCCGCCGCCGCGCCGCTACGAGCGAGACCGGCCGAGCCTGATGCGAGCCCGGATCGTCGCAGCCGCCCCGGACATGCCGCTGCTCGGCGTCAACCGGCACGGCCTTGCCGACATCACCGCGGCCGAGGCAGACGGGTTCCGGGCGTGGGCCGTCATCGAGACGCTGCGCCTGACCGGGATCCGGGTCGAGGAGTTGCTCGAGCTCACCCAACTGTCGCTGCGCCACTACACCGCCGCCTCAACCGGGACGCTGGTGCCGCTACTGCACATCGTGCCGAGCAAGAACGACGCCGAGCGGCTGATACCCATGACGCCGGAGCTGGTGACAGTGCTTGTCGCGGTACAGCGCCGCGCGAAAGGAAACGGAGACCGGATACCGCTGTCGGTGCGCTACGACCCGCACGAGAAGGTGCACGGGCAGCCGTTCCCGCACCTGTTCGTCCGCCGCATCGGCACCCGCAACGAAGTGCTGTCACCGTCGGTGGCGCGGCGGCTCATCATCGCCGTCGCCGCCTCGGCCGGGCTCCAGGACGGCGGGGAGCCGATCTACTTCACGCCGCATGACTTCCGGCGACTGTTCACCACTGAGATGGTCTCCAGTGGCCTGCCGCTGCACATCGCGGCCACCCTGCTCGGCCACCTCAGCCTCGACACCACACGCGGCTACACCGCGGTCTTCCCCGAGGAAGTCGTCGCAGCACATCAGCACTTCATCGAACGCCGCCGCGCCACTCGGCCGGGCAGCGAGCTCCGGCCGGCGACCGGCGAGGAGTGGGCCGAGTTCGAGGGGCACTTCTTGCTGCGCAAGGTCGCTCTCGGTGAGTGTCACCGCCCCTACGGCACGCCTTGCATCCACGAGCACGCCTGCATCCGGTGCCGGTTCCTTCGGGTCGACCCCGCCCAGTTGCCGCGCATCGATGAGATGACCGCCAACGCCGAACAGCGGCTGGCTGAGGCCAAGGATCGAGCATGGCTTGGTGAGGTCGCGGCGCTTGAGGAGTCGCTCAGGCACCTGGGACAGCGACGAAGCGAGGCACAGCGCGACCGGCATTCGGCAAGCTCACCAGGATCTCTTGTTTGATGCTTGAGCGCCCCATCGAGCGGTATTCGGACACCCTCCAGGCACTCGACGTGGGTTGCATCGCTGGTTGCCGGGCGAGATCCGCCCCGTCCCGCCGTCCGCGACAACGCCATGTCGGAGTCCGCCCCGCGCCGCCCATCCCGGTGGTCTCGAGGCGAGGGTCGAGTGATCCGCTACTGGGCCCATGCCGCGATCCGTTCCGCGATCGCCTCGGGGGCTTCGATGTGCAGGAAGTGACCGACGTCGGCGACGACCTCCAGCGCGTGCGGGGCGGCGAACCGATGTCGGTCGTCGACCTGCGGGGGGAGGAAGCAGCCGTCGTCGGCGCCGTAAAGCTGCAGCAGGGGCACCGCGATCGGCTGAGACAGGCGACGCGTCGCCCCAATCATGCCGGGTCGCAGCATCGCCCGGTAGTACTTCAGAGGCGCGGGCATGCTCGCCCGCAGGTGCTCGTGTAGCTCCGCCTGGAGAGCTGGATCGAGCGAGAGGCTGGGCGACCACTGACGCCAGAGACGGTCGATGAAGGCGAGATCGCGGGCGGTGGCAATCCAGCCGCTTCCCGGCAGTTGAAACAGCCCCATGTACCAGATCCGGCGTAGCTGAGCGAGCCGCGGCCGGCTCAGGAGGGTGATTGGGTGGGGGACTGCGAGCGTGACCGCGCGTTCGATCCGCTCCGGCGCGGTGGCGCAGGCATCGTAGGTGATCAGGGCGCCCCAGTCGTGGCCGATCAACTCCACGGCTCGCCCGGGAGACCAGCGGTCGATCAGTGCGAGCACGTCGCTGGTGAGGGATGCGAAGTCGAACGGCCACGCGTCGCTCACAGCTCGCTCACAGCTTCACCGGCATCGACGGTCGTTGACGCCGCAGGTTACGCCGTGATCACCCTCCGTCGCCGCCGTTCCAGGTGTGATCG
>NZ_JBEZYF010000102.1:0-23374 GCF_040638415.1 Kribbella sp. NPDC026596 | reverse complement strand
GATCCCACCCGCCCTCAGTCCCGACCAAGAGGCGATCCTCGACGCACTGGATCACCCGATCCCAAGGCACTAACCCGATTGACCCAACTCAAGAGGCGGGAGGAGGAGAACAGGCTCGGATGCCTACCTGCTTTTAACACCGCGCCGCCCGTCCCCCGCAGGGGACGGGCGGCGCGGTTGCTTTTGATCAGGCTGCGGCGGTTGCGGTTTTGATTTCTACTGGGGTGATGGGCGTCCCGTCGGTGGGACCGTTCTGAGGCGTCACACCGGTCTTCGCGACCTGGTCGATGAGCTTCAGACCAGCCTCGTCCACCGTGCCGAACGCCGTGTACTGCGGCCCGAGCCCGGACGCATCGCCGTACACGATGAAGAACTGACTCCCGTTGGTGTTCGCCCCCGAGTTCGCCATCGCCAGCACGCCACGACCGTACTTCAGCGTCGGGTACACCTCGTCCGCGAAGCTGTACCCCGGTCCACCACCACCAGTGCCGCTCGGGTCACCGCACTGCAGGACCTGGAGACCTTCACCGACGGTCATCCGGTGGCACTTGGTGTTGTCGTAGAACTTCTGCCCGACCAGGCTAAGGAAGTTGTTCACCGTGCACGGCGCCAGCGCGCTGTCCAGCGTGAGCTGCAGGTCGCCGATCGACGTGTTCAGGCTGACCTTCGACGTACCCGACGCCTTGACCTTCCCGTCGGCCGGCGGGTTCACCTTCTTGCTCGCCGCCTCGGTGCCCTTCTTGTACGCGCAGCTCACCTCGGCCGGCAGCGGCGTCGGCCGCTTCAGCGGCGCCGCCAGCGCGGTCGGGATGTTCGTCGCCTTGTTGTCCGGCCCCGCCGACGAGGGCAGCTCGGTCGGTGCCGCCGCCGGGCTGTCGTCGCCACCGCCGACCCCGAACACCACGAAGACCCCGACCACGACCACAACCACCGCCGCGATCGCCGTGACGGTGACCGCCACGTTCCGCCGCTGCCGTCGTCGCGCAGCGTCCCGCTCGGCCTGCCGCTTGGCCTTCCGCTGCGCCAGCTGCTGCTGATGGGTCTTCTTGGACATGCAGAACCCTCCTCACCGGAATGTCTGCAGGGAACCTACAGCGTCAACCTGAGAACTGTCTGTTAATCCAGCCGAGATCGTGTAACCGACGCTGCATGCAGCTAGCTGGAGGTGCGGGTGAAGAGCCGGCCGGCCAGGTCGATGCCGGTGATGGGGCCGTCGGGGGTGCTGCCGTCGGTGGTGCTGCCGTCGGAGGTGCTGCCTTCGGGGGTGCGGCTGAAGTAGCCGCGTTGGCCGGCCAGGCCGCCGGCGGTCACGATGTACTCGTCGTCGGGGAGGAAGCCGATCGCGGCCGCCGCCAGGTCCGGTGGCATCTCGACGTCCGAGGCCTCGCGGAGCTCGGGCTTGATCTCGACCGCGAGCGTGACCTGCGCGCCGTCGCTGGCGACGTCCAGGTTCATCGCGTCGTTCTCGTACCGCCCGACCACCTCGCGCGCCCGCGTCTCGTCGTACGCGATCGGCTCCGGCTCGCGCTCGACCAGGCCGAGGTAGTTCTCCAGGACCCACCGCACAACGGCCTGGTTGAAGGTGTAGCCGTCCGGCCCGGCGTTGGTCAGCGACACGACCGCGAAGTCCCGATCGGGTACGACGAGCAGCTCGGCGTACTGCCCGTTGCCCGAACCACCGTGACCGATCATCCGCACCCCGTCGACCGCACGCAGGAACCAGCAGATGCCGAACCCGTCACCCATCGTGCTGGCCCGCAGCGTGATCGTCTCGTCGCGCATCCCGTGCAGCGCCTCGGTCGGCAACAGCCCGTCGCCCGTCCCCAGGTGGAACCTTGCCCACCGCAACAAATCGCCGACGGTCGAGACCGCGCCGCCGCCGGGGTTGTTGCCGCGTTCCCCGGCCCGGTTCGCCTTCCACGGCACGGCCGGCCGCAGCGTCCCGTCCGCGTCCGGGTTGTGGCCGACGGCAAACTTCCGGATGATGACGTCGTCCAGGTCGAAGACCGTGTTCGACAGCTCCAGCGGCTCCAGCAGCAGGTCGGAGATCGCCTTCTCGTACGGCATTCCGGTGACGTTCTCGATGATCCGCCCGGCCAGGTTGTAGCCGGCCTGGCTGTACGAGGCTCTGCTGCCGGGAGCCGCGATGATCGGCAGCGTCGCCAGCTTCCCCACGAACGCGGCCAGCGACAGGTCGCCGTCATCGGGGTCTATCAGGTTCCAGTCGAGGCCGGCGGTGTGGTTGAGCAGGTTCAGCACCGTGATCCGCTCGGCCACGTCCTCGTCCATCAGGTTGAGCTCCGGGACATACCGCCGTACGGGCGCGTCGAGCTCGACCTTGCCCTGCGACACCAGCCGCAGCAACGCCGTCGCCGTGAAGGTCTTTGTCACCGACGCGATGTGAAACAGGGTGTTCCGGTCGATGGGCTGCGGATTGTCGACACTCGTCACCCCGTGCGTGACGACCACCTCCTGCCCCTCCACCAGCACGCCGACCGCGACGCCGGGAATCCCGAACTCCTCGGCCGTCTTAGCCACGAACCCCGCCAGCTCGTCCTGCGTCATCGCCCTCACTCCTTCTCGACTTGAACTAAGTTCAGGAGGAGACTAGCCCGCCAATTGAACACTGTGCAAGAGACCGCCTGAACTTTGTTCAAGGGTGGGTGGAAAAGGGGTGGGCGTGGTGGCCCTCAGGTTGCTAAGGTCCGGGGAGTCCGTGATGTGACGCGAGGAGGTGGTGCCCGATGAACACGATTCCGCTGTGGGCGCTTCCTTGTTCATCACGGCGCGGCGACTGACCTAGGTGTCGCCGGGAGCGCCTCCATGACAAGGCACTCCCGAAAGGCACACCATGCACTTCATCGCAGAGACATCGTCGAACGGTGTCGTCGAACGCAACTTCACGCTGGGCGAGATCACCGGCGTACTCTGGTCGCCCGCATCCGGCGCCGATGGCGCGCCCCTGGTCCTGATGGGCCACCCCGGCGGCCTCCACAAGAAAGCACCGGGACTCGTCGCTCGTGCCCACTACTACGTCACCACGTGCGGCTTCACCGTCGCCGCCATCGACGCGCCCGGACACGGCGACCGGCCCCGAACACCACAGGACGAACGATGGGTCGCCGCCCTCCTGAACGCCCGCGCGGCAGGCGAGCCCCTCGGCCCGATCATCACCGACTACAACATCTCCTTGACGGAGCGCGCCGTACCGGAATGGCAAGCGACCTTGGACGCTCTCCAAGCACTGCCCGAGATCGGCACCGCGACGCCGATCGGCTACACCGGCATGACATTGGCCAGCGCGATCGGCCTGCCATTGGCAGCCGTCGAGCCTCGGATCACCGCAGCCGTCTTCGGCGGAGTCTTCGTGTACGACGCCCTCACCGAGGCCGCGCGCCAGATCACCATCCCGATCCAGTTCCTCCTCCCGTGGGACGACGACGAGATCGACCGCCAGTCCGGCCTCGACCTCTACGACGCCTTCGCCTCGAAGGACAAGACCCTCCACGCCAACCCAGGCACCCACCACCAGGTCCCCTGGCACGAAACGGAAACCTCAGCCCACTTCTTCCACCGCCACTTCACCCCCGCCACCACCTAACCAACCTGACCATCAACGCCGGCAACCCCGCACGCTGACCCAGTCGGGCTGCTGCGGCCAAAACCACAGCAGCCCGACCGAGCCACCTTCCCCTCACCGATCCTCAACAGCCTCCCGCGACCCGCCCGCCGCGACCCGCCCGCCGCGACCCCGCCCGCCGCGACCCGTCTCTCCGCGACCGACTCCCCGTGACCGGGCTCGCCGTGGCGCGCTCCCCGTGGCCGGGCTCTCCCCGGCGAGGTTGAGATCTTTCCGCGCCGCGGTGGTCCCGGGGTGCCGGACTGCACGAGCTTCTTGAGTCGAGAGCCGAGCCCGCCCCGCGCGGGAAGATTGGGTTCGCGCCAGTTGCCGGAAGCATCGATCTCGACGGGCGCCCGCAGCTTCGAACCGTCAGCGAGCCGAATCAGAAACAGCGCGGCCACCCGCCCGGCCGAACGGGTTCGGTCGTAGACACCAGCTTGAGCAGCGACAGCCGCGCGCGAGGTGCCCGTGCACCATGCAGCCTCCGGATGACGAGCGCCAGGGATCGCCGTACCTGACGCCGGAGAGGGCAAGTGCGGCGCCGTCTCTCGACCGGACTGTGCTGTGAAAATCGAAAGCCCTGCGTGGGGTCCCGCGCTGCGTACGACAGCCTGGGTAGCAGGGCTTTCATGAATTACATCGGTACGGGATCAGCCGGCGTTACACACTCTCTCGACGAGCGCGACATGTGTACGCCGCCGTACCCGGAGACACCGGCCACCGCGATCGCCCGACAAATGAACAGGGTGCCCTGATCACCAGAACAGGGCACCCGTCCCGTGTGGGTCAGGGGGGATGACACCACACCGTGGGGGATTATGAGAGTACGCGTGCCGATCCCTCCATGTCGCGGGTCATCCGTTTGAGCACCCAATGTTGTTATCTTCGTGAGCTCTTCCGGCGGGATGCGGAGGCGCAGCAGTGTGGACGACGGGGTTGGTCCTTAGGTGCGCTCCGGCACAGATCGCTCGCGTGGGCGCGGCATCGGAGGTCGCGCGGGCGTTGGCGGACGACGTCCTCGCGCCGGGTCAGGCCAAGGACTGGGGGGTGAAGAACGTCGGCACCGCGTTCCCAGTGCAGGACCGACCACCCTCACCGTCGTTGGGGGTGGACTACAGGGTCTGGTTCTTGGCCGGCGCGGCGTAGGTGTGCCCCGGGGTGAGCAGTCGGATGATCAACTGGGCGATCGTCCGCTACGGCGTGGGTCCGGGGGCGGCTGCGCTCTTGTGTCGTTGGGTGGACGAGGGATCGTCGTGGAGTTCAGGCCACCGATCAGATGGTCGATCGTCGGGGGATTCCGACCAGCGGTCGGATGGTTGATCGTTGTGAGGTTCGGACCAGGGGTCGGATGGTTGAGCGTCTTGGGCGTCGAGTGGTGGATCGGTGCGGGAGGTCTTGTTCTCGGTCGTTACCGGTCTGTCGGGCGGGGTGGCGGGCTCACCCCAGATGGCGAGGGTTGCAGTTTCTCGCAGGGACGACGCCTCGATGGGGTCGGTGCTCTCGCCTTTAGCTGCTAGCAGGCGCTGAAGTATTGCTGCTCCTGTTGTTGTACGGCGGTTCGCGGAACCGAGCGCGTTCGCGGCGGCAACCAACGCAGGTGGAACCGGCACGCCAGGTTCGGTGAGTGATGCTGTGGCGGGCGCGGGCGCGGGCGCGGGTTCTGTGCTGGGTCTCGGCTCCTGCGGTGCTGTGGTGGTGGGCTCAGGCTCGTGCATTGGTGCGGTGGGGTCGGCTGGTGTGGTGCTGGGCGCGGGAGGTGGTGTTGTGCGGGCGCTGGGTGGTGTGGGTGAGGGATTCGACGGAGTGGTGGTGAGAGATCGCGCGGGGGTGCTTTGGTTGCTGAGTGCGGGCGTGGATGTACGCCGGGGTGATTGAGGTTGGTGGGCTTGTTTGGTGCGGGCTGGGGGTGGTGGGTCGGCCCAGGTCGGGCGGGTTACGTGGACGACGCCGTTGGTGATGGTGATGGTCCAGTGGCCGTTGTGGAGGTCGGTGTGGTGGCGGCGGCAGAGGAGGGCGAGGTTGTGGATCGCGGTGATGCCGCCGCCGATCCAGGACTGCAGGTGGTGGGCGTCGCACTGGACGGGCGGGGCTCCGCACACGACACAGCCCTTGTCGCGGGCGTTCAGGGCGCGGCGCATTCCGGCGGTGACGAGGCGTTGGGCGCGGCCGACGTCGAGGGGTTCGGAGTTGGAGCCGAGCACCAGGGGGATGATCTTCGCGTCGCAGGCGAGGCGGCGGATGGTGGCGGCGGAGAGGCCGTCGCCGTAGACGAGGGTGCCGATGGCGTCGGTGGTGGCGGTTTTGAGGTCGTTGAAGTCGATGGTGACGGTGATGTTGGCTTTGGCGCCGAAGCCGGGGATTCGGGCGGTCGTCGGCTCGGTGGTTGTTGCGTTGGCTTCCGTTGTAGTGGGAGCTGTTGCAGCGGGCAGCGTGATGCCGGCGTCGGTGGCTGCGGCGGCGGTGGTGAGGGCGGCGGTGAGGGCGTCGGCTTGGCGTTTGTCTCGGGGGCGGGGGTCGAGTTCGCCGTCGATGGTGCGGTGGGGGCGGGCGCCGGTGTGGATGAGGGTGCGGAGGAGTTCTGCGTTGTCGTTGGCGAGGTAGCCGCGGAACTTCACGCCGTTGTCGGCGGTCGTCAGGGTCAGGGATTCGCGTGCGTAGGCCTGGTGTTCGGTGGGTTCGGGGCCGTCGGTGTCGAGGAGGTCGCGGGCGCGGTGGGCGGCTTTGCGGAGTTCGCTGGGGTTGAGGTGGCGGGCGAGGGTGACGAGTTCGCGTTCGGCGACGGCGATGTCCTCGGCGGGGATGCTGGTGGGGACGCGTTCGAGGGTGGTGACGATGGCTTCGGCTTGGGCGGGGCGGAGGAACGTCGTCGGCTGTGTCTGCGCGTCTGCGGTGGTGTCGTCGTCCACGGCGGGGAGGGCGTTGGTGACGGCTGTGTATTTGGGGAGGGTGCGGGCGAGGCGGAGGTCGCGGCGGGCTTGGGGTGGGTCTTGGCGGTAGCGGAAGGCGAGGAGTTGGGCGGTGTCGTGGGCGCCGATCTCCTCGGCGTAACCGTCGTGGTCGAGGGCGGCGATGAGGTGGAGGCGGTAGGTTTCCAGGCGGGCGAGCTCGGCGTCGAGGGTGTCGAGAGTGGTCAGCTTTTCGCTGCTACTCATCGACCACACCGGCCGCTCGCCCAGGAGTTCCATACCGACAACTCTAGAGACACCCACCGACAGTTACCAAAGCCAGAAACCCTTGTTTTCAAGGGCCTTGAGCTATCCACAGGCTGCGCCGGTCATCCACAGCAGTCCACCCTGTGGACAACTGCAACAACATTGCCCTAGGCAACACATCGTCCTGGACCCCGTCGGGGGAGACGGCTGAACTTTGTTCAAATATGGTGGGAGGGTGCCTAGGGAATCGTTGACGGTGGAGCAGATCGTGTCGGCTGCTGTTGAGTTGCTCGACAGTGAAGGGCTCGACGGGCTGAATATGCGGGCGCTCGGGCAGCGGCTGGGTACGGCGGCGACGGCGATCTACTGGCATATCAAGACCAAGGACGAGCTGGTGCAGCTCGCGGGCGATGCGATCTGGGGTGAGATCGAGCTGCCGGATCTCGAGGGCACTGAATGGCGGGCGGCGGCTACGGCGATGGCCACGGGGTTGCATGGGATGCTCACTCGGCATCCGTGGCTGGGGCAGGCGTTCGGGAATCATCTGCTGGCCGGACCGGGGAAGTTCAGGTACGACGACCACAGTCTGGCGATCTACGAGCAGGCAGGGTTCGCGCCCGCCGACGCGGATCGTGCGGCGGGCACTGTGGTGATCTTTGTGATCGGGAGCGCCCTCGGTGCTGCCGCCGAGGTGTCGCTTAGCAGGCGGCTGAGTCGCGGTGGTCGGGATCCTGAGCAGACGATGCGGGAGTTCATGGCCAAGGCGCAAGAGGTTGCTGCCGAGTTCCCGCGGCTGCGGGTGCGGCTGGATACGACAGCCGCCACGCAGTACGGCGCTGAACCCGACAACACCTTCGACTTCGGACTACAAGCGATCCTCGACGGTTTCGAGAAACGCCTAGCAGCCCGTCAATAGCCACCTCCGGCCCCGCTGAAGCAAAAGCGGGCCGGAAGTTGGTGGTCAGTCTTTGATTTCGCAGAGGGGGGCGCCGGCGGAGACTGTGGCGCCTACCTCGGCGGTCAGGTTGGTGACCGTGCCGGACTTGTGGGCGTTGAGCGGTTGCTCCATCTTCATGGCCTCGAGGACCACGATGAGGTCGCCTTCGGCAACAGTCGCGCCTTCCTCGACGGCGATCTTGACGATGGTGCCCTGCATCGGCGACGTGAGCGAGTCGCCCGAGGCGGCGGCCTTGCCCGAGCTGCCGGCCCGGCGGGCCGGCTTCCTCTTCGCGCCGGCGCCGGCGCCCGCAGCAACAGCACCTGCTCCGGCGACGGCACCCAGGCCAGCAGGGAGAACAACCTCGAGCCGCTTCCCGCCGACCTCGACGGTCACCTTCTCGCGTTCCCCAGGCTCAGGCGTCTCTGCCGTCGGACCCTCGTACGGCGTGAGCTGGTTGTCGAACTCGGTCTCGATCCAGCGAGTGTGGACCTTGAACCCATCGGTCCCCACGAACGCGGGATCCGACACCACAGCGCTGTGGAACGGAATGACCGTAGGCATCCCCTCGACCACGAACTCGCGCAGCGCCCGGCGCGACCGCTCCAGCGCCTGGGTCCGGTCCCGACCGGTCACGATCAGCTTGGCCACCAGCGAGTCGAACGCCCCCGGCACCGTCTCGCCCTGGTCGTAGCCGCCATCGAGCCGTACGCCGGGACCCGACGGCGCATGCCAGCGCGTCAACGTCCCCGGCGCCGGCAGGAACCCACGCCCACCGTCTTCGGCGTTGATCCGGAACTCGATCGAGTGCCCCGACACGACGGGATCGTCGTACCCGAGCTCCTCGCCGTTGGCGATCCGGAACATCTCCCGCACCAGGTCCAGCCCGGTGACCTCCTCCGAGACCGGGTGCTCGACCTGCAGCCGGGTGTTCACCTCGAGGAACGAGATCAGCCCGTCCTGTCCGACCAGGAACTCACACGTCCCGGCACCGACGTATCCGGCCTCCCGCAGGATCGCCTTCGACGCCGAGTACAGGATCTCCAGCTGCTCAGCGGTCAAGAACGGAGCCGGCGCTTCCTCGACCAGCTTCTGGTACCGGCGCTGCAGCGAGCAGTCCCGGGTCGACACGACCACGACGTTGCCGTGGGCATCGGCCAGGCACTGTGTCTCGACGTGCCGCGGCTTGTCCAGGTATCGCTCGACGAAACACTCACCGCGCCCGAAGGCACTCACGGCCTCACGAGTAGCGGACTCGAACAGCTCCGGCACTTCCTCCAGCGTGCGCGCGACCTTCATCCCGCGCCCGCCACCGCCGTACGCCGCCTTGATCGCGATCGGCAACCCGTACTCGGAAGCGAAGGCGATCACCTCGGACGCATCCGCAACCGGGTCCGGCGTACCGGGGACCTGCGGCGCGCCGACCTTCTCGGCGATGTGCCGGGCCTTGACCTTGTCGCCGAGCGAGTCGATCGCCGACGGCGGCGGGCCGATCCAGATCAGCCCGGCGTCGAGCACGGCCTGGGCGAAGTCGGCGTTCTCGGCCAGGAAGCCGTAGCCGGGGTGGACGGCGTTCGCACCCGAGCGGGCCGCGACATCCAGGATCTTGGCGATGTTCAGGTAGGAGTCGGCCGGTGTCGACCCGTCCAGCGCGTATGCCTCGTCGGCGAGCCGGACGAACAGGGCGTCCCGGTCCTGGTCGGCGTAGACGGCGACGCTGTCCAGCCCCGCATCGGTGGCGGCCCGGACGACCCGAACGGCGATCTCGCCCCGGTTGGCGACCAGCACCTTGGTGATCTGCTTGCTGTCGGACACAGCGACTCCCTTCGGCTGGCCCGAGTCTAGGGTGAACCGGCCCCTGAAGGAGACAGGGCGTTGCTCACATCACCGCGGGCGCGCGCTCGAAGAACGACTCCAATACGACGATCGTCTGCGTACTCGTGACGCCGTCAAGCTGGTGGAGAGCGCGCAGCGTGGCCTGGAGGTCCTCCGTGGTCGCGGTCCGCACCTTCACCAGGACGGACGCCGGGCCGGCGATGATGTGCGCCTCCTGGACCGCCGGAATCGCTTCCAACGCCTGGAGGGTCGGCTCGTCGCCCATCCAGGCACTCGCGTCGAGCATGACGAAGGCCAGTACGCCGCGTCCGAGCGCGGCCGGGTCGACGTCGACCGTCGTACGCCGGATCACGCCGGCCGCCTTCAGTTTGCGGACCCGCTCGTGCGCCGAACCCGCCGAGAGGCCGACGGCCTGCCCGAGTGCGGCGTACGACTGCCCGGCGTCGTCCTGTAAGGCGGCGAGCAGCTTCCGATCCAGATCATCTATGGTCATCTGTGATCTCTTCCGAATCTGATTCTGTCAGAATTAAGGATAACAGGATAGAGTTCTGCACATGACCATCACTCTCAACCCCGCACCGCCGCGGATCCGCGCCGACCTGGTGGTGCTCGACGACAGATTCCGCAAGATCGCCGGCGACGAGTACGTCGAGTGCCTGTACGACGGCGGCCGCTGGCTGGAAGGACCGGCGTACGCACCGGCCTGGCGCTGCCTGATCTTCAGCGACATCCCCAACGACAGGTTGCTCCGCTGGGATGAGGTGTCCGGTCAGGTGACCGTCTTCCGCGAGCCCTCCGGCTATGTCAACGGCAACACCATCGACCGCGCCGGCCGCCTGATCAGCTGCTCGCAGGGCAACCGCAGCGTCATCAGGACCGAGTACGACGGAACCCGCACGGTACTCGCGTCCCACCTGGACGGCAGGCGGCTCAACAGCCCGAACGACGTGGTCGTGCACAGCGACGGCTCGATCTGGTTCACGGACCCGCCGTACGGGATCACCTCCAGCTACGAAGGTCACGCGGCTGAGCAGGAGATCGACGGCTGTCACGTCTACCGGATCGCCCCGGACGGCGAGCTGACCGTGGTCGCGGACGACTTCACGCGCCCGAACGGCCTCGCGTTCTCCCGGGACGAGAGCCAGTTGTACGTCGTCGACACGCCGGCCAAGCACATCCGCCGGTTCGACGTCGAGGGCGAGAAGCTGTCCGGAGGTGAGGTGTTCGCGCCGTGCACGGCCGGCATGTTCGACGGCATCCGGCTGGACGGTGCCGGCCGGATCTGGGCGGCGACGCACGAGGGCGTGCACTGCTTCGACCCGGACGGCACCCTGATCGGCAAGCTGCTGCTGCCGGACATCGTGTCCAACCTGACCTTCGGCGGCCCGAAGAAGAACCGCCTCTTCATCACCGCGACCACCTCGGTCTGGTCCTGGTTGCTCACAGCAAACGGAGCCTGATCAGCGGCGCCAGTGCATCCTCCGGACCGCGACGTCCAAGCGGCGGTCGAGCACGGGCGGTGCGGGAGAGAAGCGCATAGGGTCGTTGGTGTTGTGGAGCCGAGTTTCTCGAGGAGTGGTGATGACGGGCATTCTCGAACCGTTGGCAGGGACCGCACCGGCCGTCTGGGAGTCGCTGGATGACCGGTTCGCCGGGATCCGCGGGGACAAGCTGCTCGAGCGGCTGTGGACCGGCGGCCGCTGGGTGGAGGGTCCCGTGTACTCGCCGGCCGGGCGGTACCTGCTCTGGAGCGACATCCCGAACGACCGCATCCTGCGCTGGGACGAGACGTCGTACCAGGTCTCCGTCTTCCGGCAGCCGGCCGGGAACACCAACGGCCACACCCTCGACACTGAGGGCCGCCTGATCAGCTGCGAGCACGGCAACCGGCGAGTGACCCGGACCGAGCACCACGGCGCGCTTTCCGTCCTCGCGTCGGAGTACGACGGCAAGCGGCTGAACAGCCCGAACGACGTGGTGGTGAAGCGCGACGGATCGGTCTGGTTCACGGATCCGGCGTACGGCATCGACAGCGACTACGAGGGGTACAAGGGCGAGATCGAAACGGGCGGTTGCCACGTCTACCGGGTCGCGCCGGACGGGGTGCTGACCCGGGTCGCCGACGACTTCAACCGGCCGAACGGGCTGGCCTTCTCGGTCGACGAATCGTTGCTGTACATCACCGATTCGGAGGAGGGCACGATCCGGGTGTTCCGCGTCGACGGCGACAAGTTGTCCGGCGGTGAGCTGTTCGCCGAGTGTGGCAACGGGATCTTCGACGGCATCCGGCTCGACAGTGAGGGGCGGGTCTGGGCTTCTGCCGCTGACGGCGTCCACGTCTACCACCCCGACGGCACCCTGCTCGGCAAGCTGCTCGTCCCCGAAACCGTCTCCAACCTCGTCTGGGGCGGCGCCAAACGCAACCGCCTCTTCCTCACCGCGACGACGTCGGTCTACTCCATCCTCACCACCGTGAAGGGCGCCCCACTCCCGTTCGGCCCCAGCCGCTGAGAAGTGATAGGCCCGGGGTACGGCGTACCCCGGGCCTGACCGGCTACAGCTTCTTCACCTGGTCGATGATCGTGAACACGGCCAGGAACCCGAACGCCAGGAAGGAGAACGCCAGCACCACCGCGCGGACCGGGGTGATGCGGACCGCGTGCGGCAGTGCCCGGGAGTTCATCCACCAGAGCAGGCCGGAATACACGAACATCATCGTGCCGGCGGTGCAGGCGGAGATGACCAGCAGGACGAGCGGCTGGGTCAGGCCGGCCAGCAGCACGAGGATGCCGAAGGCAACCAGTCCCCAGACCAGCCAGAAGTACAGCTTCGATTCCGACACCTTCGAGTCGCGCAGGTAGCGGGACTTGATCATGTCGGAGGCCAGCCGGGAGGTGTAGTCGACGATGCCGGCCGCGGCCGCGAACAACGAGAACGCGCCGATCGCCCAGAACAGGTAGCCGAACCAGTCGCCGACCAGGGTCTGCAGGGTGGTGCCCTCGATCTTCAGGAAGCTGATGTTGTTCTTGACGTCGGGGTTACCGAACAGCGTCGCGTGCGCGAGCATCGAGGTGAACGTGATGGTGAGCACGGTGATCGCCACGAACGTCGCGAGCTGCTCGATGTTGGCGAACCTCCACCAGCGCCTCCAGCGGGCCATGTTCGCCTCGTCGGGGGTGAAGACGTACCCGTTGGCGGTCGGGTCGGCCTCGGTCTCACCGGTGACCGGCGACGTCAGGCGCGGTACGTGCACGCCCATGCCGAAGCCCTTGTCCCGGATCCAGTTGCTCTGTACGAGATTCTGGCCGCCGCCGGCACCGGCGTACGCGATCGCGCCCATCATCAGCGCGAACCCGAGCTGCTCTACCGGGAACTCCGGGTGGGTGACCGCGTCGCCGAGCGCGCCGTAGGTCTTGCCGCGGATGGCGAACACCAGCGCCAGGATGACGAGCAGGGCGACCGCCGCGATCTTCACCGCGATCAGCCGCTCGAGCATCACGTACACGACCGGCGCGAAGGTCAGGATCAGGCCGATCACCAGCAGGATGCCGATCGCGATCCAGCGCGGGTCGCCGGCACCGAACAGGTAGGTGAGCATCGCGGCCGAGCTGGTCGCCCAGCCGGGCCACATGTTCGCGAAGTACGTCATGATCGCGAAGAACAGGCCCCAGTGCTTGCCGTACCGGTTGAAGCCGGTCAACGCTGTCTCACCAGTGGCCAGCGTGTACCGCTCGATCTCCATGTTCAGGAACCACTGGATCAGCACGCCGACGAAGGCGCCCCAGAGGAACACCAGGCCGACCTGGCTGGAGATGTACGGCCAGAGGATGAACTCGCCCGACGCCAGCCCGACCCCGGCACCGACCATGCCCGGGCCGATGATCTTCCACGTCGAGGTGGGCGGCTCGGGAAGGTCGCGCACTTGCGGTGCGGGCAGGTTCTTGGTCGGCAGTGCGAATGTGCCGTGGTCAGTCGATCTGGTGTCTGCCATCGGGCTCCTCACTTCCTCGGACCCCCACTTTGTCCGGACCTTAGCGAATACTGTCGACGGAGGCGACTCGACACAGGTACCCCCGCGTATGGCAGGCAAGTGCGGGAGGGTTGGTGCGGTGGGGAATGGCAGACTGCGAGGCATGAGTGGGGTGACGGTTCTGACCGCCTCGTACGCCGGCGCCGCGAGCGCACCGGCGCACGTACGGCTGGCTGGGCTGATCGACGAACTGCCGGGGGAGAAGCTGGTACGGCGTGACGCTGCGTGGCCGATCGTGGTCTTCTCGAACCCGGCGGACGCGGTTGCGGCCGCGCACGAATTGCGGGACGCGGCATCTGGTGTGCCGGCGGGGGAACTGCTGCGGATCGCCGTACACACAGGCGTTGTGGTGGGGCCGGTGGTGAGGCACGCCGAGCAGTTGCTGGAGATCGCGAACCCGGGCCAGACGTTGCTGACCGCAACCGTCGGAGCCGGGACGGACCTAGGTGTGCATCGGTTGAAGGATCTGGGGTCGCCGGAGCGGATCTTCGAGCTCACGACGACCAGCGGGCCGTTGCGGTCGCTGGATCGGGTGCCGAACAACCTCCCGGTGATGTTCACCAGCTTCGTCGGCAGGCAGACCCAACTGGCCGCGCTCAGGACCCAGCTGTCGGGGAACCGGCTCGTGACCCTGACCGGTCCAGGCGGCAGCGGCAAGACCCGGCTCGCCGCACAAACCGCGGCACAGCTCGCGGAACGCTGGCCGGACGGTGTCTGGTGGGTCGATCTCTCCGCGATCACCGAGACCACGCAGATCCCGGAGGCGGTCGCGGCCGCGGTCGGCGTACTGGTCGAGGCCGGCGATCGCACCCGCCTGCTGGTCGGTCAGTTGCGCACCAAGCGCGCCCTGATCTGCCTGGACAACTGCGAGCAGATCATCGACGGCGTCGCGGAGTTCGTGGTCGCGTTGCAGACCGCGTGTCCCGAGGTCTCGGTGCTCGCGACGAGCCGCGAGCCGCTCGACGTACCGGGCGAAGCGATCTGGAGGGTGCCCGCGCTGGCGCCGGACGAGGCCCGCCTGTTGTTCGTCGAGCGAGCCGGGACCGAGTTTCCCGAGTCGGCGCAGGCGATCCGGTCGATCTGCGTTCGGCTGGATGGGATGCCGCTGGCCCTGGAACTGGCGGCGGCCTGGGTACGCACGCTGACCCCGGAGCAGATCGAGGCCGGTCTGGACGATCGGTTCGGGCTGCTGACGAAGAACGTACGCGGTGTCGCGGCCCGCCAGCAGACGTTGGCCGCGTCGATCGACTGGAGTCACGAGCTGCTCGATCCCGACGAGCGGCGGGTGTTCCGGCGGCTGGCCGTGTTCGCCGGCGGATTCACTGTGGATGCAGCTCGGGCCGTCTGCGGGCGGGACGGCGTACTGGAGATCTTCGGGCGGCTTGTCGACAAATCGCTCGTTGTCGCCGAGGCCGGGCGCTACCGGTTGCTCGAGACGATCCGCGAGTACGCCGGGGCGCGGCTGGCGGAAGCCGGTGAGGTCGAGCTGATCCGCGACCTCCAGCTCGATCACTACCTGGCCGTGGCGGAAGCGGCAGAACCCTTGCTGGACAACGATCGGGACAAGTGGCGAGCACTGATCGAGCCTGACCGCGACAACTTCCGAGCGGCGCTGGAGCACGGGCTCCAGGCACCGGACGCGGACCGCGGCCGCCGCCTGGCAGCGGCGTTGCGGTGGCTGTGGAACCTGCAGGCGACGGGCAACGAGGGCATCGGCTACCTCCGCCGGGCGATCGACCGCGCGCCGGACGACCGAACGTTGCTTCAGGCCCGGTTGCTGTACGGGTACGCGACCGTCGCCGACACCGTCGACCCGTTCGGGTACGACGCGGCCGGACGCGGGCTGGAGCTCGCGACCGAGCTGGGCGATGACCGGATGCGGTCGCTGTTCCTCGCTTTGGTGGCGGTCGGTGAGTTCTTCACCGACTTCCAGCGCGCCTGGGAGCTGACCGCGGAAGGGCGCCGGCTGGCCGAGGGGATCGGCAACGAACCCGCCCGGAACGCCAACATCGCCTTGCAATGCGTCCTGCTGGCGCTCTGGGACCGGCACGACGAACTGCGCCCGTTGTTCGAGCTCATTACCGACGGACTGATCACCAGCGGCGAACGAGGGATCGCTTCGACCGTACTCACGGTGTGGTCGGAGAGCCTCGCTTCGACCGGTGCACCGGTCCGGGCGGTCGAGATCGCCGAGCGGGCCCTCGCCGCGGCCGAACCACTGGCCGACTTCCACCGCGTCGGCGCGGCACGCGCGCAACTGGCTGCTCTGCTGGTGCGGATCGGTCGCCTCGACGAGGCGCGCGAGCTGATGCGTCCGCTGCTCGAACTCGCCGAGACCGCCGGCGCCGTGGTGCCGAACCTCGGCCAGGTGATGGGCCTCATCTCCTACTGGAGCGGCGAGTACGACGCCGCGGTCGAATGGATGGCCCGTGACACCGCACCGGACAGCCCGCTCGCCGGGACCTTCGCGCCGGCGATGTTGTTGCCGACCATCGCGGCCGCGCTACGCGCCGGGGGCCGCGACGCCGAGGCGACAGAGGCGCTCGAACGCTGCGTGGAGTTGGCGCGTCGCTACAACCTGCCGAGGATCCTCGCCGACGCGCTCGACCAGCTCGGCCGATCGATGATCACCGGCCAGCCGGACAAGGCTGCGGACCTCCTGCACCAGGCGTTGACGATCCGGGTCGATCGTGGGCTGCGTACGTACGTCATCGACAGCCTGGAATCCCTTGCCTTGCTGGCGAATCACACCAACCGCGGGGCCGACGCCGTCCGGCTGGCAACTGCAGCCGCCGCGGCCCGTATCGAGATCGGCTACGTGGCTCCGGCGGACCACCCGGTCTTGCCGAGCTCGGATGAGCCACCACTGCCGCTCGACGAGGCTGTCGCGTATGCCCGGCGTACGAGGGGAGCGCGGGGCCGGCCGTCGAGTGGGTGGGCGAGTCTGAC
Organism: Kribbella sp. NPDC026596; assembly: GCF_040638415.1. Lineage (NCBI taxonomy): Bacteria > Bacillati > Actinomycetota > Actinomycetes > Propionibacteriales > Kribbellaceae > Kribbella > Kribbella sp. NPDC026596. The sequence goes on along the minus strand of NZ_JBEZYF010000102.1, from coordinate 6,848 downwards.
ACCGACGGAGGAGCAAGTCGTCGCGTTGGCCGTGGAGGGATTGAGTAACCCGGAGATCGGCGAGCGGCTGTTCATCAGCCGCGGCACGGTGAAGACTCACCTCGCCCACGTCTACGCGAAACTCGGTGTCGCCAACCGCACCGAACTAGCGTCCCTCAAGAGGCCCTGAGCATCTCCAAAGCTTTCGTGATCCGGCGTGCCCGAGTCTCCGGCTTCTTGGCATCGTTGATCGCGTTCACATGCTCGCGCCGATGGCTGTAGCTGAGCCCGTCGAACGCCTCCCGCAACCCAGCCTCCTCCAGCGCGGACGCAAGATCCGCAGGCACCTCCACCGTCCGCTCAGCCGAATCCCGCTCCACCGTCACGGTGACCGGATCCCCATCCCCCTTACCGAGCTGAGTCCGAATACTCTTCAGAATCCCCAGCGCCATACACCCACCCATCGACGCCACAGACCCCCGATAAGCCACCCCATCGAACGTCGCCAGCACCGGAATCCGCCCACCCCCACCCAACGCGGCAATCACATCCCCCGGCACCTCCACCCAAGCCCCGCCTCCGTCGTTCACGACGATCGACCCCACAAACGTCTCCATGGTTCAAAGGTACAAAGGAAGGAAGGAGGAACGCCGAAGAACGGGGTGAGTGGCGAGTTCGTTCGCAACACCAGCACAACCGGCATTGCCGCGAGCCCGCAGCGGACGGGCGTCCGGTTCCTCATGCCGCCCGCGGCGGGCGGACACCCGATGCCTCATGCCGCCGGGGACGAGACACGTTTCCGTCGTCCGGCGGCCACCGGTCCAGCCGCCTCTGGACCGCGGTCGTCTCGCGGAGTACGAGCAGACCGTCAGTACGGGGGCGGTCGGTGAAGCGCGACGGCGCGCACGGCTGGGCGGGGTGGGAGCGGCCGCGGCGAGCGATAGCGAGGATAGCGGCCGCGCGGGAAGGTCCCTTCTACTTCTCGTGTGACAGCTTGCTGGGCCACCAGACTTTTTTGCCTATGTCGTAGGCGAGGGAGGGGACTAGGAGGGAGCGAACCACGGTGGTGTCGAGGAGGACGCCGAAGGCGACCATGAAGGCGATCTGGACGAGGAAGAGGATGGGGAGGACGGCCAGGGCGGAGAAGGTGGCCGCGAGGACGACGCCGGCCGAGGTGATCACGCCGCCGGTGACCGCGAGGCCGACCAGGATGCCCGGTCTGGTGCCCTGTTCCTGGGATTCCTCCCGTACCCGAGTCATCAGGAAGATCGAGTAGTCGATGCCCAGCGCCACCAGGAAGACGAACGCATAGAGCGGGATGCTCGGATCTGCGCCCGGGAAGTCGAAGATGTGGTTGAACGCCAGCGCGCTGACGCCGACCGTGGCGCCGAACGACAGTACGTTCGCGACCACCAGCAGCACGGCGGCGACCAGCGAACGCAGCAAGAGCATCAGTACGACGAAGATGACGGCCAGGATGGACGGGATGATCACCCGCAGGTCGCGCTTGCTGGCGTCCAGCACATCCAGGTTGATCGCGGTGTTGCCGCCGACCAGGACCTCCGGGCTGACCTTGTCCAGTTCGGCACGCAGGTGCTCGACAACCTTGGTCGCGTCGGGTGAGTCGGCCGGGACCTTCAGCGTGGCCTGGACCAGAACCTTGCCGTCGACAACCTTCGGCGGTACGCCGGGTGCCGTCGAGGCGGACGCCGTACTGACGCCGTCGACCTGCAACGCGGTCTGGACCACCTGGTCGGCCTGCGCGACCGGGGTGAGGATCTGCACCGGCGTACCGGCACCGGCGTCGAAGTGCTTGGCGAGTTCCTGCTGGCCGGTGACGGACTCGACCTTGTCGAGGAACAGGTCCTCCTGCGAGATGCCGCTCGCCTTGAACGTCGGCAGGAAGGCGGCGCAGGCCAGCAGGGCGAGCACGGAGATCACCCAGACCCGGCGCGGCCGGCGGCCGACCAGACCGGAGACGCGGCCCCACAGCTTGCGGCCGCCGACCTGGTCGCCGGCGTGCACGTGGTCGAGGCGTGGAATCGACGGCCAGAAGATCCGCCGGCCGAAGGCGAGCAGGATCGCGGGCAGGAAGCTCATCGCCGCGATCAGCGCACCGGCGATACCGATCGCGCCGACCGGACCGAGACCCTTGGTGCTGCCGAGTTGAGAGAGCAGCAGGCAGAGCAGGCTGAGGATGACCGTCGCCGCGCTGGCCGCGATCGGCTCGATCGACGCACGCCACGCGACCTTCATCGCCTCGTACTTGCTCTCGTAGTCGTGCAGTTCTTCCTTGTAGCGCGAGACGAGCAGCAACGAGTAGTCGGTCGCGGCTCCGACGACGAGGATGAACAGGATGCCTTGGCTCTGGCCGTTCAGCTCGAGTACGTCGTTCTTCGCCAGCGGATAGATGACGAGCGCGGCCAGGGCGAGACCGAAGATGGCGGTGAGCAGGACCGCGATCGGCAGGATCGGGCTGCGGTAGACGATCAGCAGGATGACGAACACGACCGCGAGCGCGACGCCGAGCAGGATCCCGTCGATCCCGCTGAACGCCACCACGAAGTCCGCGAAGACGCCGCCCGGTCCGGTGACGTAGACGGACAGACCAGTGGGTGTGAGCTCCTGTTTGATGTCGGTGCGCATCGTGTCCGCGACGGCGTACAGCACGGTCTCGCCCTGCTTGACCACGTCGTCGGCGCGTTCACCGTCCAGCTCGACGGTGAGCAGCAGCGCCTTCTTGTCCTCCGACGGGATCACCGTCTTGGCCGGTGCGGCCAGGTAGTCGCCGATGGTCTTGCCGTCGCCCAGGTCCAGCGTCGGAACTCTGGCGAGGAAGGCCTGAGCCTTGGCGAGGTCGTGCGGGGTGATGCCGGAGTCGCGGGTGATCAGGACGAAGTACGGCAGTGCCTTGGAGTCCACGAACTTGGCCGACTCTCCTGCGACCAACGTGGACTCGGCCTGTTTCGGGAGGAAGTTGGCGTTGTCGTTCTCCTGGACCTCGCTCAGCTTCCCGACCGTCGGCCCGCCGAGCGCGCCGAGCACCAGCCACCCGATCAGCACCGCGGCGATCGCGGCGCGCCACGTCCAGCGTGCCCGGCTCTTGTTTTGTCTCACCCTTGTCCCCTCCGACGGTCGGTACCGGCACAGTACTCAGGCATCAGCGCGTCTTCTCTCACCACCCGGCGGTGGGTGTGCGGGAGCCGTTTCGGCGGCGTAACAACAAGATGACTACTCGGAAACACCCCGGTCATAGCGTCCTGGCCTAATCAGTCAGGTCGGATGATCGGAGACTTCGTATGACGCTCGAGGCACGACCGGAGGTCGTCACTCCCCGCGACCAGACCGGTGCGGTGGGCACTATCGAGGTGCCGCGGCGCGGGCGCTGGATCGATGTGTGGGATCCGGAGGACGCCACCTTCTGGGCCGAGAAGGGCCGCGCGGTGGCGCGGCGCAACCTGTGGCCCTCGATCTTCGCCGAGTTCCTCGGCTTCTCGGTCTGGCAGCTATGGAGCATCGTCGTGGTCTCGATGCCCAAGGCCGGTTTCGGCTACAGCACCGACCAGCTGTTCTGGCTGGTCGCGCTGCCCAGCCTGGTCGGCGCGACACTGCGGTTGCCGTACACGTTCGCCGTACCGAGATTCGGCGGCCGGAACTGGACGGTCGTCTCCGCACTGTTGCTGCTGATCCCGACCATCGGGCTGTCATACTTCATCACCCAACCGGGTACGCCGTTCGTGGTGATGGCGCTGGTCGCGGCCACCGCGGGTGTCGGCGGCGGCAACTTCGCCAGCAGTATGACGAACATCTCGTTCTTCTACCCGGAGAAGGAGAAGGGCTTCGCGCTCGGCATCAACGCGGCCGGCGGCAACCTGGGCGTGGCCGTGGTCCAGTTGCTGGTGCCGATCGTGATCGTCGCCGGCGCCGGACTGACGCTGAACCGGGCCGGCCTGATGTGGATCCCGCTGATCCTGCTGGCCGCGTTCCTGGCCTGGAAGCTGATGTCCAACCTGTCTGCCGCGACCTCGTCGTTCCGCGCCTCGATCGCGGCGGCGAAGCGGCCGCACACCTGGATCATCTCGTTCCTCTACATCGGCACCTTCGGCTCGTTCATCGGCTTCGGGGCGGCGTTCCCGCTGCTGATCAAGACCACGTTCCCGGAGATCACGGTGGCGCACATCGCGTTCCTCGGCGCGCTGGTGGGGTCGGTCGCGCGGCCGTTCGGCGGCAAGCTGTCGGACAAGGTCGGCGGCGCCTGGGTGACGGTGTGCGCGTTCGTGGTGATGGGCCTCGGCATCCTGGCCGCGATCGTGTCGCTGAACTCGGGCAGCTTCACCGCGTTCCTGATCAGCTTCCTGGTCCTGTTCGTGGCGAGCGGCGCCGGGAACGGATCGACGTACCGGATGATCCCCGCGGTGTTCCGGCTGACCACGCCGGGCGACCCGGGCCGGGCCCGCCGGGAGGCGGCGGCCTGTATCGGGATCGCCTCCGCGGTCGGCGCGTACGGCGGCTTCCTGGTCCCGCGCGGGTTCGCGATGTCGACGAGTCACTTTGGCTCGCTGGTCCCGGCGCTGTACGTGTTCTGCGGCTTCTATGTCCTCTGCCTGGCCGTGACGTACTTCTGCTACCTCCGCAAGGGTGGCCCGCTCAGCCGGGAGCGCGTGTGACGGCTGTCCCCACTCACTGCCCGTACTGCGCCCTGCAGTGCGCCACCACCCTGCACCCGGTCGACCGGCCGGGTGCAGTGGAGGTGCGACCGCGGGAGTTCCCCACCAACCGCGGTGGGCTGTGCCGCAAGGGCTGGACGGCTCCGGAGGTACTCACGGTGCCGGACCGGCTCACCACGCCACTGGTGCGCGACGCTGCGGGCAATCTGGTGGAGACGACCTGGGACGCAGCACTGGACTTCGTCGCCGACCGCATCCGGTCTCTGCAGGCCACGCACGGCCGTGATTCGGTCGCGGTGTTCGGTGGCGGCGGCCTGACCAACGAGAAGGCCTACGCACTCGGCAAGTTCGCCCGGGTGGCGTTGAAGACCGCGAACGTGGACTACAACGGCCGGTTCTGCATGTCGTCCGCGGCGGCTGCGACCAACCGGGCCTTCGGGATCGATCGTGGTCTGCCGTTCCCGCTGGCCGACCTGGGCGGTGCTGGTGCCGTCCTGCTGGTCGGCAGCAACATCGCCGAGACGATGCCGCCCGCGGTCGCGCACCTGCAGGCCGCACGAGACGCGGGTGGACTTCTGGTCGTCGACCCGCGTCGCTCGGCCACCGCGGGCCTCACCGCGGACGATGCCGGTATCCACCTGCAGGCGACTCCGGGGACGGATCTCGCGCTGGTGCTCGCGCTGACTCACGTCGTACTGCAGGAAGGTCTGGCGGACACGGCGTACCTGAACGAGCGGGTGGACGACCCGGATGTGTTGTTCCGGTCGACGGCGTCCTGGTGGCCGGAGCGTGCTGAGCGGGTCACTGGTGTACCCGCGGCGACGATCCGGCGGACCGCTCGGGTGCTTGCGGCTGCGGCGCCCGTACACGGTGGTGCGGGAGCGTTCATCCTCACCGGTCGCGGCGCCGAGCAGCACAGCAAGGGCACCGACACCGTGACAGCGTGCATCAACCTGGCGCTGGCGCTCGGGCTGCCTGGGCGGCTTGGCAGCGGCTATGGCTGCATCACCGGGCAGGGGAACGGTCAGGGCGGTCGGGAGCACGGTCAGAAGGCCGATCAGCTGCCCGGCTACCGCAGCATCACCGACCCGGCTGCGCGAGCGCATGTGGCCGGCGTTTGGGGCGTCGACCCAGCTGACCTCCCCGGACCTGGCAAGAGTGCAGTCGAACTCATCAATGCCCTTGGCACGCCTGATGGTCCGAAGGCACTGCTTGTCCATGGCAGCAACCTGCTGGTGTCAGCTCCCCGCTTGTCTTCTGTGCGTGAGCGGCTCTCGTCTCTAGACCTGTTGGTGGTGGCGGACGTCGTACCGTCCGAGACCGCTCTGCTCGCGGATGTCGTCTTTCCGGTCACGCAGTGGGCCGAGGAAGAGGGCACGATGACGTCGCTCGAGGGACGCGTGCTGCGGCGGCAGGCTGCGATCGCGCCGCCGGGTGAGGTGCGCAGTGACCTGGATGTCTTTGCGGGGTTGGCTTCGCGGCTCGGGTGTACGGCGGCGTTCTCGACCGATCCTGGTGAGGTCTTCGAGGAACTGCGGCTGGCCAGTGCCGGTGGGAAGGCGGACTACTCCGGGATCACCTGGGAGCGGATCGACTCCGGCGAGGCTCTGTTCTGGCCGGTTCCGTTCGAGGGGCACCCGGGGACGCCGCGGTTGTTCGCGGACGGGTTCGCGACGCCGGATGGTCGTGCGCACGTGGTGCCGGTGGACCACCGGCCGGTCGCGGACGACCTGAACGCGGCGGCGCCGATCTACCTGATCACGGGCCGGCTGTTGCAGCACTACCAGAGTGGCGCGCAGACCCGCCGCGTGCGTGAGTTGGCCGAGGCCGAGCCCGAGGTGTACGCCGAGATTCACCCACGGGTGGCTGCGCAGTTGGGGATCGCGGACGGGCGTCCGGTCCGGTTGCGAACGGCTCGCGGCTCGATGGTGCTGCCGGCTCGTGTCACGGCGGATGTGCGGCCGGACACGGTGTTCGTGCCGTTCCACTACGGCGGAGCGGGCGCGGTCAACGAGCTCACCAACGATGCGCTCGACCCCGTCTCCCGGATGCCCGAGTTCAAGGTCTGTGCCGTCGAAGTCACAGCTGTGCTTTTGGCCGGGCCTTCGGCGCCGGCAGGGTCATGGGGCCCTGGCTCCCGGCCTTCCCTCGTCGCTCCGGTCGCTGCGCTCCCTGCGCTCCGCAGGACCGGCCGGGAGGGCC